>NZ_JADZDS010000025.1 GCF_020850895.1 Thermomonas sp. | reverse complement strand
TCTGGCTGGGCGGTGTCCTGCTCCGCCACATGGGCAGTGGCCTGCCATGGGGGACGCTGGCCGCCAATCTGGGCGGGGCGTTCGCGGTCGGATTCCTGGCTGTCTGGCTCGAAGGCCGCGGGCCGCATGCGCTGTACTGGCGTGCCTTCCTGATCGTCGGCATTCTCGGTGGCCTGACGACGTTTTCCTCGCTGATGCTCGAATGCCTGCTGCTGGGTCGGGGTGGGCGTAACGAAGCCTTGGCCGGCTATCTGGGAACGACGCTGCTGGCAGGGATGGTGTTGGTCTGGCTGGGCGCGAAGATGGCCGAAGGACTGCGCCCACCGTTTGCCTGACGGTGGGACGTGTGCTGTGCGGGGTCCCTGCAGGGCGGTGCGCTGTTCTGGGACCGCCCTGCAGCAAGTCTTTTCCGCTCAAGCCGGTGTCGTTGGGGCAGAGTTGGACGCTTCGCTGCGCGCCGCCACCAGCGAGGTGACGGTCATGTCCGCGGTGGCATTACCGACCGTGGCCAGCACGTCGGGGATGGCATCCACCGCCATCAGCACTGGCAATGGCGCGATCGGCAAGCCCATGGCCGAGGTGATCGGCAGATTGGTGGCAAGGAAGATCGCCTGGCCGGGCAGCCCCACCGAGCCCATGCTGACCAGCACCGACAACGCAACGCCGGCGGCGAGTTGCGCGGGTGTGAGGTTGACGCCCAGCGCCCAGGCGATGAAACAGGCGGTGGCGATGTACTGGATGGGCGAGGTGATGCGGAACAGCGAGACCGCCATCGGCAGCACCAGCCCGGACACGCGTTCGGGATAGCCGAGTTTGTTGCTGGCGCTGTCGAGCATGGCCGGCAGGGTGGCCAGTGAGGACTGGGTGCTTGCGGCGACTGCCTGCACCGGCACCAGCCCGGCCATGAAATGGCGCAGGGTCTGGCGGCCGAAGGCAACCGCCATGCCGATGAGCAGCACCACCGCCAGCGCGTACAAGGCACATTCCAGTGCGATGTAGATTCCCAGTGCATGCAGCACGCCGAGGCCCGAACGTGCGGTGAGGGCGAACACCAGCGCGAAGATGCCCACCGGCGCGGCCCACAGCACCCAGCGCACGATCACGATCATGGCTTCGCTGATGGCCCTGAAGAAACCGACCACCTGCGCACGACCCGTGGGCTCGATGCGGGTCAGGGCAAAACCGAAGAACAATGCGAAGGTGACGAGCGGCAGCATTGCGCTGGCCACTGCGGCTGCGAGTGCGTTGCTGGGGATGATCGCGGTCAGCGCGGCAGCCCAGCCGGCATTGGCCGGCGGCAGTTCGTCGGCGTGGGCGCGCAGCGCGGCGGCCACGGCGGGGTCGGGTTGCAGCAGTGACAGCGCCAGCGGTGCGAGCACTGCGGTCATTGCCGCGGCCAGGGCCAGCAGGAGCAAGAACAGTCCGATGGATTGCTTGGCGACGCGACCGGAATGCGCGGCATCTGAAGCTTGATTGATGCCAACCACCACCAGTGAAAAGACCAATGGCACCACGGTCATCTGCAGGGCGTTGAGCCAGAGCTTGCCGAACGGTTCGACGACGACAGCCAGTTCCAGCCCCGTTTCCGGTTTTTCCAGTGCCAGCACGATCCCCAGTGCGATGCCGGCAGCGAGGCCGACGAGGACGCGGACGGTCTGGTTCATCGGCTGATCTCCGGCAGGTTCCACGACGATTTCAGGGCAAGGTATTGCGGTGTCGGCAACAACACGAACACCGGGTGTTTGCGTTGGTCCAGCCATGCCAGCAGCGCGTCCATGCTGTCCGCCGACATCGCGGTGCAGCCGGCTGTGGTGCCTTGTGGGTCGTTCCACAGGTGGGCGAAGATGCAGCTGCCACCACGCCGCACCTTGCCGTCGAGGTTGTGTTCGATCACGAAACCTTCGCGGTAGCGTTGGTCGCCGTCCAAGTGCAGGTCGCGGCGCATCGGTTCACTGGACTGGTCGAGCAGCGGCGCGCGCACCGCGCTGCGATCGATGATGCGGTTGTAGTAGGCCGAATCGGGCACGTCGATGCACCAGTCGTTGCCGGTCATGGCTTGGTACGGCAGCCCGGTCCGGGCGCTGTTTGCATAGCCGAAGGCGGTGCCGATGGCGAACACGCCGGCCGGCGCACGGCCGTCGCCCTCGCGCTTGACCGGGCCGTCGGTGCGCGCATCGCTCAAGCCCACGCCCCAACCGCTGCCGCTGCGGCCGAGGGCGACCGGCATGGCGTCACCCACCTGCGTCCATGCACCGGCCACGCGTTCGAACCGACGCAGCTCGCCGTGGGTGCTGCTCCAACCGGCGCTGGTCACCAACACCAGTTGCTGCGCGTCGTCCCACGCCCTGGCCTCGGTTGCAGCGGCGAGGGGCTGGTGGGTACATGCAGACAGCAGCACGGCCATCAGCAGGAGCCGGGCACGGCGGGCAATTGTCAGGATGATGGGGCGCTGTGTGGTCTGGTCAAGGTTGTGGATGACTGGCATGGTGGTTGCGGGGCTCGGTGGGGTGTCGGATGTCATCGCCAGTTGGCATGGCGTTCCCAGAATGCGACGCTTTGCTTGTAGGCGTGGCGGTCCAGTGCGATTCCGGAGCCGCCTTCGGCGACGCCCAGTGCATTGCGCATCCGGGTGATCGGCGCCATCGGGAGTTCCTCCGGCTCCTGCGTGTACAGGCAGCCCACCACGCCCCAGTCGGCGTCGATCACGGTGCCTTCCTGCGCCAGCTGGATGCGGTCGTAAAGGATTGGGATCAGGAATCGGGCCACCGGGGGTTCGATGCCTTCGAACCAGCGCACCAGCACTGGCAGTTCATCGCGATTGCGCGCCTCGTATGCCGTTTGCAGCAGGTGGCGGTTGGCGTCCGTGATGGCGATGACCGAGCAGCGGGTCGTGGTCCAGTTTGGATGGACGTGGAGCGTGCAGAACGGCGCATAGCCTTCGAGGACCCGCTGCGGCGGTTCGGTGTTGAGGCGATCGATGAATTGGTCCGGCGTGCAGTCCTGGATGGCAGTGCGGCGTCCATCGCGTGGAAACAGCCGGGCGCGGGCGAAATCGGTCAGGACGATGGACATCGTGGGCGTGGCTTCAAGGCAAGGCTGCAGGGTAGCCCACGCACGGCCGTGTGTGTCATTGGGTTGGCCGCTTGGCGCGTTGTGCAGCCAGGTTGGCGAGGATGCGGAGGTCCTGGGCATCCAGCGCGGTCGCCCTGTCGCCCCGGTAGTGCTCACGGTAGGCGCGCACAGCGGCAGGACGATCATCGAGGGCATAGCCTATGGCGGACAGCGCGAGCCAAGGATCGAAACCGGCCGGCGGCTCACCAAGCTCGCCGCGTGGCCACAAGCCATAACCGGCTGCCGCCAGGCGCGACCATGGGAACCGAGGCCCAGGGTCCTGCTTGCGGCTTGGCGCCATGTCGGCGTGGCCAATGACCTGTGTCTTGGGAATCATCAGGCGGGTGGTGAGGTCGTCAAGTAGCCGCAGCAGGCTTTCAACTTGGGGTTCGGCAAAGTCCGAGGCACCGTCGTTGTCCAACTCGATTCCGATGGATGCAGAGTTGAGGTCGGTGATCGTGCCCCAACGTCCGTTGCCGGCGTGCCATGCGCGTGCGCCATCGGGCACGAGTTGGAAAATCCGTCCATCCTTGCCGATCAGGTAATGTGCGCTGACCGGCCCGGTGCTGTTTTCGCCGCGCAGGGTGGACAGGCTTTCCTCCACCGAATGTTGCTGGGTGTAGTGCAGCACGATGATGACGGCATGGCGCTGGTCGAAGTTGGCCGACGGTACCCAGGTGGCGATCGGGTTTCGTCGTTGGACGGTGGTGCAGGCGGCAAGCAGTGCCAGCGCGAAGGTCGCGGCGAGTGTGCAGCAGCGGTGGCGTGGGAGATGCATCATTCCTGCTGCCTTTGCCGTGGCAAGACGGGGTTGCCGAGGTTCTTTGGCTTTCCAGGGCAACGCTGATGTAGTCAGCATTGCCCCAGGGGATTGGGGATAAGGTTGGACGGCGCGGCCCATGCGTGGTCTTCCTGCCGTTGCCGGTGTGGTGTCGATTGTTCAGTGGGTGGTGTGGTGTTGCCGTTCCGACAGGACGCGCCAATCGAATCGGTAATCCAGTTGGTCGAAGTAGATGTTGCCGCCGTCCCATTCGGCTTCCCCGCGCTGCGAGTCCACGGTGTCGGAACGAAAATGCCGCTTGGGTGGCTGGAAGGCGCGTCCGAAATCGGAATTGAAGGCGATCCTCCAGTTGTCGAGGCCACCCAGGTAAAACCAGCGCAGGTCGGCGTCGCCGGGAAGGTTCCCGTCCAGTTGCCCGGTGGTGACATCCATCGGCACCCAGCCCCAGGGTGGAAGGTAGACGAAACCCCAATCGTGGATGTTGTCGTAACCTGAGCCATCGTCGGAAAACACCATCCCGGACTGCCAGCGCGCCGGGATCCCGTTCAGGCGCAGCAGGGTGATCAGCAGCAGGGTCTGCTGGCCGCAGTCGGCATGGCCGGCGTGCAGGGCGTAGTCGCTGATGTTGGAGATGGTCGAGTATTCGCGCGCGCCCGCCCAGGGGATCGTGTCCACCGCGGCAAAGAGCTTCTGAGCGATGCGGTAGGGATTGCGTTCGCCGCCGACGATGCGTTCGGAAAATGCACGCATCGCCGAGGTGAAGACGACGTGCGGAGCCAGTTCTTCCACGTACGGCGCAAGCGCCGGCGTGAGCGTGATGGGTTCGGCGCGGCCGGGGTCCAGCCGGTGGTCCTGTGCGAAAAGGGTCACCTCATAGGTGACCGAGAACTGGGTTTCCCGTCCCGACTGCGCGGGCAGCTCCAGGTGGATGGTGCGTTGTGGCCCGGATTCTGCCGGGAGTTCATGCCGAGCCGGGATGCTGGCGACGTAGCGGACGGCTTCCTGTTGGCCCGGAATTTCGAGTGGGTAGGGTATCCATGCGCGAACCGCCTTTCCTGCCGGAACCGCATCGGCGGCGACCGTCAGTGTTTGCGTCATCCGTACCCGGATCGGCAAGACGCTGGAATTGCCGCTGGCCAGGGTTGCGGCGTGGATGCTGCGATGGCGGGGATGGAGGGATTCCATGGGACCTTGTGCCAGCGGCGCCTGCACGGCGCGTCGTCCACGCGCTTCCGGGCTGAGTTGGATCAGGTTGCCTGCCGAGCGGTTGAAGTAAAGCACCCGTCCGTCGATTGTCATGCGTTCGAACAGGCCGTCGCGATCCCAGCGGGAGAATTCGTCCTCGCGCAGGTCGGGGATGAGTCTGCGCACGCGGGTGGCCAACGCGGCACGGTCCAGGGTGAAATCCAACAGGATGCGGCGCATGCGCTCGCGCTGGAACAGCAATGCCGTGCGATCCGCTTCGGCCAGGCCCGGATTGGCAAGCAAACGGTCGATCGTGGCCTGGGCATCGTGGAAGTTCCCGCGATCGATGGCGGCAATGATCGCGGGTGGCGCGGCGGGTGGTTGCGCGGATGTCCGATCCCCGGCATGGGCAACGAACGGCAGCAGCATCGCAAGCAGCCAGCGTGGCCAGCGTGCTTTGGGACGACTCTGTTCTGAAGCAGGGCGTGCTGCCACTCATCACTCCTGAAGCTCTGGCACGTGGACATCGCGGCAGAGGATTCACAGCCATGATCCGGCAAATATTCCACGGACGAATGGATCTGGCAAAGGGCTGGCCTATTCCTTTTTCCCGCGATGTGCGCTTTCATGCCGGCTTTGCGGCTTGTTGGGGGGCGGCGGTGATCGAAGGCGTCTGGCCCTATCTTGCCCTGATGCTCCTGGTCGCCGGGGCGTTCCCGGCGTTGGAGCGACGCAGCGGCTGGCGCATGTTCAAGGTGTTGCCGCCGGTTGTGCTGGTGTACCTGACGATCACTGCACTGGCGGCGTCCGGTGCGTGGACGATCAACGAACCCATCAGTGAGGCGCAGGGCGCGCTGATCATGATGGGCGTGCCCGCGCTGCTGTTCCTGCTGATGATCCACTGCAACCTGCGCGCCATCTTCGGGCTCGGTTCGCGCGTGCTGGGCGTGTTCTTCTCCACGACCTTCAGTCTGTTCGTCGCCTTCCTCGTCGTCTTCTTGCTGTTCCGTCCATGGTTGGCAGGCAACGCGTGGCAACCCTTGGCGGCGCTATCGGGCAGTTGGGTGGGCGGGACTGCGAACCAAATTGCGGTCAAGCAGGCGATTGGGATGTCGGACCAGTTGTTGGGCATGTCGTTGCTGACCGACGCCCTGTGCTATTCGGTCTGGGTGGTGGTCCTGTTTTCGATTGCCCGGCTGGCCCCGGCGTTCAACCGCTGGACGCGCGCCACGTCGTCGGGCGACTTGCCGGATGTCGTGGCGCGACCGACCGGGCCACTGCATTGGGACGGCGTGCTGCTGTGGCTGGGCGCCGCGCTGGCGGTGGCCCTGCTGTCGCAATGGTTGGCTGGGTTGCTTCCCGCGTCCGGCATCGTCAGCGCCAAGACCTGGGCGATCCTGCTGGCGACCGCACTCGGGTTGGTCGTGGCCCACACGCCACTGGCCGGCTTTGCCGGCTCCAGCCAGGTATCGTCTGCGCTGTTGATGCTGGTGGTGGCGGTGCTTGCATCGCAGAGCAATTTCCATGGCATCGCCGCCGCGCCGATGTATGTGCTCGCAGGGGCATGCATCCTGCTGATCCATGCGCTGGTGCTGGCCGTCCTCGCGCGGCTCTTCCATTTCGACCTGTACCTGTGCGGGATCGCCTCGCTGGCACATGTGGGCGGCGTGGCTGCCACCCCGGTGCTGGCCGCGAGTTATGCCCCGCCGCTGGTGCCGGTGGGTATCCTGCTGGCATTGCTCGGTTACCTGCTGGGTACCGGCTTCGGTTTGATGATGGCGGGCATCATGTCGGCGCTGGCGCTGCCAGCGGCCTGACTCTGGAGGAAGGGCGGATGCGCGGCGTGACGATGTGGATTCCGATGTTGGCGATGTCCCTGTGCTGCGATGCGGCGATCGCGAGACCGCCGGTCGATCCGTTGCCGTTACCGACCTCCGGCGTCATCGGAGTCCAAGAAGCGCAACTCGCACCGGCATTCTGGATCAGGCGGCTTCGACAGCCTGATGCGAACATCCTGACGCCTGCGGAAATCACCGCGGCCAACGCGCGGATGCTGAGGTTGGAGCCTTCGTTGCACGATCTTGCGTCCTTGCCCGACCTGCTCCCGCGGGCGTGGGTTCTGGGGCGGATCGAAGGCGTTTCGCGAATCCCGGCCGGGGAACTGTTCGACGAGGAGGGCCAACGTTTTCCGCAAGCGATGCGGGCGCAATGGCAGGCATCGCTTGCGCTGGATCGCGTGGCCGAGCACGTTCCCGTGCGCTTTGGCTTGGTCATCCTGCGGGCGTCCCTGCGAGCGTTCCCGACCGAATTGGGGGTGTTCACGAAACCGGGCGATACCGACATCGACCGGTTCCAGGAAACGGCGGAGTTCCCGGGAACGCCGGTGGCGGTGGTCCACGAAAGTGCCGATGGGCGCTGGTTGTTTGTGGCCAGCCCGCGCTACGCCGCATGGACCCAGCGCGAAAATATCGCGCTGGGCACCCGCGCCGACGTGCTGGGCTATGCGGCCCGTACGCCATTCCGGGTCGTCACCGGGGCGCGGGCAGAGACCGTGTTCACCCCTGAGGCTCCGCAGGTGTCGCGTCGCGAATTCGACATGTCCACCCGCCTGCCGCTGGCGATTGGGCTTGCGCCTGACCTCCCGGTCAATGGACAGACTGCCTATGCAGCGTGGGCCCTCTCCCTGCCGATTCGCAACGACGATGGCAGCCTCGCTTTCCTGCCCGCACTGGTGCCGAAGAGCGCCGACACGGCCGCGGGCTATCTGCCGTATACCCGCGCCAACCTGATCCGCCAGGCGTTCAAGTTCCTCGGCGAGCGCTACGGCTGGGGCCATGCTTACGATGGTCGCGACTGCTCGGGGTTCGTTTCCGAGGTGTTTGCCAGCATGGGCATCCTGCTGCCGCGCAACACCAGCCGACAGGCCGTGAGCCCCGGTGTGGTGCACCGGCTGTTCGGGACGACGGACAGCCGTGCCGACCGCTTGGCTGCGGCGCAGGCGCTCGACGTGGGTGATCTCGTTTACATCCCTGGTCACGTAATGCTGGTGATCGGTCGCCTGCATGGACAGCCGTACGTGATCCACGATGTCACCGGGATGCGGTATCGAAATCCGGATGGCAGCCAGGCCACTGTCCGACTCAATTCCGTGGCGGTCACGCCGCTGTTGCCCCTGCTGTTCGATTCCGATGCGACGTTCATCGACCGCATGACCAGCATCGTGCGGATTCGCCGCTGATCCAGCCGATACTGTGGACTCCTGCCCGGAGGTGGAGTGATGAAAATCGTCGGTGTCCGGCTTGCCATGCTTCGGGTGCCCCTCAAGACGCCATTCAAGACCGCCTTGCGCACCGTGGAGTCGGTGGAGGACGTGGTCGTCATGGTCGACACCGACACCGGCCACGTCGGATTCGGCGAAGCACCTGCAACCGCGGTCATCACCGGGGACACCCACGGTTCGATCATCGATGCGATCCGCTATTACATCGCACCGCCACTGGTTGGCATGGAGGTCGCCGACCTCCAACGCATCACCCGGAGCGTGCAGTCCGCGCTCGAGAAGAACACGAGCGCCAAGGCCGCGGTGGAAATCGCCGTCCATGACCTGTGGGGGCAACTCCATGGGGCACCACTGTATAAGTTGCTGGGTGGTGGAGATCCGGTGGTCACCACCGACATCACCATCAGTGTGAATGCCATCGAGACGATGGTGGCCGACTCGATAAGCGCCGTCGATCGTGGCTTCGGCGCACTGAAGCTCAAGGTCGGAAAAGACATTGCCGTGGACATCGAGCGAGTCAAGGCGATCCATGCCGCCGTGGGCGGGCGCGCCCTGCTGCGGCTGGACGCCAACCAAGGCTGGACGGCAAAGCAGGCGGTCTCTGCCTTGCTGGCGCTGGAGGATGCCGGCATTCCGCTGGACTTGGTTGAGCAGCCTGTGAAGGCACGGGACATCGCCGGCTTGCGCTACGTCAGCGAACGCGTGCAAACGCCGGTCATGGCCGATGAAAGTGCTTATGGTCCACTGGAAGTCCTTGAATTGATCCGCAGGCAAGCTGCCGACATCATCAACATCAAGCTGATGAAGGCGGGCGGAATCTCCAACGCTCTCCGCATGGCTGACATCGCCAGCCTGCACGGGATCGAATGCATGATGGGCTGCATGCTGGAGTCGTCGATCAGCGTGGCTGCAGCGGTCCACTTGGCGGTGGCGCGGTCCGACACCATCACCCGGATCGATCTCGATGGTCCCTCCCTGTGCACCTTCAATCCGGTGGTTGGTGGGGTCGTCTTCGACGAATCCAGGATCTCCGTCCCGGATGACTCCGGTCTCGGGATCCGTGACGTCCGTGGGCTGGAGGCGATCACGATGCCCGAAGCGTGCCGCGGTGCGGGAGGATGAGTGGCATGGGACGGCGCAAGGAACGTGTTTGCCTCGTGCTGGCGGGATGGCTCGCGGGCATCTTCCCGGGTGCGGCCCAGTCGCCGACGCTGTCGCCAGCCACGACCCGCCAGCAGGCGGGATTGGTCGACATCCAGTCGGTGGTGAAGGGAATCGATTTGGACATGCGGTATTTCGGCAGCCACAACTTCGTTGGTCGTCCGATCACGGGGTATCTGGCGCCACGGTGTTGGCTAAAACCGGAAGCGGCGGCAGCGCTGGCACGGGTCGAATTGGCATTGCGCCGGCGACACCAACGCCTGCGCATCTTCGATTGCTATCGCCCGGCGCGCGCCGTGGCCGAATTCGTGCGCTGGATGGCCGACCCGACGGACTTGGTCGGCAAGGCAGAGTTCTATCCTGGCTTGGACAAGTCGCAGCTGAGCGGAACGTACATTGCCCCGGTCTCGGGCCACAGCCGCGGGGCGACGGTGGACCTCACGATCCTGCAATGCAATGCGGAGGGGGCCGAGTGCCAGCCGCTCGACATGGGGACCGGCTTCGATTTCTTCGGCACGCGTGCGCATACCGACGCCCCCGAGGTGAGTCCACGGCAGCGGGCCAACCGCAATCGCCTGCGCAATGCCATGCAAGCACAGGGATTTGCCAACCTTCCCGAGGAGTGGTGGCACTACCGTCTCAACCCAGAGCCCTCGCCACATCTGTACTACGACGTGGAGATCACCGGTCCCTGAGTGGAGGCGAGACCACGGGAGCCCGATGCGCCGGATGCAGCACCAGACGAGCAGGCTGGCCGAGTTCGAGCGCGACCAAGGCATGCTGCCGGTAGCGGATCAGCAGGGTGTCGTCGACATCGGGTGGGGTGTCGATGGCGAGCAGGCCCGGTTCGCTGGGCCAGTGGCCTTCCGGATCGTGGCTTTCGGCAATGATCGTCGTGATGCCGAGTGCTTCGAGTTCCGCATGCATGAGTTGCTGGCGCAGGACGTTTGCGGCAGGCGGGAGTTGCACGCTGCAGGGATTGTGGGCGGTGAGGATGCTGGCGTGCCGTGCGCCGTGCCGTGCGAGTTCGCCATCCAACTCGGGGCAGGGCATTCCGATGTGCAGGCTGCAGCCAAGTGGGGGAATGCGGTAGCGGGCAGCCAGATAGGCATTGCGCAGGGCTTCAGGCAGGGGTGGCGGCGATCGTTCGTTCGCGGTCGGCAGCGGCAGGTCGAATTGCCGGAGTGCCGCGAAGGTGGCCGAATCCGGCAAGCCGATTCCTTCCGGGTCGCCGGCGACGTACAGAGTGACATGCGGGCACGTGTCAGGAAGTGAAAGGCCGGCAATTGTGGCCAATGCGTCCCTGAAGGCGGTGAACGCCGGCATGTCGATGCGTTCGACCAAGCTGGTGCAGGGCAGGGGCGCCGTGCCATCGTGCTTCAGCTTGGCCAGAACGCTGCCTGCGCCGGTGCGCTTGACGGTCCAGTCGAACCCAGTTGCGATCCGGTGGATTCGCGCATCGTCCAGCCGTTCCCGCAGCGCGGAAGCATGCGTGCGGCCCAGCAGGGTGACGTGGAGCTCGGATTTGCGCAGCAGTCGCGTGCCCGCGAACTCCAGCACCGGGGCTTGCGGCCAGTCGGAGCCATCGGCCACGGGCAACAACAACGCTTCCCCGTGGAAACGCGGCTGGGCCAGGTTGCCTGCATGCGTGGCTGGAATCATGCAGGCATTGTGTCAAAGCGCGGATGGGACGGGTCGCGCATGTTGCCTCGTCCTGTCTGTGGGCCGCAGACTACACTCGCGGCAGATTCTGGATCTGGAGCCATGCCATGGCGCGCAGGCAACTCAGTTTTCCACTGTACATTCACATCACCCTGTTGGCGGTCGTGTTGGTGGTGCTGACGGGTGAATCACTACGCTGGTTCGGCGACGCCATCCCGGGGGCGTGGGAATTCTTCCTGCTGGTGGCGCTGGCGGCTTCGATTGCCCTGCTGGTTTCCCGCCGTATCGTGGCCCCACTGGCACGGCTCGCGCAGGAAGCCGAGGCGGTGCGGCGGTTTGATTTCAGCGACCACCCGGTGGTGCGATCCTCGGTGCGTGAAATCGACGCCTTCGGCGCAGCGTTCGACCTGATGCGCGACGCGGTACGGCGGTTCCTGCGGATCAATCAGCAATTGGTGACCGAGACCGATTTCGATCGATTGCGGCCATGGTTACTGGACAAACTTGTGGACATTGCCGAGGCGCGTGGTGGAGCGCTTTACCTGGCCGATGCCAGCGGCGCGCTGCGCATCACCGCGCTCGACGTCGAAGGCGGCAAGGCCAAGCCGGCGCCCGACCTGCCGCCACTGTCTCCGCAGCATTTGCCCTTGCTGATGGAAGCAGCCTGCAAGGCATCCAGGCCATTGAGCGGGCACCTGAGCGTGGAGGAGTTGTGCACGCTCGGCCTGGACGAGCAGCTTGCGAAGCCGACCATGCTGGCGTTGCCGTTGCGAGACCGCCACGATCAGTTGCTCGGCATGCTGCTGTTGTTCAAGGACGAGGAGATCAACGAGGCCAGCATCCGTTTCATCGAGGCCTTGGCCGCCAGCGCGGCGACCTCGCTTGAAACACAGGAGCTGGTCAAGGAGCAGAAGGCGCTGCTGGAAGCAACCATCCGCATGATCGCCGGGGCCATCGACGACAAGAGCCCGTACACCGGCGGTCATTGCGCACGCGTGCCGGAGCTCACGTTCATGCTGGCGCGCGCGGCCTGCGCACAGGACAGCGGGCCGTATGCCGATTTTGCGATGAGCGAGGAGCGCTGGGAGCAGTTGCATCTGGCGGCGTGGCTGCACGACTGCGGCAAGGTGATCACGCCCGAATACATCGTCGACAAGGCCACCAAGCTGGAGACCGTCCACAACCGCATCCACGAAGTGCGCACCCGTTTCGAGGTGCTCAAGCGTGATGCCTGGATCGCTTACTGGAAGGGCGTGGCCGAAGGCGGTGAGGAGGCATTGCTGGCGCAGCAACGTGATGCCTTGCTGCAGACGCTGGACGAGGAATTCGCGTTCGTCGCGCGCTGCAACGTGGGTGGCGAATTCCTGCCGACCGAGCAGAAAGATCGCCTGCGAGGAATCGGCGCGCGGCGCTGGCTGCGTACCCTGGATGATCGGCTGGGATTGTCAAGGGACGAACTGGAGCGCATGCCTCGGCCAGCACCGATGCTACCGGTCGAAGAGCCGCTATTGGCCGACCGGCCCGAGCACCGCGTCCCGAGGAACGAAGCGGAGCGGATTCCGGAGGACAACCGCTGGGGCTTCCGGATGGCTGTCCCGGAATTGCTCTACGACCGTGGCGAATTGCATAACCTGACGATCAGCCGTGGCACGTTGACCGAGGAAGATCGCTACAAGATCAACCAGCACATCGTGCAGACGATCAAGATGCTGGGTGAACTGCCGTTGCCGCGGCACCTGCGCGAGGTGCCGCAGATCGCCGGAGGCCACCACGAGAAGATGGACGGCACCGGTTATCCCTGCCGGCTCGACCGCAGCCAGCTGAGCGTGGAAGCGCGGATGATGGCGATCGCCGACATCTTCGAGGCGCTCACCGCCGCGGATCGTCCGTACAAGTCCGGCAAGACGCTCTCGGAATCCATCGCCATCATGGCGAAGATGTGCAAGGACCAACACATCGACCCCGAGCTTTTCGAATTGTTCCTGCGCGCCGGTGTGCACAACGAGTATGCCAACCGCTACCTCAAGCCGGAGCAGATCGATGCGGTACGGATCGAGGATTACCTGCCCTGACCCGCGTTCAATCTTCGACGCAGACCCGGTTGCGGCCTTCGCTCTTGGCCCGGTACAGCGCGGCATCGGCGGCGGCCATCAACGGCCCACGGGCTGCGCGGTCGGGGGACAGGCTGGCGACGCCAATGCTGATGGTGATCCGTTGCGGCGTACCGCCCGGGGTGAATACCGCGTCTGCGACCGCAGCACGCAGGCGTTTGGCCAACTGGATGGCATCCGCAAGCGTGCATTCGGGCAGCAGCAGGGCGAATTCCTCGCCACCGATGCGCGCTGCCACGTCCTCGCCGCGGGCATGCTGGCGCACGAGCGCGCCGATCCCGCGCAGCACCTCGTCGCCGGCGATGTGCCCATGGCGGTCGTTGATCGGCTTGAACAGGTCGACGTCGATGATGCACAGCGCCAGCATGCGGTCGTGGCGCGCAGCGCGCGCGATCTCCTTGTCGGCCATCTCGCAGAAGTAGCGACGGTTGTGGAGCTCGGTCAACGGGTCCTGCACGGCCAGTTGGTAGATTTCCTCGTGGTAACTGGCTTCCACGCTGTCCTGGGCGATGAACTTGAGAATGCTCTCGCCGACGGTGATGCGGTCACCGTCACCCAGTAGCGCATCCTGCTCGACGCGGGCATCGTTCAGTCGGGTGGGGTTGGTGGCGCCCAAGTCGCGGATGCGGAAGCGACCGCCGTCATTCCAGATCCGGCAGTGCTGGCGGGAGACGCTCTTGTGCTCGATCACGAGGTCCGCTTCCTGGCTGCGCCCGATCAGGACCGGCCGGCCACGGAGATCGATGCGTTTGCCGAGGCCTTCGCCGTGTATCACCACCACGCAGGCCAAGCGCGGGGTCGGCTGGGCCGGACCCGCACTGAACAGGGTGTGGTTGCTCGTGTCGTCGTGCGGGGAATCGCTGTTCATGCAGGGATGCAAGGTGTGACGCCGAAAAGTGTAGCCGTGAATGCGGCGCAGCCGGGTGTCGCGCCGCACGGATCAGACGACCGGCGGGTTGTCCTTGCTGACGGCCTGCGAAGCCGCTTGTTTTGCCAAGAGCGATTCGCGGCGAGCGATGTAGAAGGTGGAGGCGAGGATGATCCCGGCGCCGAGCATGGTTGGCGTGTCGACGAGTTCGTCGAACAGCAGCCAGCCGGCGAAGGTGACCACCGGCAATTGGGTGAAGCTGATGGGCGTCAGTGCCGATAATTCGCCGAGCTTGAGTGCTCGGGTCCACAGCAATTGCCCAGCGGTGCCCATCAGCCCGGCCATGGCCAACCACAGCCAGTCGATGCCCAGCGGCGTGCGCCAGACGAACAGGGTGGGCAGCAGGGTCATCGGCACCCACAGGGCATAGGTCCAGAAGACAATCGTGTCGGCCTTGTCGACCGCCGAAAGTTGCTTGATCTGCACCGCCACGAGTGCACTGAGAATCGCTGCGGCGACCGCGACCAGTGACTGCGCACTGAACGCCTGCGAGTACGGGCGCACGATCACCAGCACGCCGATGAAGCCCACGATCACCGCGGCCCAGCGGCGTGCGCGCACGCGTTCGCCCAGCATCAGGATTGCGGCGATGGTGACGAAGATCGGCGAGGAATAATTCAGCGCGATGGCCTGCGCCAGCGGCAGGTGGGCAATCGCCCAGAACCCGCAGAACATCGCGGCCACGCCAATCGCACAGCGCACCGGATACCGCGGTAACTGTTCGGTGTGCACGCTGGCGAGGAAGGCGTGCACGGGTCGACCCTGTGCGCGCAGCGGCCAGAACAGCAAGGTCAGCAGGATGATGAATCCGAAGGCGACGCGGAAGAAGGCGATTTCCCACGTCGGCATGCGGGCGGAGGCCAGGCGGATGAAAATCGCCATCAGGCCGAAACCGAAGGTACTGGCCAACATCAGCAGCGCGGCGCGGGCGTGGGTGCCGCGGGCGTGGCTCACGGGGAAAGCCCGTCCCGAGATCGGGAAAACACGGCGCAAGGGCTTACCACGTGGCCCCGATGATGCGCGGTTCGGGCTGCAGGGCGATGCCGAATCGGGCATGCACGTCGGCGGCGACGCGGCGCGCAATGTCCAGCAATTGCCTGCCGCTTGCCATGCCGTGGTTGACCAGCACCAGTGCGTGGCTGGCCGCAATCCCGGCGTCGCCCTCGCGGCGGCCCTTCCAGCCGCTGCGATCGATCAGCCACGCAGCAGAGAGCTTGCGCGTGTCCGGTGCGTCCCCTGGATAGCATGGCAGGTCCGGGTGATCGGCCAGCAGCGCCTGGGCCGCCGCGGCAGGCAGGATCGGGTTCTTGAAGAAACTGCCGGCATTGCCGAGCACATCCGGATTGGGCAGCTTGCGACCGCGAATGCGCATGACTGCCTCGGCCACCTGCGAGGCACGCGGCGCGCCGGCGATGCCCATGGCCCGCAGTTCGTCGGCCAATCCTGTGTAGTCCAAGCGCGGCGTGTAGGCATGCGGCAACCGGAACTCGACCGCGCTGACGATGAAGTGGTCCGGATCGTGCTTGAACAGCGAATCGCGGTAGGCGAATGCACAGTCGGTGCCGGTCAGCCGCACGAATCCGCGATGGGAGCGATCGTAGGCTTCCACTGCATGCACGTGCTCGCGCACTTCGACTCCGTAGGCACCGATGTTCTGGATTGGTGCGGCTCCGACCGTGCCCGGAATCAGCGCCAGATTCTCCAGTCCAGAGAGGCCATGCCCCAGGGTCCACAACACCAGATCGTGCCAGACCACACCGGCGTCGGCGCGGACGATCGTTGTCTCGCCGTCGTCATCAAGCAGGCGAATGTCGCGGGTGGCAAGGGACAACACGATGCCTTCGGGATCGGCCGCGAACAGCAGGTTGCTGCCGCCGCCGAGCACCAGCGGGCAGGTTCCAGTCGGCATGGCCGTAGCGAACAGTTCAGGCAGGACCGATGCGCGCGTCACCTCGACCAACAGTGGGGCCACGGCAGGCACGCCGAAGGTATTGCGCGCCCGCAGCGGCGCATTTTCGATGATGCGATAGCCGTCGACGCCGGCGTTCATTCCAGAGGCAGGGCGCCGCTGCGGGCTTCCTTACGCCTCCGCAGGGCTTCCACGCATTCGCCGATCAGCACAGGACCGCGATAGACCAGGCCTGTGTAGGTCTGCACCAGCACGGCACCGGCCGCCTGCTTGGTGGCGGCATCGGCGCCTTCCATGATGCCGCCGACGCCGATCAGCGGGATGTTGTCGGGCAGGCGGGTACGCAGCATGCGCAAGGTGGTGGTGGCCCGCGCCATCAATGGCGCCCCGGAGATGCCGCCGGCTTCGTCGACGTGGCGCGAATCTTCCACGCCATCCCGCGAAACCGTGGTGTTGGTGGCGATCACGCCGTCCACCTGCAGGTCGCCGAGCACCCGGGCCGCGGCATCGATGTCGGTTTCGACTAGGTCGGGTGCGACCTTCACCAGCAGTGGCACATGCTTGCCGTGGATCCCGGCGAGCTTTTCCTGCTCGTCACGCAACGTGCCAACCAACTGGCGCAACGACTGCTCTTCCTGCAGTTCACGCAACCCGGCGGTGTTCGGCGAGGAAATATTGACTGCAACGTAGTCAGCCAATGGGTACACCTTGCGCAGGCAATGCAGGTAATCCTTGCTGGCTTCCTTGTTCGGCGTGCCCTTGTTGCGGCCGATATTGATGCCCAACAGGCCATCGCCGCGACGCTTGGCCCGCTCGACGTTGCGCACCAGCGCGTCAACGCCGCCGCTGTTGAAGCCCATGCGGTTGATGATCGCACGCTCGCGTTCGAGCCGGAACATGCGTGGCCGATCGTTGCCGAATTGCGGCTTGGGCGTGACCGTGCCGATTTCAATGAAGCCGAAGCCCAATGCCAGCAGGGCGTCGATGTGGGCACCATCCTTGTCGAGCCCGGCAGCAAGCCCGACCGGATTGGGGAAGGTCAGCCCGAACGCCTTGGTCGGCAGGGGCTTGGTCGGCTTTGCGAGCAGCGAAGGCAGCCTGCAGCGGTACGAGGCCTGCAGGCCGGCAAGCGCCAAGCCATGCGCCAGCTCAGGGTCGATCAGGAACAGCAGGTGACGGCCGAATGCGTACAAGTCGTCAGTGCCCCGCGCCCACGAAGGTGAGTATCGCAGCCAGGCCACCGAAGAACACGATGACCGCGAGGATGATCAGGACCGTCATGACGACGACCAAGTATCCAAGCACCAGCCCGGCCACGGCCATGCCGTCACCCTCCTGGGTGTCGGGGGAGCGCCGGATTTCACTGCGCGCCATGTGGCCGGTGATGATTGCGACCAGGCTTCCAAGGAATGGCAGCAGGGTCCAACCCAGGAGGCCGCTGACTAGACTGACCACCGCGAGTGCATTGGTTTGTCGTACTGGAACATTCATGACCTGACCCTGCAGTTGGCATCGGCTTGCCGGCGGAAACAGCGGACTGGGCATCACCGGCGAGGGCATGCCCAATTGGTGCATGACAGATGCGCATCCGGATAGCTTCGTGGCGGCCTCATTATTATGACCCCGACACGTGCATGCCTACCCGGGTTGCCCGTCCTTTGCCTGGATGACAGCTTACTCAAATGTCGAACTTGATCCCCTGTGCCAGCGGCAGCGCGTCGGAATAGTTGATTGTATTGGTCTGTCGGCGCATGTAGGCCTTCCAGGCGTCGGAGCCGGATTCGCGACCACCGCCGGTCTCCTTTTCGCCACCGAAGGCGCCGCCGATTTCCGCACCGCTGGTGCCGATATTGACATTGGCGATGCCGCAATCGGAACCCGCCGCCGACAGGAACGCCTCGGCGCGCTTGAGGTTGGTGGTGAAGATCGAGGACGACAGGCCCTGCGGCACGGCGTTCTGCATCTCGATCGCATCGGCCAGGTCGTCGTACTGCATGACATACAGGATCGGCGCAAAGGTCTCGTGCTGGACGATCTCGGCATCGTTGCTCAGGCCGGTGACGATCGCCGGCAGCACGAAATTGCCGGGGCGGTCGATGGCGCTACCACCGGTCTCCACCTTGCCGCCTGCGGCCTTGGCGTGGGCAATCGCATCCAGATAGGCATCGACACCGTCACGGCTGTTGAGCGGGCCCATCAGGTTGGCCGGGTCGGTGGGGTCGCCGATCTTGCCCTCGACCTGCTTGTAGGCGGTGATCAGCTTGGCCAGCACATCGTCGTAGCGCGAGGCGTGGACGATCAGGCGACGGGTGGTGGTGCAGCGCTGGCCGGCGGTGCCGACCGCGCCAAACACAATCGCCGGGATCGCCAGGGTCAGGTCGGCGGTTTCATCCACGATGATCGCGTTGTTGCCGCCCAGCTCCAGCAGAGAGCGCCCCATCCGGCGCGCGCAGCGCTCGCCGACCATGCGGCCGATCCTGGTGCTGCCGGTGAAGCTGATCAGCGGCACGCGCTTGTCGTCGACGAACGCCTGCGCAAGATCGCTGCCGGCATCGTTGAACAGGAAGAAGATGTCCGGGAAGCCGCCCTTGCGGAGCGCTTCATTGCAGATCTTCATCGAGGCGATGGCCGACAGCGGGGTCTTCGGCGAGGGCTTCCAGATGCTGATGTCGCCGCAGACCGCCGCGATGAACGAATTCCACGCCCACACCGCGACCGGGAAATTGAACGCGCTGATGATCCCGACCAGGCCGATCGGATGCCACTGCTCGTACATGCGGTGGCCGGGGCGTTCGCTGTGCATGGTCAGGCCGTACAGCTGACGTGACAGGCCGACGGCAAACTCGCCGATGTCGATCATTTCCTGCACTTCGCCATCGCCCTCGGGCTTGGACTTGCCCATCTCCAGCGCGACCAACGAGCCGAGCGCATCCTTGTGCGCGCGCAGGGCGTCGGCGCACAGCCGGATCGCCTCGCCGCGGCGCGGAGCCGGGGTGGTGCGCCAAACCCTGAAGGCCGCCTGGGCGCGTTCGACGATGGTGTCGTAGTCGGCCTTGGACGAGGCATGGACGTGGCCCAACACCTCGCCGGTGGTCGGGTTCACCGGCTCCAGCACGCCGGCGTCGCGGGTCTCGGACCATTCGCCATTGCCGAGATAGGTGCCGGATTCGACGGCGGAAAGACCAAGTGCGGTGAGGACAGGGTGGGACATGGGAACTCCTAATGCCGAAATGTGAACCGTCATCCCGACGAGGGTAGGCAGCCAAGTACGTCGTCTTCCGACGGTGAATCGTCCTTGGATATCCGCTCGCACGGGCATGACAAACGCGTGGCGACCCCGGCCCGATTCGAACGGGCGACCTTCCCCTTAGGAGGGGGACGCTCTATCCAGCTGAGCTACGGGGCCATGGCTGCGCATTATCGCAGCAGGGTCCAGGTTCAGCCAATCCGCCGATGATCCCTGCGATTGGTCCTGGGCGTCTTGTCAAAATGGCCAGGTAGATTGTGCACTCTGCCGATGGCAGCGGGAGATGGGCCTGAAGCCTTCTGGTTCCCCGGCAGGTCCAGTGCGCATTGACACAGATTGCGCTCTTCGATAGTGATGCGTCGCAATGCACTTGATTGCAGGGCACGAGGGGAGGCATGGCGCATGACCAACACGGGCAATCGCGTAGGCTCCAACGGGGATCCCACTGTGCGGCAGGCGGATTCCGGCGCACCGGTCTCCCCGGGGCGTCGACGCGCCATGCGTCTGCTGGCGCTCGCTGCGATCGCAATGGCTGCGGGCGAACTGCCGGCCTTGGCCGGCCAGGCCGACATCGGGATCGATCAGTATGCCGGCACGTTTGTTGCCTTTTGCGACACCCTGATTCCGGCCGATGAATTGACCCCTGCGGCTTCGGCACTGGGGGTTCCAGCGGCCATTCTTGCCGATGTGCGCGGCAACGCGCTGGCGGAGCGATTGCTGGCCGCAGGCTGCAAGTGGCTGGATGCTGTGTGCGCAGGACGTTTTCTGGACGCGGACGATGCTGCCCGGCATGCGGCCTGCGTGCGCATGGCAGGAGAGCCATGGGAGTCTCCTGCGGGCCGTTTCTTCCAGCTGATGCGCAATACCGTGATGGCGGATTACTACGCACAGCCACAGGCGTGGCGGGGGCTGGCATTGGATCGGCCACCACAGCCACTGGGTTTTTACGAGGCGATCGCATGAACGCCACGCAGCAGTACGACGCGGTTGTCGTGGGTGCAGGCGCAGGCGGGGCTGCCGCTGCATGGAGGATGGCAATGAAGCGTTGGCGCGTGCTCTTGGTCGATGCTGGGCCAGCATTCGATCCGGCGCATGACTATGCGCTGGACCAGCCGGACTGGGAGCGAAGGCAATTCCCCCACAAGCCGGGAAGCCTTGGGGAAACCAGTTTTGCGCCCATGCAATCTCTTGATCCGGCGCTGGCTGACCTGCGTTCGTGGAGCCTGGGTCAAGGTGTGACCAACCACGGCACGGAACGTACGGTGTCGGGACCGGGATACCACCATGTCCGCGGCATCGGCGGCAGCACCCTGCATTTCGTCGGGGAGTCCCATCGGATGAATCCCGCGTCGATGCAGATGCACAGCCGTTTCGGCGTCGGCGCGGATTGGCCAGTCAGCTACGCCGATCTGGAGCCGTATTACCTCGAGGTCGAGCGTTTCCTTGGCGTTGCAGGACCGGACGAGCCGCGTGATCGGTGGCGGAGTGCCCCGTATCCACTGCCTGCGCATCCCCTGTCACGGGCATCGCGCAAACTGGCTACCGGGGCTGCGGCGCTGGGCCTGGACTGGGATCCGAATCCCCGCTGCGCACTGTCGCGGCCCTACGATGGTCGGCCTCCCTGCAATTACTGCGGAGGCTGCACGCTGGGATGCCCGCGCCGTGACAAGGCCTCCGCCGACATCACGTTCGTGGCAAAGGCGCGAGCCAGCGGCCATTGCGACATACGTCCCAACACCACCTTGGTGCGCATCGTGCGTGGGGCCAGGCGACGCGTCGATGCGGTGGAACTGCTGGGGGAAGGGGGCAGACAGCGCGTGTTGACGAAGCGCTTGGTGCTGGCGGGTGGGGCCATCGAGACGCCGCGGATGTTGCTGCTGGAGCCAGGGTTGCTCCCAACCGGCAGCCAAGTGGGGCGCAATTTCTTGGAAAGCGTCGCTTGGACCAGTGTCGGGCGTGCAGATGAGCCGCTCCTCAGTTTCGGCGGATTGCCAGCCGATGCCATCAGTTGGAAGCACAACCGTCCCGATGCCGTGCCCGGTGTCGTGGGGGGCTTTCGCGTCAGCGCGGCGATCCACGAATCCGGCATGGTGGGAGCGATTGCGCACGCGCAACGGGCGGTTCCGGGCTTCGGCATCGAACATAAGCAACAGCTGCGCCAAGCGGTTGGAAGCACGGTTGCGACCGGGGCGGTCGGGGAGAGCTTGCCCAGCGCGCGGTCCTGGGTCGACCTCGATCCCCAACAGCGCGATGCCCTCGGGCGCCCCTTGGCGCGCATCCATTCGCACGTCGATTTGATGACGGTGCGACGCCTGCGCGCGATGGCCGAAGTGACCCGGGGATTGCTGAAATCCAGCGGTATTCCAACGCTGGTCGAGGAATACGGAACCTACGACTACTTCTCCTCTGCCCATGTCTTTGGCACCTGTCGCATGGGCACTGATCCCAGGAAGTCGGTGGTGGACGCTGACTTGCGCGTCCACGGGTTCGATAACTTGTATGTCTGCGATGCCAGCGTGTTCCCGAGTTCGGGTGGCGGGGAGGCCCCGACGCTGACGATCCAGGCACTGGTGCTTCGAGCCGTCGACCGGATGGGGTAACGGGTGGGAAGCCGCTCGTCCCTCGGCGTCCCCATGACCGGCTGTCGGATCGGGTATTTACAGCGCGGGTTTTTTCGTATACAAGCCAAAAAACGTGACTTGCGTCCCGTGTTTTGAGTCATGGATTGCCGACGCCTCTTCAACGGGGAGAGATAAGGATGAGCATGCCGATTCGCGGTATCGCTGCTTTGGTTCTTGCGTGCTCCGGGCTGGTTGCATTTCCTGCGAATGCGGGGAAGGGTGGACCGGGGACGCCGCCGGTCGTGACTCCGGCCACGGCGACTTTCGTTGGACGCCATGACAACAGTGCGTATGCGGGCATCAACTGGAATTTCGGCGTGCGCAGTGGCGCCACTGCCGTACTGGGCTATCGTGCTGCCCGAGTCAGCGCCAACGAACATGTCAGTGGCGGCAAGGCTGAGTTCACTTGGGTGCTGAGCGGTGGGCCAGTCGGGCCGGCTGAGTTTCGCGTCAAGGCACTCAGCGGACGACGTGATTTCCAGGGTGAACTGGGCCTTGGATACTCGTTCCGCGAATCGGCTTTCCTTTTCAATGTGGGGGCACAGGGGGCGTATGCCAACCTCGCTTTCGATCTCATGATCGACAAGGGCTGGATGGGTTCCGTTGGCCTCAACTCGCTAGGCCGCGTGGATCATCCTGACGTTATCTGGTTCTGCCCCGCGGGCAGCACGATGGATACGGCGAATCTCACCTGCACGACCCCTGGCACGCCGGGTGGCGGAGGGAACTGACTGCCGATTCGGCATTCGCCGGTTCCGTGGATTCTGTTGCACGAAAAAGAACAGCGCCTTTCAGGGCGCTGTTCTTTTGAGTATTGGTGGAGCCAGGGAGGATCGAACTCCCGACCTCGTCATTGCGAACGACGCGCTCTCCCAGCTGAGCTATGGCCCCGTGCGGGACGCGAAGTTTAGAGTATCGGGCCGGGTGCAGGCAAGCTGTGTCGTGGCGCGGCTGGGGGCGTTGAGGGCAGATGCGTTGATCCCGGAGTGCCGATGATGGCCTGGTTCCGTGCCAAGGCAATTGGGCAACGCTGATTTATTTTGGCGTGAGCACCGTCCGGACATGTGCCGGACGGTGCGTGTGCTGACACGCCCAGGAGGGACGTGTTCAGCATTGCTTTAGGCTTCCGGGGCGGCGGCAAGCAAGGGTGCCAGGCGTGGTTCGAGCCGGGGCCGGCGCCAGCCGGCCAGTGCGCCGGTCCACCCCTTGCCGTCGAGCAGGCCTTCCAACATGCGGCGTGATGCCAGGACGCTTTCCGGAAGTTGCAGTTCCGAGGCTATGGTGGCGACAGCATCCTGCAATGTGCGCAGGCGTGTGCGGTCGCGTTCCTCATCGTGGGCCAGCGGGGCTTGTGGCTCATCGGCAAGCGGCGTGACCAGGGCCTTCCAGAGCGCTTCTCGCAGGCTGCGTGGCGCCTTGGGCGCGGCGTCGAGCAGGGCGTGGAAGGCGGCAGGGCTTGAGGGGGCGCGCCGTGCCAACTGCACCGCCAGTTCGTTGTCGAGGATCCAACTGCGCGGGCGGTCGCTGGATCTGGCCTGTGCTTCGCGCCAGCGCAGCAGTCGCAACAGCCGATGCTGGCCATCGACCGCAAGGGATCGCGCGCTGCGGATGCCCAAGTGTGGCCAGGGGTCGGCGTCGGAATCGGCCGCACTGTCCAATTGCCGTGCACACTCCTCGACGATCCATGCGCCACGCCCCAGCGCGTCCAGTCGGTCTTGCAGGACCGCGTGCAGGGCGTGCAGATAGCGCACATCGTCGGCGGCGTAGTCCAACTGGGAGGGAAGCAAGGGGCGCCGCATCCAGTCAGACCGGGTCTCGCCCTTGGGGAGTTCGACCCCGCACAGGGACCGCACCAGTTTCTGGTAGCTCATGCCCGCCCCGATGTCCACAAGCGCTGCAGCGGTCTGGGTGTCGAACAGGGGGGCAGGCAGGGCGCCGCAGGCGTGTCGGAAAGCAACCAGATCCTCGCTCGGACTGTGCATCAGCTTGAGGACGTCAGGGTTGGCCAGCAGCCGGGCGAGTTCCGCGCACATGCCCGCGGCACGCGCGTCGACGAGCAAGATGCCGTGGCCGTCGTCGGAGGGTCCAAGTGCGATCTGGACCAAGGCCAATTGCGGCCAGAAGGTCCGCTCTCGAATGAATTCCGTGTCAAGCCCGATGACAGGTGGAAGTCGTGATGTGTGTTCGCGGAGCGCCTGAGGCGTGTCGATCCAGAGTGTCATCCGCGCATTATGCGGTTGCCGGGGGCTGGCCCATGCCCTACCTTCATACCAAGCACCGCGGATTCCGGTGCGTCGTCGGTGGAGTAGGCGTTTGCGTACCCGTGTCTTGCAGCTTGCGATGGTCGCCTTGCTCGCGTCGTGTGGACGTGAACAGGCACCGTCGGCGCAGTCCCCGGCACCCCAGCCACCCCGGCCTGCCGCCGCGTCGCCACAGGCCCATGCAAGTTCTGGAGCAGTGAGCATTCATGGCGATGACGCCTTGGCCGATGTGCTCAGCTGGACCTTGCCGAAGGTGGAGATCAACCAACCTGAACGCGCACGCGCCCAGGCGCGCCGGGCCTTGCAGGAAGGTGATCTGTTCGAGACCGAACATTCGGCCATTCCGTTGCTGATGGCGTTGCGAACACTCCAGCCAGACGACGCCGGGGACCAGGAACTTCTCGGTCGTGCACGCGCCGCATTGCTGGCGCAGGCGAACATTGCACTGGATGCAAGTGAAGATCCGGCATCCCTGCGCTACGCCCAGCGCATGGGCAATGTGTTGCGCACGCTGTGGCCGGACATGAAGGAGGTCGGGGACTACCTGGATAAGGTCGACCGCGCCGAGCGTGCATTCGACATGACGAACAGGGGGTACATCCTTCTTCGTTCGGGCAGGTTGGACGATCCTGCCGGTGCATTGGTGACCTTCCGGGCTGCTCAGGCCTTGTGGCCGCAGCAAATCGCCTCCGCACAGGGGATCGCCGCGGTGGAGGCGCTGCTGATCGCACGCGCGCAGACCCGAGCGCAGGCGGGCGATATCGCTGGTGCCGAGGCACTGCTCAAGCGTGCGCGGAACGTGCGCAACGATCCCCGAACCCTTGCCGTGGCACGGGGCCGGGTCGAGATGGCTCGGGTGGAGTACCTGCGCCGCCTCGGGGATGCCGGGATGATTGCACTTGCCAGTCCCGAAGGCCTGCAATTCGCCCGCGAGCGACTTGCCGACATGTTGCGGATCTCGCGTCCAGCGGATCGCCTCGCCGTCGTACTGCGCGAACGGATCGACACCGTCAGCCACTACGGGGCATTCCGGCCGGGCGAAGTGTTCAGCGATGAAATGCCGGACGCCAGCCGCGGGCCATCGATGGTGGTGCTGCCAACGGGTACTTTCCTGATGGGTGCGGAAGCCGGGGAGCCTGATTCAGTGGTGGACGAACAACCACAACATCGAGTGGATTTCGCGCGCGGTTTTGCAATGATGCGGCATGAGGTCACGGTGGGCGAGTTCCGGCGATTCGTGGCCGCGACGAACTACCAAGCGCGCGCCAACCAGCGCGGCCATTCGATGATCTACGACGTGCGCAGTGGAAATTTTGCCCGCGTGAGCGGGGTGGACTGGAGTTCCGGTTATGACGGCCGGCCGGCCGCAGATGACATGCCGGTTCTGCATGTCACCGCCTGGGATGCTGAAGCGTATGCAGCGTGGCTGTCCGAGCAGACCCGTGCCCACTACCGGTTGCCCAGCGAGGCCGAGTTCGAATACGGGCTGCGCGCCGGCAACCAGGGAATTTACCCATGGGGCAACGGGGCGCCACCTGCCGGCGTGGACAATTTCGCCGGCGCAAGGGACGTTTCGCCGCGGGGGCTGCACTGGAACAATGCGGTTGCGGGCTATGGCGATGGATGGTGGGGACCGGCTCCGGTCGGCAGTTTCCGGCGCAATGCGTTCGGCCTGTACGACATGGGCGGCAACGTCAGCGAGTGGATCGTCGACTGCTGGCACAAGGGCTACCGGAGGGCACCTGCGAATGGAGCAGCCTGGGTCAACCCCGGCTGTCGTACCCGCATGTACCGTGGGGGGGCATGGGCCAGCGCGCCCAACCAACTGCGTTCTGCTTGGCGTGTGGCTGGAGGGGTTGACACCACCAATGCCCGGGTCGGCTTTCGGCTGGTGCGGCAGCTTTGACGCCGCCATCCGCACGAGGCAATCTTCGGGTTTCCGAGGGAGGGTGACATGAACCAACTACCGAATCGCCGGCGCGGTGGTCTGCGTCTCTGGGTCTTGGTGATATTCGCCGCCTATGCGGGTTGGTACTGGTTTTCCAATCGCAGCGTCGATCCGTTGACCGGGGAGACCGTCGTGATCGACCGCAGCATTTCCCCGGAACAGGAAAAGGCGCTCGGCCTGCAGGCCTATCGCGAGGTCTTGCGGCAGGAGAATCCGTTGCCATCCGATGCCCAAGCCTCACGGCAGGTGCGGGGGATCGCCGACCGGCTGATCGCCAGGATTCCCGAGGTGTCCGACGCCCTTGCCTCCAGTCATGGAATGCAGGCAACGCACATCGAACGGTCCTTCGACTGGGATGTCAGCGTGCTGCAGTCCGACCAAGTCAATGCGTTCTGCCTGCCGGGCGGAAAGATGGCGGTCTATACCGGGTTGCTGCCGGTGGCAGAAAACGACGATGCCATGGCGATCGTGATGGGCCATGAAATCGCCCATGCCTTGCTTCGCCACGGTGCGCAGCGCATGACCCGCGAGAGGTTGGAGCAGCTTGGCCAAGTTGCGGGGGCTGCCAGCGGCATGGACCAGGGCACCCTGAGGACGGTGATGTCGGCTTATGGCTATGGCAGTGCCTTGCCCTATGCGCGCAGCCAGGAAAGCCAGGCGGATGAAATGGGCCTGATGCTTGCCGCCGCTGCCTGCTACGATCCGCGCCAGGCGATCCCGCTTTGGCAGCGCATGGACCGGGCAAGTGGGGGTGGCTCGCCACCAGAGTTCGCCTCGACCCATCCCAGCGCGGGCAGCCGTATTCAGCACTTGCAGGAATTGATGCCCAAGGCGTTGGAATACCGCGCTAGATTTTGCAGTTCGCAGCCAGCGGCCGCGACCGCCGCTGCCGGGCCGTGACCGAGTCCCCGGCCATGGGTTGATGCCGTGCTGAAGATCGATCCCACGTGGGATTCGATCCGGTGGGACCCCGTTTTACAAGTCTTGAGCTTGCGTGAAACAAGCGGCCTCCGACAGGCCGTAGCGGCTGGCTCAGCTGGCAGAGTGATTAGTGCAACGCTGATTTAGTCGGCGTGACCTGCGTCCGGGCTTGCACCGGACGCAGCGTGTGCTGACACGTCCAGGAGGGACGTGTTCAGCATTGCCTTAACGCGGCTTGCGCGCGTCCTTGGCATGGCCCGGGTGGGTGGCGCTGCCCATGCCGCCGAGATTCTGCTGAAAATCCTTCCATAGCGCCATGTTGCGTTCGGTCAGCTGGTTGAGCATGGTCCATGGGGTCTGCCCGAGCAGGCCACCCATCTGCTGGCGGAACTGCTGCTGCTGTTCCAGGAACACTTGCATCGAGCGTTCGAGGTAGTTGCCCATGAAGCCCTGCAACGAGTCGCCGTAGAAGCGGATCAATTGGCTCAGCAACTGGGTGGACAGCATCGGCTGTCCTTCCTGCTCGTGTTCGGTGATGATCTGCAGCAAAACCTGCCTGGTCAGGTCTTCGCCGGTCTTGGCGTCGCGTACTTCCAGCGTCTCGCCATCGACGATCAGCTGGCGCACGTCCTCGATGGTGATGTAGCTGGAAATTTCCGTGTCGTACAGACGACGGTTCGGGTATTTCTTGATGACGCGGGTTGCTGACATTGAGCAAACACTCTTGTTGCGCTGGACGCAGCATGGCGCAGTGCAGTAGCGGTTGCAACCGGGCCGGTGATTCCGCTGCCCGTCCGCGGCACTTGCACCGGGTACCCGCGTCAGATGTCGCGCCGACGTTGCAGTTCGGTGCGCAAGCGCCCCTGGAGTGCGCACGCGAATCCCTACCCGGGCCTGTGCTGGGCTTGACGCGGCCTGACAACTCCAGGATGGAGTGGTTCAGATCTTTCCAGGGATTCCTCAGCGGTTGGCGTAGTAGTCGATTGCGCGCTTGCATTCGATCAGGCCCAGACCGGTTTCCAGCTGGTACATCCGTGCCGCCGTGATGGTGTCCCTGGCCCGAATCAGCGCCATGATCTCGTCCGAAGGGCGCGGCAGGTTCTGCGGAGCGTAGGGATCGTTTGAGGACGGCGTGTTGTCGTCCCGAAGCAGTGTCCGTGTGCGCTCGAGGTCTCGTTCAACACTGCGGCCAAGCTTGCGCACCAAGACAATCAATCCGGCCACGACCACCACGATGACGATCGGCACAACCGTGCCGGCGATACCCAATGGACCAAAATTCATCTGGCAAGACTCCGGTAAAATGGCGTGCCGGCATGCAGTTCCGCAACGGTGACGAATGGGTGCCGCAAGCCAAAGCGTACGGTAGCTCCGGACGCGGCTGCAAATCATGGCCGACGCAGGGAGAGGGCAATGGAAGAACGGTTCGGCGGCATCGACCGGTTGTACGGCCGCGGCGCATTGGCCGAGTTGGCCGGCAGCCATGTCGCCGTTGTCGGGATCGGCGGCGTCGGCTCGTGGGCGGTGGAAGCACTGGCGCGCAGTGGCGTGGGCACGCTGACGCTGATCGATGCAGACGAGTTGTGCGTGACCAACACCAACCGCCAACTGCCTGCCCTGGATGGTCAATATGGGCGATCCAAGGTCGAGGCGATGGCGGAGCGTTGCCGTGCGATCAACCCCGGGATCGTGCTGCATTCGAGGCAGCAGTTCCTGACGCCGTCGAACATGGAGGCGTTGTTGGGAACACCTGTGAGTTTGGTGCTTGACGCATGCGACAGCTTCCGCACCAAGGTCGAGGCGATCGCGTTTTGCCGCCGCCGCAAGCAGCCGATCCTCACTGTGGGTTCGGCCGGTGGACGCAGCGATGTCACCCAGATTCGTGTTCGCGACCTGTCACGCACCGAGCACGACGCGATGCTGTCGTTGATCAGGAAAAAGTTACGCGGCGAGTTCAATTTCCCCAAGAACCACGACCGCTATTTCGGCGTGCCAGCGGTGTATTCGCTGGAGAACGTCCGTTATCCGCAATCAGATGGCAGTGTCTGTGGGGTACGCCCACGCTTGGGCAAGGATGAATCGCTGAGGCTGGATTGCGGGGCGGGGCTGGGCGCTGCCGCCCATGTGACGGGTGCATTTGCATTTGCAGCGGTAGGCAAGGCGATCGGGATGCTGCTGCGTGGCGCCAACGAGGGCTGATGCGGCATGCCGGAGGCGGATGCGCCTTGTCGCCCGCTATCCTCAGGGAAATGCTGAACAAGTCCTACTTGGACGTGTCAGCACACGCTGCGTCCGGTGCATGCCCGGACGCCGCTCACGCGGATCAATCACACAGGTGTTCGATCCGCGGATGACCATCCATGGTCGGCAGGCAACGCCGACTCAAACAGCGTTACCTTTGCGTCAGTCAACGTGGAATATTGTAAAGGGGAGACAATGACCGACCTGAACCCATACCAGGCCACGACGGCCGGCATCTTCGAGCCGCGTGACCGGGATGCACCGATTGCCGGCAAATGGCGGCGTTTCGCCACGTGCCTGATCGACATTTTCTGCTTCTACGCGCTATTCACAGTGATCGTGATTGTCCTTGCGCTGATGGGGGCGGATGCGGTCATCAATGCGATGGATGGTGCAATGGGCGTGCTGATGTCATTCATCGTCTACTTCATCTATTTCGTGTCACTCGAGGCCATGTTCTCGCGAACGATCGGAAAGCTGGTGGCAGGAACGAAGGTCGTGGGCGTCGACGGCGGCAGGCCGACGCTGTGGCAGGTGTTCCTGAGGACGCTGTGCCGGCACATTCCATTCGAGCCGTTTTCCCTGCTTGCCTCGGATGAAGGCATTGCTTGGCACGATTCGATTCCGAAGACGAAGGTTGTCTGCATCAGACAACCTGTGTAGTCAAGGCTTCGGTTTTGGAAGCAACACCTGTCGGGCAACGACCGGGCGGCGCGGAAGCATGCCCAGGCTCGTTTTTCAGGGGCCGGTCAGACGGAACAGGCGCCGCGCGTTGGCGGTCGTGGTGGCTGCGAGCTCCACTTGCGGGATGCCGCGCAGCATGGCGAGGACATTGAGCACGTTGACAAGATAGGCCGGTTCATTGCGTTGACCACGGCGCGTGGCGTCAGGCTGGTCGGGGCTGTCGGTTTCCAGCAGCAATTGTTCCAGCGGCACGCGCGCCACCACGCTCCGCAAGCGCTTGGCACGGTCGTAGGTGACCGGCCCGCCGATGCCGAGCAGGAAGCCGAGCCCGTGCAGTTGCGCGGCTTGTTCCGCGCTGCCGGGAAAGCTGTGGATCACGCCGCGCAGTCCGCCGATCTTGCGGATGGCTGCGATCACCGCGTCCACCGCCCGCCGCGCATGCACGATCACTGGCAGGTCGAATTCGCGCGCCAGCCGCAGTTGCCCATCGAAATAGGTTTGCTGCGCGTCGGCATCGAGGCCTTCGACGAAAAAATCCAGCCCGCATTCGCCCATGGCCAGCGGATGCTCGCGCTCGATCCACGCGCGCAGTGCAACGAGGTGCTCGGGGCGATGCGCGGCAAGGAACATCGGATGCAGGCCGTACGCAGGGAACAGGCCGGGATGGGACGCACAGACCTGCTTGAGTTTCGGCCAACTGGCGGCATCCACGGCGGGGACGATCTGCATCGCCACACCCGCTTCGACGGCGCGGGCAAGCGCAACGTCACGATCGGCGTCGAACTCCGCGGCGTCGAAATGGCTGTGGCTATCGATCAGGCGCATCGAGGGCATCCCCGGATCACGGGCGCCGCGATTCGCCTTCGATGGGCTGCGGGTCGGCACTGGGCGTTGTCTTCCAGCGCGCCAGCAGCAGGGTGCCCAGACCCAGCAGGATTTCATCAACGAACGGGATGAAATCGGGGATCAGCAGGTCAACCATGAACAGCACGGCGGTCAGTACGAACAGCCGCGGGAAGCTCAGTTTGCCGAACCAGCCGAGCAACGGGGCGAGTAGGGGATTGGCCATCCCGAAAAACTAGCACGGGCTGGCGCACGGTGGTGTGGACATGGCGGCGGGCTTGCGAATCGCACGCCGCAACGGGCAGGTTCGGCGTTTTGCGCGATGCAATGGGCGATTCGCACGTACCGGCTGGGCGCAGTGCACGGGTAAAATGGCGGTTTCACCTGAATGAATGCTGCCATGGCCCTCAATCCCGTCGATCTGTTCGATGTCCGTTCCCTGCTGACCGATGAAGAGCGCGCCATCCAGGACAGCGTTGCCCGATTCACCGACGAGCGCGTCATCCCGATCATCGGCGAGGCCTTCGACCAAGGCCGTTTCCCGCGCGAGTTGATCCCGGAGATTGCGGAGATGGGCCTGCTCGGTTCGTCCTTGCCGGAGCAGTACGGTTGCGCCGGTTTGAACGGCGTGAGCTACGGCCTGATCTGCCAGGAACTCGAACGCGGTGATTCCGGCATCCGCAGTTTCGTCAGCGTGCAAAGCTCGCTGTGCATGTACCCGATCTACGCTTACGGCAGCGAAGAGCAGCGCCAGCGCTGGTTGCCGAACATGGCGGCGGGCAAGGTGATCGGCTGCTTCGGCCTGACCGAACCGCATGGCGGTTCCGACCCGGCCAACATGAAAACCCATGCCAAGCGCGATGGCGATGACTGGGTGATCAACGGCAGCAAGATGTGGATCACCAATGGCAACCTCGCCGACATTGCCATCGTCTGGGCGCAGACCGACGAGGGCATCCAGGGCTTCCTGCTGGAAAAGGGCATGCCCGGCTTCAGTGCGCAGGAGATCAAGCACAAGATGAGCCTGCGCGCCTCGGTCACCAGCGCGCTGTTCTTCGACAATGTGCGGGTGCCCGATTCCAGCCGCTTGCCGAACGTCAAGGGCCTGAAGGGGCCGCTGGGCTGCCTGACCCAGGCGCGCTACGGCATCACCTGGGGCCCGATCGGTGCGGCGATTGCCTGCTTGCAGGAAGTGCTGGGCTACACCAAGGAGCGCATCCTGTTCGACCGCCCGGTGGCCGCCACCCAGAGTGCGCAGCTGAAGATGGCCGACATGGCTCGGCGCATCACCCTCGCGCAACTGCTGGTGCTGCAATTGGGCAGGCTGAAGGATGCCGGGACGATGGCGCCGCAGCAGGTCAGCCTTGCGAAGTGGAACAACTGCCGGATGGCGATCGACATCGCGCGCGAATGCCGCGATCTGCTCGGCGGCGCCGGCATCACCACCGAGCACGCCGCGATCCGCCACGCGTTGAATCTGGAATCCGTGATCACCTACGAAGGTACCGAGACCGTGCACCAGCTGGTGATCGGCCGCGAATTGACCGGAATCAACGCGTTTTGATGTCGCTTTCCCTTCTCCCTCCGGGAGAAGGTGCCCGAAGGGCGGATGAGGGTGCGGATGCGCATGTGCTGCGTGCCGAACCCTCACCCCAACCCCTCTCCCGGTGGGAGAGGGGCTTTTGGAACCGAGCATGAAAATCGACGACATCCGCATCGAAACCGACCGTCTGCTCCTGCGTCCACCGTGCGCCGAAGATTTCGACGGCTTTGCGGAACTGCAAGGTGATGCAGATGCTGCTCGTTTCATCGGAGGTTCGGTGACCCGCGCTGAGGCGTGGCGGCGTTTCCTGTGGCAGCCGGGTGCGTGGCTGGTGCAGGGCTTCGGCATGTTCGGCGTGGTCGAAAAGTCCAGCGGCCTGTGGCTGGGGCAGATCGGGCCGTGGAAACCGGAAGGCTGGCCCGGCAACGAGATTGGCTATGCCTTCCATCCGCGTGCCTGGGGCAAGGGCTACGCCACCGAGGCTGGCATCGCTGCAGTCGATTGGGCATTTGCCAACCTCGGTTGGGATGCCATCATCCATTGCATCGACCCCGGAAATACCGCTTCGCAGAATCTGGCCAAGCGACTCGGCTCGACCCTGCAAGGCCCCGGCCAACTGCCGCCCCCGTTTCAGGATGTCGTGGTGGATGTGTGGGGCCAGACTGTCGCGCAGTGGAACGCGCGCCGCGCCGCCGCAACGACCTGACTGCACCGCCTTCAAGGCAGGCTCGAGTCTGCCCACGTTTTCCGTAAATGGCGGTTTGCACTCCGCCGGATGAGAGATCGCCATGTTCAACACCGTTCCCAATCCGATTCCCGCCCGCATGAAGGGCTTGAACCGCGCCGAGATCTGCGACGTCAATTTCCAGGAGTTCGTGCGCGGTTGGAGCGGACAGGCGCTGCCGAAGCCTGCGGCGGGCGAGGCAATCCTCGACGGCAGTGCGCTCGATGCGCGTGGTTTTCGCGAGCTGTTCGAGTCGCAATTGATCTCCCGCCATCTGGACCTGATGGCGCGCGTGCTGCGCGTGCAGAACAAGGTCTTTTACACGATTGGCTCGTCCGGTCACGAAGGCAATGCGATGGTCGCGCGCGCCACGCGGCATACCGATCCGGCGTTCCTGCATTACCGCAGCGGCGGCTTCATGGCCGAGCGCTTCCGCAAGTTGCCGGGGATGGATCCGATCATGGATTCGGCGCTGAGTTTCGCCGCCAGCGCCGAAGACCCGGCCAGTGGCGGCCGCCACAAGGTCTGGGGCAGCAAGCCCTTGTGGGTGCTGCCGCAGACCTCGACGATTGCCTCGCACCTGCCCAAGGCGCTGGGCACGGCGGTGGCGATCGAGGCCGGCAAGCGCCTCGGCGTGGGCCTGCCGGTGCCGGACGATGCCATCGCCATCTGTTCGTTCGGCGATGCGTCGGCCAACCACGCCACCGCGCAGACGGCGTTCAACGCGGCCAGTTGGACCGCCTACCAGAAGTTGCCGGCGCCGGTGCTGTACGTGTGCGAGGACAATGGCATCGGTATCTCGGTGAAGACACCCGGTGGCTGGATCGCCGAGAGCTTCCGAAATCGCCCGGACCTCGATTACTTCTTCGCCGATGGCTTGGACCTTGCCGCGGGTTACGGCGACGTGCTGCGCGCGGTCGAGCACTGCCGCACGACTCGCCGCCCGACCTTCCTGCACCTGCGCACCAACCGCATCATGGGCCACGCCGGCACCGACTTCGAAATCGAATGGCGCAGCTTCGAAGAGCTGTGCGCGGTGGAAGCGGGCGATCCGCTGCTGCGCAGCGCGGCGATCGCACTGGAGTCGGGCTTGATGAGTCCGGACGAGATTCTTGCGCTGTACGAAGACACTCGCAAAAAGTGTTTCGTGGCCGCCGAAGATGCCGACCGCCGCCCACGCATCGAAACCCTGGAACACGTGGTGGCGCCGTTGGCGCCTTACTCGCCGGACAAGGTGGCGGCAGAAGCCATCCGCATGCCGACGCACGAGGTGCGCATCAAGGCCTTCGGCAGCGAAGAGAAATTGCCGGAAAGGCAGGCGCCGAAGCATCTGGCGATCCAGATCAATCAGGCCTTGCACGACCTGTTCGCCAAGTACCCGGAAACCCTGCTGTTCGGCGAGGACGTGGCCCAGAAGGGCGGCGTGTACACGGTCACCAAGGGCCTGCACAAGGCCTTCGGCAACAAGCGCGTGTTCAACACCTTGTTGGATGAAACCATGATCCTCGGCATGGCGCAGGGCTTTGCCAACATGGGCATGCTGCCGATCCCCGAGATTCAATATCTGGCCTACCTGCACAATGCCATCGACCAAGTTCGTGGCGAAGCGTGTTCGCTGCAATTCTTCAGCAATAACCAGTACGCCAACCCGATGCTGGTGCGCATCGCCGGGCTGGGTTACCAGCGCGGTTTCGGTGGGCATTTCCACAACGACAACTCGGTCACCGCGCTGCGCGATATTCCCGGCTTGGTCGTCGGATGTCCCTCGCGCGGCGATGATGCGGCGATGATGCTGCGCACGCTGGCGGCACTGGCGAAAGTGGACGGGCGTGTCACCGCCTTCCTCGAACCGATCGCGCTGTACATGACCAAGGACCTGTACGAAGCCGGCGATGGTCAGTGGTTGACCGAGTATCCAGCCCCCGACCTAGCGCTCACGCTGGGCGAGGAGCGCGTCTACAACGCCGATGCCAACGACTGCGTGATCTTTAGCTACGGAAATGGCATGCCGATGAGCCTGCGTGCGGCGCGGGAGATCGAAGCCAAACACGGCTGGAAGGTGCGGGTGGTCGACCTGCGCTGGCTGGTGCCGCTCAATCACGCGGCGATTGCCAAGCACGCCCGCGAATGCGCGCGCATTCTCATCGTTGATGAGGGACGCTTCAGCGCCGGCATAGGCGAAGGCGTGATCACCGCGATCACCGAGGCCGGCTTTGGCGGCAAGCCGCTGCAACGGGTCTGCGGTGCCGATACCTACACGCCGCTGGCGGGCGCGGCCTTCCTCGTGATTCCGAAGGACGAGGACATCGTGGCGGCGGCGGGCTCACTGGCCTGAAGTTGTGTGCCGGGTCTAGGGCGCGATCTTGCGTTTGAGCGCCAGTGCCACCGGTTTCGGCAGGTTGGGCAGGCTGCGCAGCAGCCAAGGCAGGACACGGCGCTTGCTGGCGTTCAATGACTCCGGCACCACGGCCTCGATCAGGTGCGGGCCGGGTGTCGCCAGCGCGGTTTCCAGTGCCTTGCAGAAGGCATCGGCACGGTCGCAGCGGGTCGCCGTCACGCCCATACCGTGTGCCAGCGATGCGAAATCGAGCACGGGGCCGTGCAGGTCGAGTTGCGCCTTGGCCTTGGGGCCCCCACGGCTACCGGCACCGACCCGATCCAACTCGACGTTGAGCACCGAGTAGCTGGCGTTGTTGAAGATCACCGCGATCACGTCGAGGCGTTCGCGCGCCATCGTCCATAGCGCCTGCACCGTGTACATCGCGCTGCCGTCACCGACCAATGCAAGCACCTTGCGATCGGGGCAGGCAATTGCAGCGCCGACCGCATTCGGCAAGGCTTGCCCGATCGCGCCGCCGGTCAGGGTCAGCAGGTCATGGCGCGGGCCGCCGGTCGTCATCACGCCCAGCATCAGGCCCGAGGTGATCGCTTCATCGATCAGGATCGCGCGCTCCGGCAGCAGGTGGCCGACCGCCTTGCAGACCTTGGCGGCGGTCAGGCGACCGCGTGGGCGCGATGGACGTGCGGCCGCTTGCAGGGCGGGCGTGGCCGATGTCGCGTCCAGTGCTGCGGCCAGTTTTTCGAGCCCGGCAACGGCATCCTGCGCGGGGGTTGCCAGCGTGTGCACGGTGCAGCCTTCCGGTACCAGATCGCTGGCCTTGCCGGGATAGGCGAAGAACGATACCGGTGATTTGGCATCGACCAGGACCAGATGCTGGAGGCCGGAAAGTTGCAGGCTGGCCATCTCGGCCAGATAGGCAATGCGCTCGACCGCCGGCAACCCGGCGCCGCGTTCCAACCGGGTCGGGAACACCTCGCAGAACACATTCACGCCGCAGTGCGCGGCGATCTTCGCGGCGGTCAGCAAGGCCGGTTCGCGCAAGGCCTGCCCGCCCAACAACAGGGCCGCCTTGCCGCCACTGCGAATGGCGTCGGCAATCGCCTGCACCGTACCGTCATCGGGTGCCGCGGGTGCCGGTAATGGCGGCGGCGGGCAGGGTTGGCCACCGTCGCCCCAACTCACGTCGGCCGGCAGGATCAGGGTGGCGACCTGTCCGGGCAGGCCGCGTGCGGCGGTGATCGCATCTGCCGCGTCACGGCACAGGTCGGCCGTGCGGTTCGAGGTGCGCACGAACCCGGGCGAGACATTGCGCGCCACGGTCTCGATATCCGATTGCAGTTGCGCATCCAGCGGCACATGGAAGGTCGCGTGGTCGCCGACGATATTGACCACCGGCACCTTACCCTTGCGGGCGTTGTGCAGGTTGGCAAGGCCATTGCCGAGGCCACAGCCCAGATGCAGCAAGGTCGCGGCGGGTTTGCCGGCCATCCGTGCGTAGCCATCGGCGGCGCCGGTGGCCACACCTTCGAACAGGCACAGCACGGCGCGCATCCGCGGCTCGGCATCCAGCGCGGCGACGAAGTGCATCTCGCTGGTGCCCGGGTTGCTGAAGCAGACGTCGATGCCGGCATCGGCCAGGGTTTGCAGCAGGGCTTGGGCGCCGTTGGGCACGTTCAGCCCTTGCTGATCGAACGGGCTGCGGCGCGTGCGGTGAGAATGCAGCCAGGCAGGAAGGTGCCCTCCAGCGAGCGCTTGCCGCAGGAGCCGCCGCCGCCAAAGCCGGCCGCTTCGCCGACGCAGTACAGCCCGTCGATCGGCTGGTCGTTGCCGTCCAGCACGCGGCTGTCGAGGTCGGTGCGCAGGCCGCCCAAGCTCTTGCGGGTGATCAGGCGGGTCTGGATGGCGATGAACGGGCCTGCACCCAGCTTCTGCAAGGGCGCAGGCTTGCAGGTGCGCAGGCGATCGGGTCGCCACTGGCGGGCGTGCATGATCGCGCGGATCTGGGCGTCGTTCTCCAGCGTCTTGCCGTCGACGAAATTGCCATCGAAGGCGTCGACGGTGGCTTGCAGGACATCCGGATCGATGTCGTCGGTGCCGGCCAGTGCGTTCATCCTGGTCACAAGCCCAGAGAGGCTGTCATCGGCCAGGAATTGCGGGACTTCGCGGTGCATCTGGTCGACCAGTCGCGCATTGCCGAACAGGGTTTCGGTCAGGAACTGGACGAACTGGCGATCACGGATGCGCGGATTGTGTTCGGCGCCCGAGATCGCGAATTCCTTCAGCGCGATGCGGCGATTCAATACCTGCCAGGTCCATGGCTTGTCCTGCTCGGCGACGCGTTGGCACAGCCAGGACGTGTCGAAGCCGGTCACCAGCGGTTCGGGGCCGATGCGGCGGCCGCGATGATCCAGCCACAGTGCCGATTTGCAGGGGATCAGCGACAGGCCATGGCCGGGGAAGTGCGGCTTGGGGTGCGGCACGCCGGCGGCGTAGTTCCACATCTCGCCGGCATGGGTGATCTGTGCGCCGAAGCCCGTTGCGATCTGATGCAGCTTGCCATCCGAGAGCGGGCTGGCGCCGTTGAGCATGTCGCTGGGCATCGGCAGGTGGATCGGCCAATTGCGGCGCGCCTGCGGCAAGCTGCCGTTGATGCCACCGGTGGCCAGCACCACCACCGGTGCCTCCAGTCGCACTTCCGCCGAGGAATCTTCGTTGCGCGCCACCGCGCCGGCCATGCGTCCGCTGCCGTATTCGAGGCCGATCACGCAATGACGGTGCAACAGGGTGAGCCGGCCGCCTTCACCAGCCGTCTTCAGCGCACTGGTCAGGCATTGGACCAAGCGCTGTGCGGTGCCCCAGACCACGTGGTAGCGCGGCAGGCTGTTGCCTTCGCCGAAGCGACCGCGTTCCACCCAATTGACCGCCGGCAGGAAGCCGATGCCGTGGTCGACCAGCCAGTCGTGGACGTCATTGCGGGAGCGTTCGACGTAGTGCTGGGCCCACAGGTAGGGCCAGGTGTCGTTCGGATCGAGTTCGCCGAAACGCACCCAGTCGCGCAGGGCGCGCTCGGGCGTGTCCGGAATACCCGCGCGTTCCTGCAGCGGCGTGCCGACCAGTGCCATGCCACCGAACGCCCACAGCGCCAGCCCGCCGAAACGTTCCGGCGTATCGCGGTCGACTAGGGTCACGCGCTTGCCGGCACGCAGGCATTCCAGCGCAGACACGATCCCCGCCAATCCTCCACCAACCACGAGGACGTCAGATTGCACAGGCCTCATCCACCACCTCCCTGGGGCCATCATCCCGCGAGAAGGCGGATTGCGCCAGTCGGTTGTTGCCAGTGGCCACGATTTGCGTTGGAAGTCGTGGAATTTCGACCGGATTCATGGGTTTTGAGAGCCGGTGGTGACCAGTCCCGAGCCCGTGATGTGCGACACGTCAACAGCGTTGGCCTTGTCGCAACAAGCCACGCCGACGTAGACTTGCGGGTCATGAATGCATCGCTGGCAGACCGATCCAACGCAGGCAAGGAGCTTGGCGACTCGCCGGGAGCCGGTGTCGGGCAGCCTCCCGCGGCCATCGACACACCCGCCCTGCCGCCGGAACATGGCGGGCGCAAGTCTGGGCTGGAGCCCACCCGATACGGTGATTGGGAAAAGGATGGCCGTTGCATCGATTTCTGATCCAACCATCACCCCATTCCGACCCCACGCATTGATCCACGTTCACGCGGCCCTGGCCGCCAACCCGGAGAAGCGACCGCCCATGGCGACCCGCGAACGACCGCTATCCCCCCATCTGCAGATCTACACGTGGCAGGTGCAGATGCAATCTTCGATCTACCACCGCGCGACTGGAATCCTCCTGTCGGTGGGCGCGCTGGTCATCACCTGCGGCCTGGTGTCACTTGCCGCAGGACCGGAGCGCTGGGAGTCCTTCACGAAGTTCGCCGGGTCGATTCCCGGATTGGTGGTGCTGTGCGGCTTCAGTTGGGCACTGTCCTACCATCTGATCAATGGCATCCGCCATCTCCTCCAAGACGGTGGACTTGGCTTCAGGATCCCGCAGTTCGTACGCAACAGCCTGATCTCGATGATCGGCAGCGTGGTGCTCACGGCGGCCGTTTGGGGCGTCATCCTGGCGCGCTGGGGGCACTGATGGCAAATCGCAACAACGACTTGCGCAACCCACTCAAGACCGCGCGCAACTGGGGCTCTGGCAAGGATGGCGTCCACCATTTCATCTGGCAGCGCGTCACCGCCATCTTGATCGGCCTGTCCGCACTGTGGCTGCTGGGGATCGCGCTGACCCTGCGCAGCGCCGAATACGCCATCATCCACGGTCTGGTCGCCGATCCGATCAATGCCAGCGTGCTGATCCTGTTCCTCGTTTCGGTGTTCTGGCACGCACGGCTGGGTTTGCAGGTCGTGATCGAGGACTACGTGCATGCGCCATTCAATGGCGTGGTCCTCCAAATTGCCACCCTTCTTGTCTGTGCGCTGGCTGGAATCGCCAGCGTGCTTGCGGTGCTGCGCATCGCGCTCGGGAGTTGATCGTCGATGCCTGCCTACAAGATCCAGGAACACAAGTACGACATGCTGGTGGTCGGTGCCGGCGGCGCCGGCCTGCGCGCCACCTTTGGTCTGGCCGAGAAGGGCATGAAGACCGCCTGCATCAGCAAGGTCTTCCCGACCCGCAGCCACACCGTGGCCGCCCAAGGCGGCATCGCCGCGGCGCTTGGCAACATGGGCGAGGACGATTGGCGCTACCACTTCTACGACACCGTCAAGGGCGGCGACTGGCTGGGCGACCAGGACGCCATCGAGTACATGTGCAAGAACGCCCCGGCCGCGGTGATCGAACTGGAGCACTACGGCGTGCCGTTCTCGCGCACCGAGGACGGGCACATCTACCAGCGTCCGTTTGGCGGCATGACCACGCGCTACGGGCAGGGCACCGCCCAACGCACCTGCGCCGCCGCCGACCGCACCGGCCACGCCATGCTGCACACGCTGTACCAGCAATCGCTGGCGCACGGGGCGACGGTCTTCGTCGAGTACTTCGCGATCGACTTGATCTTCGACAACGAAGGCACCTGTGTCGGCGTGCTCACGCTCGACATGAACGAAGGGACCCTGCATTTCTTCCGCGCCCATGGCGTGGTGCTGGCGACCGGCGGCTATGGCCGCGCCTATTTCAGCTGCACCTCGGCGCATACCTGCACCGGTGATGGCGGCGGCATGGCGCTGCGTGCGGGTCTGCAGATGCAGGACATGGAATTCGTGCAGTTCCATCCCACCGGCATTTACGGCGCCGGTTGCCTGATCACCGAAGGCGTGCGCGGCGAGGGCGGTTACCTCACCAATTCCGCCGGTGAGCGTTTCATGGAGCGCTACGCGCCCAGCGCCAAGGACCTCGCCTCGCGCGACGTGGTCAGTCGCGCCATCACCATCGAAGTGCGCGAAGGCCGTGGTGTTGGCGAGCACAAGGACCACGCCTTCCTCAACCTGATGCACCTCGGCCCCGAGGTCATCCACGAGCGCCTGCCCGGTATCGCCGAATCGGCGCGCATCTTCGCCGGCGTCGATGTCACCAAGGAGCCGATCCCGGTGCTGCCGACCGTGCACTACAACATGGGCGGCATTCCGACCAATTACCACGGCGAAGTGGTGCAGAAGCGCGGCACCGACAACGATGCCCAGGTGCATGGCCTGTATGCCATCGGCGAGGCGGCCTGCGTGTCGGTGCACGGCGGCAACCGGCTCGGCTCGAACTCGCTGCTCGACCTGGTGGTGTTCGGCCGCGCGGTCGCCAACCGCTGCGCCGAAACCCATGTGCCCAATGCGCCGCACAAGGACCTGCCGGGCGACGTGCTGGACAAGGCGCTGGACCGTTTCGACCGTCTCCGCAACGCCAATGGCGAGCTGTCCACGGCGCAGATCCGGCTGGACATGCAGCGCACCATGCAGGCCGATGCGGCGGTGTTCCGCACCTCCGCATCGCTGAAGGAAGGCTGCGTGAAGATCGACGCGGTGCGCAAGTCGTTCGAGAAGGTCAAGGTCAGCGACCGTTCGCTGGTCTGGAATTCGGACCTGATCGAAACCCTAGAGCTGGACAACCTGCTCGATCAGGCCGTCGTCACCATGCATTCGGCCGAGCAGCGCCACGAAAGCCGCGGTGCCCATGCCCACGAGGATTTCCCGGACCGCAACGACGCCGAGTGGATGAAGCACACCCTGGTCACCATCGATGCCGATGGCCGCACCGGTTTCGACTTCCGCCCGGTGCATACCCAGACCCTGACCGACGAGGTCGAGACGGTGCCGCCGAAGAAGCGGGTGTACTGACACCCCCGCGCTCCTGCATCCCGTCGTACCCCGATTCCACGAACCAGAGTCACGAGTAGAGCAATGGCCGAATTTTCGCTGCCGAAAAACTCGAAGATCCAGAAGGGCAAGCACTGGCCCGCGCCGGGCGCGAAGAAGCCACGCACCTTCCATGTCTATCGCTGGTCGCCGGATGACGACGCCAATCCGCGCATGGACACCTACGAGGTGGACATGGCGGCGTGCGGCCCGATGGTCCTGGACGCGCTGATCAAGATCAAGAACGAGATCGACCCGACCCTGACCTTCCGCCGTTCCTGCCGCGAGGGCATCTGCGGCTCCTGCGCGATGAACATCGACGGGACCAACACGCTGGCGTGCATCTGCGCGATCGATTCGGTCGACAAGGGCGATGTCAAGGTGCATCCGCTGCCGCACATGCCGGTGGTCAAGGACTTGGTGCCGGACCTCACGCATTTCTACGCCCAGTACGCCAGCATCCGGCCGTGGATCCGCACCCAGTCGCCGGTGCCTTCAGATCGCGAGCGCCTGCAGTCGCCCGAGGACCGCAAGCACCTCGATGGCTTGTACGAGTGCATCCTGTGTGCCTGCTGCTCGACCTCCTGCCCGAGCTACTGGTGGAACGGAGACCGTTACCTCGGACCGGCTATCCTGCTGCAGGCCTATCGCTGGATCGTCGACAGTCGCGATGAGGACACCGGAACGCGGCTGGACGAATTGGAAGATCCGTTCAAGCTCTACCGCTGCCACACCATCATGAACTGCACCCGCACCTGCCCGAAGGGCCTGAACCCGGCCAAGGCGATTGCCGAGATCAAGAAGTTGATGCTGGCGCGCAAGATGTGATGCGTGACGTTTCGGCCCGCTGAACACGATGGACGATGACGTCGAACTGAAGAAGCTGCGCTGGCGCTGTCGGCGCGGGATGATGGAACTGGACGTCCTGCTGGGACGTTGGCTGGAACGCGAATGGCGGCAAAGTCCGACTGCCACGCGGGAGGTTTTCCTGAAGCTGTTGGCGTGCGAGGACGACATCCTCTGGCGCTGGCTCTCCGGTCTCGAGAAACCCTCCGATGGCGAACTTGCCGAACTCGTGGAAGTCATCCGCAATTTGCCCGTACGGGCCTGAGTTGGCCGCGGGTCATTACGCCTGGCGACCTTCGTGCGCGTGTGCGCTGGCATTATCGATCCTGGGCGTGCTGGCGCCACTGTCGGTCTTGGCCAGTGGCCTGCCTGCGCCGGTGGCGTGGTCGGTGGCGTTGATCGCCGGCTTGCATGGTGCATGGATCGTGCGTCGCTATCTCGGCGCACAACCTCGGCACCTCCATTTTCCGGCCTCTGGCGAGGCGCGCTGCGAAGAACTGCCGATGATCGACCTGCGCGTGCGCTGGCGCGGCCCCTTGGCCTTCATGGACTGGCGCGTGTCGCCGAATGGCCGCCGGCAGCGGCTGGTGTTCTGGCCCGACCGGCTGGATGTCGCGACGCGACGTGAACTTCGGCTGGCCATGCGTGCACGGGAGGCTGCACTGGGCCGCGCATCGGTGGCACGATAGGCGGTCACTGCAAGGGTCCCCGATGTACAAACCCGTTCCCGTCGCCATCGGCCTGCGCTACCTGCGCGCAAAACGTCGCAACGGCTTCATCTCCTTCATTTCGTTGGCGTCGATCCTCGGCATCGCGCTGGGGGTCACCGCCTTGATCACCACACTGGCGGTGATGAGCGGTTTCCAGAAGGAGATCCGCGATCGCATGCTCGGCATGGCCGCACATGCCACGGTCAGCGGTTATGGCGAACCGATACAGGAATGGCGTCACGCCGTGTCGGTTGCGGTTCGGGATCCTCGTGTGGCGGGTGCCGCACCCTATATCGAGAAGGAAGCCCTGATCTCCGGTGCCAATAACCAGCCGGCAATGGTGCGTGGCGTCCTGCCTGCTGACGAGGGCAAGGTGTCGGTGTTGCCCAGCAAGATGGTGCAGGGCAAGTTATCGGACCTGACGCCGGGCAGTTTCAACATCGTGCTCGGACGTGAATTGGCGATGTGGCTGGGCGTGCGCGTGGGCGACGACGTGATCGTCACCCTCGCGGAGTTCCGCAGCACGCCCGTGGGTGGCGTGCAGACCATGAAGCGCTTCCGCGTCAGCGGCATTTTCGAGGCCGGCTACAACGAATTCGACAAGGGCTTGGCGGTGGCCAACCTCGAGGACCTGCAGCGCGTGCTGCGGATGGGTGATGGCGTCACCGGCGTGCGCCTGCGCATGCACGACATGGACCAGGCCTTTGATGTTGCACGCGACCTGGCACGGGCACTCAAGGGGCCGTACTCGGTCAGCGACTGGACCCAGGACAATGCCAACCTGTTCCGCGCGCTGAAGATGGAAAAGACGGTGATGGCGATCCTGCTGTCGCTGCTGGTGGCGATGGGGGCGTTCAACCTGGTGTCCTCGCAGGTGATGCTGGTCACCGACAAGCAGGCCGACATTGCCATCCTGCGCACACTGGGGTTGACGCCGGGCAAGGTGATGCAGGTGTTCATGGTGCAGGGCAGCCTGATCGGCGTGATCGGTACTGTCACCGGGGTGGTTGGCGGCATCCTGTTGACCCTGAACCTCGACACCATCCTGCACGGCATCGAAATGCTGCTGCACGTGAAGCTGTTGCCCGAGGACGTCTACTACATCACCGGCCTGCCGACCGACCTGCAAGCTTCGGACGTGTTGAAGATCGCTGCCTCGGCGTTGGGCATGGCCTTCCTCGCCACCCTGTACCCGGCGCGGCGCGCGGCGCGTACCGCACCGGCCGAGGCGCTGCGCTATGAATGAGGACGCGCAGGCGATGTCGGCGGCTGCCGATGGCGTGGTCCAAGCCAAGCAACTCGGCAAGACGTATGCCGAAGGCACGTTGCGGACACGGGTGTTCGAATCGCTCGATTTTTCCGTCGCACGCGGGGAAACGGTGGCGATCGTGGGCGCCTCCGGCGCAGGCAAGAGCACGCTCTTGCACTTGCTCGGCGGTCTCGATGTGCCAAGCAGCGGTGAGGTCTACGTCGCCGGCCAACGGATGAGCGCACTCTCCGATGCAGCCCGTGGTCGTCTGCGCAATGCCTCGCTCGGCTTCATCTACCAGTTCCACCACCTGCTGCCGGAATTCACCGCGTTGGAGAACGTGATGATGCCGGTGCTGCTGGCCGGGGCGTCCACCAGCGAGGCACGGCAACGTGCGTGCAGCCTGCTGGAATCGGTCGGGCTGGGCCATCGATTGGCGCACAAGCCAGGCGAGCTCTCCGGCGGTGAGCGCCAGCGCACCGCTGTCGCGCGTGCACTGGTGAACAATCCTGCCTGCGTCCTTGGCGATGAGCCCACTGGCAATCTCGACGAAAAAACCGCGACCGTGGTGTTCGAGCAAATGCTGGAGCTCAAACGCGCCCGTGCCACCAGCCTGGTGTTGGTCACCCATGATCGGAGTCTCGCGCGCCGCCTTGATCGCGTGCTGGAATTGCGTGATGGGCGCCTGCATGCGCTTGCCAGCGACGCGGTGTGAGGTGTTCTTGTTCATTTGCTCGGTGGCGTGCTGTTGCTCTATGTGGGATCCGCCATCATCCAGGGCGAGGTCGTGGTCAAATCCGGCGTCTGGGCCAGGCGGATTGCGCGCGTGCAATCCCCGTTGCCGTGCTGGGCTTCCATCGCGGTCTACCTAGGCTGGCCACGAATCGATCACGCAAGGGATTGATTCGTGTGAGCCTGGTCCGGGCGTGTACCGGACTCGGCGTGGGCTGACAACGCCAAGATGACGTTGTTCAGACCTTCATTTGCTTTGACCTTCATCTTCTGAGGGCGCATCCGCAGAGGCGAGACGGCCCAGCACCGGACATCGTGCAACGGCGGACCGATGGGCCGACGTCGCGCACACGCCTCGAATCAGGCAAGTCCGAGTCATGAACGGGACGAGTTCCGATCCAGGCGGGCGATGCCAGCAGGCACGCTGTCCGTATGGCTGCCGTCATCACATCCGTGAATCCCATCGCATCGACCCCGTTGGCCGTTGCCCGACTGCGCCGTGGCAACGTGCCGACGCTGTTCGGACCCGCCTGTGTTGCGTCGATGCTGGCCGGTGTCGGCTCCTGCCTGCTGTTGCCGGCACTGCCGCCGCACTGGCTGTGGCTGCTGCTCCTGGCCGCAGGATTGGTTGCTACGCTCTGGCGCACACCACTGCGCCCCATCGGCGCACTGTTGTTCGGGATGGCCTTTGCCGGGCTTCAGGCGGCCAGTGCACTCGATGCGCAGCTCCCGCCGGCGCTGCAACGTCATGCATTCGCGCTGCGTGGGCGTGTCCATGATCTACCCGTCAGCGAACCTGGGCGTACGCGCTTCGAGTTTCGGGTCGACGATGACGACCGGCAGCCTGAGGCACTGCGCGGTAAGACCCTGCGCCTCGGCTGGTACGACGACGATCCTCGCGCTCGTGCTGGTTTGCGGGCAGGCAGTCGCTGGGAGTTGCCGGTACGCCTGCGTGCGCCGCGCGGACTGCGCAATCCCGGCGCCAGCGATGCCGAACGCTTTGCATTGGCGGCCCGCATTGCCGCCACCGGCTACGTCATCAAGCCCGCACAAGCGAAGCGATTGGTCGATGCGGCTGGGCTCGACGCTTGGCGTGAACGCATGAGCGCACGCATCGGAACGACGGTGGACGACCCATCGTCACGCTATGTGCGTGCGTTGACCCTGGGCGACACGCGCTTCCTCGATCAACAGGACTGGACGCGTCTGCGCGCTGCGGGCCTGACCCACCTGATTGCCATTTCAGGCTTCCACGTCGGTCTGGTGGCGGGCTTTTGCGCATTGCTGATCGCGGCGTCATGGTGGCTGTGGCCATCGCTGTGCCGCTGGTTGCCGCGTCAATTCGCCGCAGGCGCGGGCGCGATCCTCGGAGCCTTCGGTTATGCACTGGTCACCGGAATGGCGGTGCCGACCCTGCGTACTGCGGTGATGATCGCGGCCGTGGTCGCCACGCGCTGGCTGCGACGACGCCAACGGCTGGCCGATACCTTGGCGATGGGTTGCGGCGTCCTCCTGCTGATGGATCCGCTGTCGGTACTGGGCGCAGGCTTCTGGCTCAGCTTTGCTGGCGTCGCGTGGTTGCTCTGGTGCCTGCCTGACGCCGACAGTACGGGCTGGCGAGGGCAATTGCGCGGCTTTCTGGCGGCGCAAGCGGTGGCCAGCCTCGGCTTGCTCCCACTGGGTGTCGTCTTGTTCGGGCAGGCCTCCATCGCGGGTCCGTTGGCCAATCTCGCCGCGGTCCCGTGGTGGAGTCTGGTGGTGGTGCCTTTGGGCTTGCTGGGCGTGCTGGCCGATGCCGTCCATGCAGGTTGGGGCAGTGGGTTCTGGCACGCGTCCGCGTGGTGCTTTGACCTGCTCTGGCCGGCGATCACCCGGATTGCGGACAGTCCTCTGGCGCTGCTGTGGTTGCCCGAATCGCGCTGGTACGCCTTGCCACTGGCTCTGTTGTCGGCCTTCTGGCTGCTGCTGCCGCGTGGCCTGCCGGGTCGGTGGCTGGCGCTGTTGCTGTGGTTGCCCTTGCTGCATCCACCTTTGGAGTTGCCGAAGACGGGTGAGGTGGAACTGACCGCGATCGATGTTGGGCAGGGATTGTCTGTCCTGGTGCGGACCGCGCACCATGCCCTGTTGTTCGACATGGGGCCTGCGGTGCCAGACGGTTTCAATGCCGGCGAACGTGCGGTGATTCCGGCGTTGCACGGGCTTGGAGTGCGTCGATTGGACATGGGCATCGTCAGCCATGGCGACATGGATCATGCCGGTGGACGCAATGCCGTGGCGGCAGCATTTCCCATGCCATCGGTGCTTGCCCCGGCTGGGAGTCCATCGCCTGGCAGCAGGGATTGCGTCGCTGGGCAACGCTGGGAATGGGACGGCGTGCGCTTTCGCGTCTTGAGCCCGGGCGACGGCGTGCCCTACCTCGGCAATGAATCCAGCTGCGTTCTGCACATCGAGACCACGCATGGAAGCGCCCTGCTGGCCGGCGATATCGGCCATTACAGCGAACGCAAGCTGGTTCGCGCGCAGGCATCGCGCTTGCGCAGCGATGTCGTGATCGTCCCCCACCATGGCAGTGCGGGATCTTCGGATCCGGCCTTCGTGACCGCCGTGGGTGCGCGCTTGGCCGTGGTCTCGACCGGGGCCGACAACCGCTTCCGGCATCCGCGGCAGCCAGTGGTTCAGCGTTGGTGCGATGCCGGGGCCGAGGTGTTGGACACCTCGCGTTCCGGCGCGTTGCGGGTCTGGATCGGTCACGGCGGCCTGCGCGTACGTGAACGCCGGTCCGACCAGCCCCGTCTTTGGGATGCGGTCCGGCGGCGTGGGCAGGCGGCTGGGCTATGCTACGCGCTTGGGCATTGAGTGCCTTATGGGCAAGAGGATTGACCTGTGCTGGAACTGATCAAGGCCGGAGGCTGGCCGATGATCCCGTTGCTGCTGCTGACCGTGGCTGGCCTCGCGATCGTGGTGGAACGTTTCTGGAGCCTGCGCCGGGATCGGGTGATGCCGCCCGGCCTTGGCGACGAGGTGCGCACCTGGGTGGCGCGCGGCAATGCGCTGGAGCCGTCGCACATCGAATCCCTGCGCGCGACCTCGCCGTTGGGCGCGCTTTTGGCTGCAGAACTCGACGTGCGCCATCGCGGCCGCGAGATCATCCGCGAGCGCGTCGAGGACGTGGGGCGCCACCTGGTCCATCGGATGGAGCGCTTCCTGAATTCGTTGGGCACGATTGCCGCGGCCGGCCCGTTGCTGGGCCTGTTTGGCACCGTGGTCGGCATGATCCAGCTGTTCCTCGGTATCCTCGACCACGGCATTGGCGACGCCACCCAACTCGCCGGTGGCATCGGCAAGGCGCTGGTCTGCACCGCCACCGGGATGATCGTGGCGATCCCGGCTCTGGCCTTCCATCGCTATTTCCGTGGCCGCATCGCCAGCTACATCGTCGACATGGAGCACGAAGCGATGCAGTTGCAGGATGTGCTGGACACCGCTGCCGGCCGACCGGCCGACTGAGGTAGCACGCATGCGGATCGCCGACCATCGCGAGGATGACAACCCCGAGATCAACCTGATCCCGTTGATCGACGTGGTGCTGTGCCTGCTGATCTTTTTCGTGGTGACCACCACCTTCGACGCACGCTCGGTGCTCAAGCTGGAGTTGCCCAAGGCCAGCGGAGAGCCCGCCACCTCGGCCAACCAGCCGCTGGGCATCCTGATCAATGCCGATGGGCGCTATTTCGTTGGCGACCGCGAAGTGCTGAAGACCGACGTCGAATCCCTGAAGCAGGCCTTGCAGGACGTGGCCGGCACGGATCGTGAGCGGGTGGTGCTGATCCGTGCCGACGCACGCACACCGTGGCAGGCGGTGGTGACCGCCTATGAAGCACTGGCACAGCTTGGCTTCCGCCGAATCGCCAACGCCACCACCCCGCAGGTGCCAACCCAGGGTCGCGCGCAGTGAGTGCAACCGGATCGGTGTGGCCGGTCTATCGGCGTCTGCTCGGGCTGGCGCGCGCCTATCGCCCGGTGCTGTTCGTCGCGGCCTTGAGCATGGTGGTGGAGGCCGGGGCGGCTGGCGCGTTCGCGTGGATGACCAAGCCGATGGTCGATGAGACTTTCGTGCTGAAGAACCAGCAATTCGGCCTGCTGCTGCCGCTGGCAATCATCGCGATCTTCGTCGTCCGTGGCGCCGCCGGCTACATCACCGACCTGAACATGGCCAAGGCGGCGCGCGGAATCTCCCGCGACATGCGGGTTTCGGCGATGGACAAGTATCTGCGCCTGCCGGGGCTGCGTTTCGATGCCGAACCGGTGCCATCGATGCTGGTGCGCTTGGGTTCGGACAGCGACCAACTTGCCCAGGCCGTCATCGATTCCGGCAAGGTCATGGTCCAGCAGACCCTGCAAGCCGCCGCCATGGTCGCGGTGATGCTGTACGCCAGCTGGCGGGTGACCCTCGCGGTGTTGCTGCTCGGCCCGGTGGTGGCCTGGATGATGGACAAGGTCGGACGCCGTTATCGGCGTTACGGCCACCGCGTGCAGGAGACCTCGGCGGAGCTGATGCAGGCCGCCGACCAAGCCCTGTCCGGCCAGCAGGAGGTCAAGGTCTACGGCGCACGTCCCGCGGAAATGGAGCGCTATCGCACGCTGGCCAACCAGAACCTGAAGCTGTTCCTCCGCGTCGAGAGTACGCGCGGCCTGTTCTCGGGCGTGGTCCAGGTGACCGCAGCAATCTGTCTTGCGGTGCTGCTGTTGCTGGCGGGGCGTGAAGCCGCGGCGGGGCGGTTGAGCGCCGGCGGTTTCGTGCAGTTGATGATGTCGATGATGGCGATCATCCCGGCGCTCAAGCAGCTCACCAATGTGCAGGGCATGCTGCATCGTGGGATTGCGTCGGCGGAACGCCTGTTCAGCGTGCTGGATGCGCCGGACGAAGTCGATCTGGGAACCCGTCCGTTGCAGCGCTGCGAAGGGCTGATCGAATTCCGCAATGTCCGGATGTGTTATGAAGGCCGCGATGCGCCGGCGCTGGACGGCATCAGCTTCACGGCCCGTCCCGGAACCGTCACTGCCCTGGTCGGACGCTCCGGCAGCGGCAAGTCGACCCTGGTCAAGCTGATCCCACGTTTCTATGATCCCGACGATGGTGCGATCCTGCTCGACGGACACCCATTATCGGAATACCCACTCGCCGACCTGCGTCGGCAGGTTGCGATGGTCGGCCAGCAAGTGATGCTGTTCGATGGCAGCGTGGCCGAGAACGTGGCCTATGGAGAATTGCGCGAGGCAAGCGCAGAGGTGGTGGAGCAGGCGGTCCGCGCAGCCAATGCGATGGAGTTCGTGGAGCGCATGCCCGAAGGCATGGCCTCGCAGGTCGGACCGAAAGGCGGGGCGCTTTCCGGTGGCCAGCGGCAGCGCCTGGCGATCGCACGCGCGGTCCTCAAGGATGCGCCGATCCTGATTCTCGATGAAGCGACGGCGGCCCTCGACAACGCTTCCGAACGCCTGGTGCAGGAAGCCTTGACCCAATTGATGCCGGATCGCACCACCCTGGTGGTCGCACATCGGCTGTCGACGGTGGAGCACGCCGACCAGATCCTTGTCCTTGACGAAGGACGGATCGTGGAGCAGGGCAGCCACGCCGAATTGCTGTCCAGGGACGGCATCTACGCGCAGTTGCATCGGATGCAATTCCGTGAGAGCGGCGTGTGAGCGGGACGTCTTCGCGACACACTCCATCGTGGTGGTTTGACGGCAGTCCCGCGCCGCTTTGGGCGCGCCTGTTGACGCAGGTTTATGCGGCGGCCATTGCCCTGCGTCGATTCATTTATCGCCGCGGCCTGCGCAAGCAGGTCCACCCTGGGGTGCCGGTGCTGGTGGTCGGCAACCTCGTGGCCGGTGGCAGCGGCAAGACGCCGATGACCATTGCGCTGGTCGAACGGCTGCGGCAGGCGGGAATGGTGCCGGGAGTGGCCAGCCGCGGTCACGGCCGTGCGGAGTTGAAGACGCCACGCTGGGTCGAGTCAGATTCCAATCCGCGCGAGGTCGGTGACGAACCCTTGCTGATCGCACGTCGTACCGGGGCGAGGGTACGCGTCGATGTCGACCGCGTGGCTGCGGCCAAGGCGCTGGTCGACGCTGGCTGCAATGTGGTGGTTTGCGATGACGGCTTGCAGCATTACCGCTTGGCGCGCGATGTCGAAATCGAAGTGCAGGACGTGCGCCGGCGCTATGGCAATGGGCGCCTGATGCCGGCCGGCCCCCTGCGTGAGCCGCTGGAGCGTGCGGCCGACTGCGCGTTCCGGGTACTCAATCTCGGCCAGCCGGAAGGCACCGAGGTGTTCAAGCCCGAGGCGTTGGACGCGTCTGCTGGCCCGGGCCGGGAATGGCCGATGTGGCTGGAGGTCGGAGCGGTGGTTCCACTTGCGGGCGGCCGGGGCGCGCCCTTGTCGGAATTCGCTGGCCAGCGCGTGCATGCGGTGGCCGGGATCGGCGAGCCGGAACGCTTCTTCGTGATGCTGCGCGAGTTTGGCATCGGCGTGGTGCCACACGCGTTTCCGGATCACCACGCCTATGTGCCAGGCGATTTCGAATTCGGCAGCCCATTGCCAGTGCTGATGACAGAAAAGGATGCGGTGAAGTGCGCTGGCATCGATTTGCCGCGGTTGCATTCGGTGCCCATCACGGCGCACATGCCCGATGCGTTCTGGAGCACCCTGCTTGCCAGGGTGGCAACGGGCAAGTGACCTCCTCAGGCAAGCTCGGTTGGTGAAGTCGCTGCGTCAGGATCCGGGCTATGCAAAGACTGATTGCGCCCAGGGTTCATCGGCGGCGGAGCGTTGTGGGCGATAATTCCTCCGTGGACTGTCCTCCCTTCATCGTCGCAATTCCCGCACGCCATGCCTCGACCCGGCTGCCGGGCAAGCCCCTGCGGTTGATCGGCGGGATCCCCATGGTCCTGCATGTGGCACAACGCGCGCTGGCTGCCGGCGCACGTGAGGTCTGGGTGGCGACCGACGACGGAAGGATTGCCGACGCCTTGGCGGGCAGCGGTGTCCACGTCGCGATGACCTCGCCGGATCACGCGTCTGGCACTGATCGCCTCGCCGAATGTGCGCGCATGGCCGGATGGGCCGAGGACGCCGTCGTCGTCAACCTGCAGGGTGATGAGCCCTTTGCGCCGGTTGACGGTATTGCCTGCATTGCGCGGACCGTGGCGGAGAGCGGGGCCGGAATCGCGACCTTGGCAACTTCCATCAGCGATGTCGAGACATTGCTGGATCCCAATGCAGTGAAAGTGGTGTGCTCCGATGACGGCGATGCGTTGTATTTCAGCCGCGCTCCGGTGCCATGGCCGCGCGATGCCTTCGCGCACGACCGCAGGTCCATGCCGGAAGGTCGATGGCTGCGCCACATCGGCATCTATGGCTATCGCGTGCGTGTCCTGCAGGCGTTCGCCGCGCTGCCTGCCGGTCGACTGGAGCGGATCGAGGCATTGGAACAACTGCGTGCACTCGAAGCCGGTTGGCGTATCGCCGTGGCGATGGCGCCGTCGCCGTTCCCTCCCGGGGTCGATACCGAGGCCGACCTGCTGCGCGCGCAACATACTTACGCGGAGATGCAGGCAAACCATGGTTAGGCCGTATTCAATCCTGATGGTATGCATGGGCAATATCTGCCGCTCACCGACGGCGGAAGGCGTCCTGCGTGCGCGGCTGGATGCCAGCGACTTCGGTCAACGCGTCCGAGTGGACTCTGCGGGAACCGGTGATTCCCACGTTGGCTGCGCGCCGGACCCCAGGGCGATCGAGTGCGCGCTCCGGAATGGAGTGGACATTTCGGCACAGCGCGCGCGAAGACTTTCCTACGATGATTTCGAGAGTTTCGATCTTCTGCTGTGCGCGGACCGCACCATCCTGCATGAAACCCGCATCCGCAAGCCGCGCACCGCACACGCGGATGTTGAACTCCTGCTTGAATGGGCTGGGGTCGGAAACAAGGACGTCCCGGATCCTTACTACGGCAATGCGAAGGATTTCGAGCGCGCGTTCAAGTTGATCGATGCAGCCGCCACTGGGATCGTCAAGCGCCTGCACGAGGGCCGGTCCTGACCGGCGGCCGGGAGCGTCGTGGCCAAGTCCCCACCCGGGCAACCCATTTTCGACGGGCACGCCGAGGCCGCGCGGCTGCCGCTGGCACCGGGCGTGTACCGGATGTTCGACGCCGACGGCGGCGTGCTCTATGTCGGCAAGGCGCGTGCGCTGCGCAATCGCGTCGGCAGTTATTTCAGCGCCACGCCGAAGCCTGCACGGATCATGTTGATGCTGGCGCAGGTGGCGCGGCTGGAGGTGACGGTCACCCGCAGCGAAGCCGACGCGCTGGTGCTGGAAAACGAACTGATCAAGTCGCTGCAGCCGCGCTACAACGTGATGCTGCGCGACGACAAGAGTTATCCCTATGTGCTCATCACCCGCGGGGACGCGCCGCGGCTGGTGGTGCACCGTGGCCCGCAGTCCGTTCCGGGGCGTTATTTCGGGCCGTACCCGAACGTGACTGCGGTGCGTGAGACGCTCAACCTGATGCACAAGCTGTTCCGCCTGCGCAATTGCGAGGACAGTGTGTTCAGGAACCGCAGCCGGCCCTGTCTGCAATACCAGATTGGCCGCTGCAGTGCGCCCTGCGTCGGGGTGATCGACCCCGCCCAGTACGCCGATTCGGTGCGCCGCGCCGAATTGTTCCTTGAAGGCCGCAGCGATGAACTCAGCGGTGAACTGACCGCGGCCATGCAAGCCGCCAGCGATGCGTTGGAATTCGAGAAGGCCGCGCAATTGCGCGACACCATCGGCCTGATCCGACGCCTGCAATCACGCCAGACCATGGATGGCCGCAGCGCCGACCTCGACGTGCTGGCGGTGGCCCTGCAAGGCGGCGCGGCCTGCGTGCTGTTGCTGGCCTTTCGCGACGGTCGCAACCTCGGCACGCATGCATTCTTCCCCAGGACCAATGGGGTAGACAGCGCCGAGGAAGTGTTGGGCGCCTTCGTCTCGCAGTACTACGGCACGCAGAGCGCGCCCGGCGAGATCGTGTTGGACCGCGACATCCCCGAACGCGAACTGATCGAGCAGGCACTGGGCGAACGCGCAGGCCACAAGGTCGTCTTGCGGACCAGCGTGCGTGGTGAACGTGCTGCCCAGCTCGACATGGTGCGGCGCAATGCTGCACTGGCGCTGGCGTCGGAATTGACCAGCAGCAGCGCCCAGCAAGCCCGCGTCGAAGCCCTGCGCGAACTGCTCGGCTTGTCGGAGGTGCCCAACCGGATCGAATGCTTCGACATCAGCCACACCATGGGCGAGGCCACCGTCGCCTCCTGCGTGGTGTTCGATGCGCAGGGTCCGGCACGCAAGCAATACCGGCGCTACAACATCACCGGCATCCAGCCCGGCGATGACTACGCGGCGATGCACCAAGCCCTGCAACGGCGATTCCGACCGGTGGCGGAGGCCGCGGCCGATGCCGTGGTGCCCGATGTGCTGCTGATCGACGGCGGGGCGGGGCAGGTGGCGCAGGCGCGGGCGGTGTTGCTCGAAGCCAGCGTCGACGGCGTGGTGCTGGTGGGCGTGGCCAAGGGGCCGGAACGCAAACCCGGTGCGGAAACCCTGCTGCTGCCGAATGGGCACGAAGTGGCGCCCGGGCCGGCCTCGCCAGCACTGCAGTTGATCCAGCAGGTGCGCGACGAGGCCCATCGATTTGCCATCACCGGTCATCGCCAGCGGCGCATGAAGGCGCGTGTCACCAGTCGGCTGGAGGACATCCCGGGCATCGGGCCGCGCCGCCGCGCCGCACTGTTGAAACATTTCGGTGGGCTGCCGGGATTGAAGGCCGCGGCGGTCGATGAGATCACACGCGTCGAAGGCGTCAGCGGCGCACTTGCGCAGCGCATCTGGGAGCAATTGCATGGGTTGGGTTGAGTGGGTTGCTTCGGCTCGGGTTGTCGCGGCCATGCGGCGAGCCGTGTGCACGCGCCCTGCGAGCCGGCGGCCTGCCAGTAGAATGCACGGATGAAGTTGACCCTTCCCACATGGCTGACCCTTGCGCGGATTGCGATGATCCCGGTGCTGGTGGCTGTGTATTACCTCGGCGGGCGCTGGTCCAATCCGGGGGCGACGGCCGTTTTCGTGCTGGCATCGCTGACCGACTGGCTGGATGGCTGGATTGCACGTCGCTATGGCCTGTCCTCGCGCTTTGGCGCCTTCCTCGATCCGGTGGCGGACAAGCTGATGGTGGCCACCGCACTCGTCGTCACCGTCCAGCACCACCACACCGCGTGGATGGCGCTGTGGGCCAGCGTCATCATCGGCCGCGAGATCGCCGTCTCGGCCTTGCGCGAATGGATGGCGGAAATCGGCCAGCACGCCAAGGTGTCGGTGGCGATGGTCGGCAAGATCAAGACCACGGTGCAGATGATTGCATTGGGCTTCCTGCTGTACCGCGATCCATTGTGGGGCCTGCCGATTTTCCTCATCGGCGAGTGGTTGTTGGCCGCCGCAGCAGTACTCACCTTGTGGTCCGGATTCGAGTACCTGCGCGCCGCGTGGCCGGCGCTGGTCGATGATTCACCGAAGAGAGTTGACAGCAGTCGTTGAGAACGTAAAATAACGGGCTCGATGCGGGAATAGCTCAGTTGGTAGAGCACGACCTTGCCAAGGTCGGGGTCGCGAGTTCGAGTCTCGTTTCCCGCTCCAGTTCCGGACAGGCCCCGTTCGCGGGGCTTTGTCATTTCAGTAGAATGCAAGCGTCATCCGGCCGGGTGGCAGAGTGGTCATGCAGCGGACTGCAAATCCGCGTACGCCGGTTCAATTCCGACCTCGGCCTCCATCCCAAGGCCCCGCATCGCGGGGCCTTTTTCTTGTGCCGCCATGTTCGGCCCCACGCAACGGATCGCGTAAGCTTGCGGCATGCCCGGATGGCGAAACTGGTAGACGCAAGGGACTTAAAATCCCTCAGTGGCGACACTATGTCGGTTCGATCCCGACTCCGGGCACCACCGCCACCAGCGCGAAGGAGCCGCCGTGTCCCGCTATTTCGCCTACATCCTCAGCATCGTCCTGACCCTCGGCACCCTGGCCTTGACGCCACTGCTTACGGGCGCGTGGTGGGGCGTGGCCATTTTCGGGGCACTGGCCCTGCTGGGTACTGCGGACATGCTCCAGCGCACCAGCACGCTGCGCCGCAACTATCCGCTGCTGGCCAATTTCCGCTACGGGCTGGAAACCATCGGCCCGGAGATGCGGCAATATTTCATCCAGTCCGACACCGAGAAAGTGCCGTTCTCGCGTGAACAGCGTGCCCTGGTCTACCAGCGTGCCAAGCATGTCAACGACGTCCGTCCGTTCGGCACGCTGCGCAACGTGTACGGGACCGATTACGAGTGGATCAACCATTCGATCGCGCCGGTCGAGGTGGCCAATCATGATTTCCGGATCCAGATTGGTGCCGAATCGAAGCAGCCGTATTCGGCCAGCGTGTTCAACATCTCCGCGATGAGTTTCGGCGCGCTGTCGGCGGCGGCGATCCGCGCGCTCAACGGCGGCGCCAAGCGCGGCGGCTTCTACCACGACACCGGCGAAGGTTCCATCTCACCCTACCACCGCGAAGGCGGCGGTGATCTGGTCTGGGAGCTGGGTTCGGGCTACTTCGGGTGCCGCAACCACGACGGCACGTTCAACGAACAGCGCTTCGCGGAGCAGGCGGTCGCAGCGCAGGTGAAGATGATCGAGGTGAAGCTGTCGCAGGGGGCCAAGCCCGGTCATGGCGGCGTGCTGCCGGCGGCCAAGCTCAGCAAGGAGATCGCCGCCACCCGCGACGTGCCGATGGGCCAGGACTGCGTGTCCCCGGCCAAGCATTCGGCGTTCTCCACGCCACTGGGCCTGCTGCAATTCGTCGCCCACCTGCGCGAGCTGTCCGGCGGCAAGCCGACGGGGTTCAAGCTGGCGATCGGCCATCCCTGGGAGTGGTTCGGGATCGCCAAGGCGATGCAGGAGAGTGCAGCGACAAGGCCAGACCTGCTGCCCGACTTCATCGTGGTTGATGGTGCCGAAGGGGGCACCGGTGCGGCCCCGGCGGAGTTCGTCGATCACGTCGGTGTGCCGATGCACGAAGGCCTGCTGCTGGTCCACAACACCCTGGTGGGCCTGAACCTGCGCGAGCGCATCAAGATCGGCGCGGCCGGCAAGATCGTCAGCGCCTTCGATCTGGCGAGGGCGATCGCGATGGGCGCCGACTGGTGCAACGCCGCGCGCGGTTTCATGTTCTCGCTGGGCTGCATCCAGTCACTCAGTTGCCACACCAACCGTTGCCCGACCGGGATCGCCACCCAGGACCCGGGACGCTGGAAGCACCTCGACGTGCCGGACAAGACCGAACGTGTGGCCGACTACCACGACAATACCGTGCGCGCCCTGCGCGACCTGCTGTGTGCAGCCGGGTTGAGTCATCCGGACGAGCTCGGGCCGGAGCACATCCTGCGGCGGGTGTCACAGACCCAGGTGAAGTCGTATGCATCGCTGTACCGCTTTCTCGAGCCCGGTGAACTGCTCGCCGGCCCCATTCCGGAGCATGCGGTGTTCCGTGATTACTGGGAGGAATCACGCAGTGACACATTCGCAGCCCCCGAGCGCATATTGAGACTGCGGTCGAGCAAGGCGACCTGATAAAATCCTGCATTGATTTTTTCCGCGATGCCTGCCTTGAACAACGGACTGTCCCACCTCGACCAGCTCGAAGCCGAAAGTATCCACATCATGCGCGAGGTGGCGGCCGAGTTCCGCAACCCGGTGCTGCTGTACTCGGTCGGCAAGGACAGTTCGGTGCTGCTGCACCTGCTGCTCAAGGCCTTCCACCCGGCGCGCCCGCCGATCCCGCTGCTGCATGTGGACACGACGTGGAAGTTCCGCGAGATGATCGCGTTCCGCGATCGTCGTGCCGTCGAGACCGGCGTGGACCTGCGCGTCTACAGCAATCCCGAGGGCCTGGCGCAGGGTATCGGCCCGATCAGCCACGGCGCCACCGTGCACACCGACGTGATGAAGACGCAAGCGCTCAAGCAGGCGCTGGACCAATACGGCTTCGACGCGGCGATTGGCGGGGCCCGCCGCGACGAGGAAAAATCACGCGCCAAGGAACGCATTTTCAGCTTCCGCAATGCCCAGCACCGCTGGGACCCGAAGAACCAGCGCCCGGAGCTGTGGAATCTCTACAACGCACGCATCCACAAGGGTGAGTCGGTGCGCGCCTTCCCGCTGTCCAACTGGACCGAACTGGATATCTGGCTGTACATCTTCCGCGAGCAGATCGAGGTGCCGACGCTGTATTTCGCCGCCGAACGCCCGGTGGTCGAGCGCGATGGCGCCCTGATCATGGTCGATGACGAACGCCTGCCGCTGCACGCGGGAGAAGTCCCGATGATGAAGCAGGTGCGGTTCCGCACGCTGGGCTGCTATCCGCTGACCGGCGCGATCGAGTCCGAAGCCGATACGCTGGAGAAGATCATCGCCGAGATGTTGGTGGCCACCACCTCCGAACGCCAGGGCCGGGTGATCGACCACGATCCGACCGCGTCGATGGAGAAGAAGAAGCAGGAGGGTTATTTCTGATGGAGCAGGCAATCGACACGTCGCTGCCGGGTGCGGATGCCGCCGCTTCGGTGGCTGCCTACCTGCAGCAGCATGAAACCAAGGGCTTGCTGCGTTTCATCACCTGCGGCAGCGTCGATGACGGCAAGAGCACCCTGATCGGCCGCCTGTTGCACGACACCAAATTGCTGCTGGACGACCAGCTCGCGGCACTGGAATCCGACAGCCTTCGCCACGGCACCCAGAATGGGCAGATCGATTTCGCCCTGCTGGTGGACGGCCTGGCCGCCGAGCGCGAGCAGGGCATCACCATCGATGTCGCTTACCGCTTCTTCGGCACCGAGCGCCGCAAGTTCATCGTCGCCGATTGCCCCGGCCACGAGCAGTACACCCGCAACATGGCCACCGGCGCGTCCACCGCCGATGTCGCGGTGGTGTTGGTCGATGCGCGCAAGGGCTTGCTGACCCAGACCCGCCGCCACAGCTACATCGTCAAATCGCTCGGCATCAACCGGGTGGTGCTGGCGGTCAACAAGATGGATCTGGTCGATTTCGACCAAGCCACGTTCGACGCCATCTGCGGCCAGTACCGTGCGCTGGCCTCCCACCTCGGCATCACCCACGTCGATTGCCTGCCGTTGTCGGCCCTGCAGGGCGACAACATGATCGTGCGCTCGGTCAACACGCCGTGGTATGCCGGCCCGACCTTGCTGGAACTGCTGGAGACGGTGCCGATCGAAGGCCACGACACCCAGGCCGCGTTCCGCATGCCGGTGCAGTGGGTGTGCCGTCCGAACCAGGATTTCCGTGGCTTCGCCGGCACCGTGGTGTCAGGGCGGGTCAAGCCGGGCGATGCCATCGTGGTGCAGCCTTCCGGGCGACGCTCACAGGTGGCGCGCATCGTGACCGCCAGCGGCGATCTGGCCGAGGCACGCCCAGGGCAGGCGGTGACCCTGACCCTTGCGGATGAGATCGACGCCAGTCGCGGCGATGTCATTGCTCTGGCATCCAGCCCGCTGGAGGTGGCCGATCAGTTCGCCGCCCACCTGCTGTGGATGGGGGATGAGCGCCTGCTGCCGGGCCGCCCGTACCTGCTCAAGCTCGGCGCCCGCACGCTGGGCGCTTCGGTGACGGAGATCAAGCACAAGGTCGACGTCAATAGCCAGGAACAGCTTGCGGCGAAGCATCTGGAGCTCAACGAAGTTGGCCTGTGCAACCTGCACCTGGACCACCCGATCCCGTTCGAGGCCTATGCCGACAGCCGGGCGCTGGGTGGTTTCATCCTGATCGACCGCCAGAGCAATGCCACGGTCGCCGCCGGCACGCTGGAGTTCGCGCTGCGTCGCGCCGGCAATATCCATTGGCAGCACCTCGATGTCGACAAGGGCGAGCGTGCCGCGATCAAGCACCAACAGCCGCGCTGCCTGTGGTTCACCGGCCTGTCCGGTGCCGGCAAGTCGACGATTGCCAATCTGGTCGAGAAGAAGCTGCTGGCGCTGGGTAAACACACCTACCTGCTCGACGGTGACAATGTTCGCCACGGCCTCAACAAGGACCTCGGCTTCACTGCCGAAGACCGGGTCGAGAACATCCGTCGCGTGGCCGAGGTGGCCAGGTTGATGACCGACGCCGGCCTGATCGTGCTGGTCAGTTTCATCAGCCCGTTCCGTGCCGAGCGCGAGATGGCGCGCGCGCTGTTCGAGGATGGCGAATTCCTGGAGGTGTTCGTCGACACCCCGCTGGCCGACGCCGAGCGACGTGACGTCAAGGGCCTCTATGCCAAGGCGCGGCGTGGCGAACTCAGCAATTTCACCGGGATCGATTCACCCTACGAGGCGCCGCTGAAACCGGAAGTGCACCTGCATACGCAGGAGGCCGATGCCGCAACGTTGGCGGATCGGGTGCTGGCGGCACTGGGCTACCACGGATTGAGCTGATGGATGGCCCGCGCCTTGTGTGCCTGCGCAGGGCGTGAAGGGCCTGGTTGAAGGCAATGCTGATTGCGCGTCGACGTTGACTGCCGACCTTGGATGGTCGGCCGCGGAGCGATCACGGACCTGATTGATCAGGCAATGCTGATTGCGCGTCGACGTTGACTGCCGACCTTGGTTGGTCGGCCGCGGAGAGATCACGGATGTGATTGATCCGCATTGCCTTGGGCTGGCAGCCACACCCGCGCCACGAAGCGGCCATCCTCGATGCCCGCGTCGAGCCGTCCACGGCCCTCGGTGAGCGCCAGCACGCGTTCGCGCGCCGAGTTCAGCCCCACCGAATGGCCGGCGTTGCCAACGCCGGTGGCGGGCAAATCATTGCGAATGACGACTTCGACGCCTTCGGTCCGGACACCCACGTCCACCTCCATGCCGCCACCGTCCAGCAGGCGTTCGATGCCGTGACGAATCGCGTTCTCCGCCAGTGGCTGCAGGGATAGCGACGGCACCATGATGTCGGGCAGGGCCGCGGGCACGTTCCATTGCAGCCGCAGTCGCGGGCCGATTCGAAGGATTTCGATCTCGAGGTAACGATGGGTCAGGGCCAACTCTTCCGCCAGCGGGATCTGCCGTGGCCCGCGCAGTGCATGACGGAACAGATCGGCAAGATCCAGCAGCACCCGCTCGGCTTCATCCGGGCGCTGATGCACCAATGCCGCCCCTGTGTTGAGCGTGTTGAACAGGAAATGCGGCCGGATCCGCGCCTGCAAAGCCTCCAATTCCAACTGCTTTGCACGCACCGCAAGCTGCCGAGATTGCCAATAGTTCTGGTAGGCCAACAGCCCGACCATCCCGACCACCACGGCGATCCCAAGCAGCCTCAGCACGAACTCGGTGCGATCGCCTGCGGGCGTCGCGCCCAGCGCCATGACGCCCCAGGCGCCGGTAGCCACCAGCAGACACATGCCCAGCAGCACCATCAGGCAGGCCCAGGCCAAGCGCAGCGGCGGCAGCCGGCCCAGCGGCCGCCGCAGCAAGTACAGCGCGCATAGGGCGCCGATCGCCACCCACTGCACGCACAGCGAGGCCAGCCCGAAATGCACCAACCGATCGCCGCCCTGCGCCGGCGCCAGGGCGACCACTGCGGCCAGCGCTTCGCCGCCCAGCACCACGCTGAGCAGGGCGGGGGGGCGCCACAGCGCGGCCAACGGATTGGTGTCGGCATTCACGGGGGACGGGCTCCACGGGATGGCCGCAGGGTAGCGGCGTGGAGGTGCATCTGGCAAAACTCCGTCGCCCGTCGCAGGGGGAGCAGGGTGGCAACCCGGGCCGAAAGACGGGCCATTCAGCCGATTTTCCCGGCTGTCCGGCCCGTTCATTCCCGTGTTCGCTCCGCCTGTCGGCCATGAATAGCGTAGAGTCACGGGCGACGCTAGGGTAGGCGTTGCCTAGAACCGGGGGCACCATGTTGCATCGCAATACACTGACTGGAATCGCGCAATCACGCGGCTTCACCCTGCTGGAGCTGTTGGTCACGGTGGTCGTGGTCGGCGTTCTGGCTGCGGTTGCCTTGCCCAGCATGGGCTGGATGGCCAACGCCGCCCGTCTCACTGGCACCACCGACGAAATGGTCAGCACGATCCAACTGGCGCGGGCCGAGGCCGTGCGTCTCAATTCCAGGGTCCGGGTGTGCGGTTCCACCGACGGCACCACCTGCGCCGGCAGCACAAGCTGGTCGCGCTGGATCGTCACCGGTCGTGACAACGTCGATGCTGCGCCCGTGACCCTGCGCGACACCACCGCATCCGGTGATGTCGAGGTCAGCGGGCCGTTGAACGGCATCGAATTTTCCCCATCGGGGCGCATTGCCGCACAAACCGCGGTAACGGTCTGCCTGCCGGTTGACCTGCCGCCGGAGAACCGGCAGGTGGTCACCGTGCTGATCAGTGGCGTGGTCACCAAGACCCCGACAAACGGCGGTGGAGTCTGCCCATGATGCACATGAATCCAATCCGCAACGAAGGCCGGCAACTGCGCGGTCGTGCACGCGGCATGAGCCTGATCGAAGTACTGGTCTCGGTGCTGATCCTCAGTCTGGGCCTGCTCGGCATCGCCGCGCTGCAGTCGATGGCGCTGCGCGGTGGGCAGGGTTCGCTGGAATCCAGCCAGGCGGTGATGGCCGCCACTTCGATCGTCGAGAATATGCGCGCCAACAGCGCCAACGCCGGCAGCTACAACACCGCCAAGGTCTGCAGTTCTGCCTCCATCCCTGGCAGCGATCTGGCCAGCAATAACCTGAGGGACTGGCTGAACGGCCTGAAGGGTTCCATCGGCACCCTTGGGGACACCACCACGTGCGCCCAGATCACCGGCTGCCCCAACTGCGCCATCACGGTGTTCTGGGACGATTCCCGCGCCGGCGGCGCCAGCAACCGCAGCCTGGCCCTGGAGGCAACCATATGAGCGCCTCGCCTAGGACGCAGGGTTTCCGGCCTGTCGGCTTCGGCCTGATCGAGCTGATGGTCGCAATGGTGCTGGGCTTGCTGGTGGTGGGCGCGGCGTTCGCCATTTTCCAATCCAACCAGCGCACCTTCCGGGCCAACTCTGGCATCAATCGCATCCAGGAAGGCGCGCGGGTGGCCTTCGAGATGATTTCCAACGACGTGCGCGCCGCGGGCGGTTCGTCCTGTTCCAATCTCGCGAGGCCCGACGTCGAGCATTCGAACACGTCCAACGAGACCGCTTTCCTGACCCAGCCAGTCTCCGGGAACGCTTCGGAGTTCACCGTGGTCTCCGGTGACGATGATGCCTATCCCGTCACCTCCGCAACCTCCAACAGCGTCACTGTCGATCTCACCCAGGCTCAGGAAGACAACCCCAGCTTCGCACTCAGCGATGCCTTCAGCAGCGGCCAGTCCATCATCGTCTGCAATGCCAACCAGCTCTACGTGGTGGCGGTGACGGGCGTCTCCACGGATACGATTTCCTTCGCTCCGGCCACCCCGGTGGTGATGACCAGCGATCCCATGGCACCTGGGGCCAGCGTCATGGTCAGCCGCTTCCGCAACGTCCGCTGGTTCGTGAATTCGGGTTCATTGATGGTCAACCGCAACGATGGCAACGGCCCCCAGCGGGTCATCGACAACGTTGCCGTGATGCGGGTGAGCTACCTCCAGCGCGGTGGCCTGAACTTCGTGGCTGCACCCACCGTGTGGTCCGACGTGGTCGCGGTCAGGGTCAACATGAGACTCAACGGTGCTGACAGTGCGGACGGCCGCACGATCCGCCGCGATTTCTCCAATGTCATCAGCCTGAGGAGCCGCGTGCAATGAACCGCACAGCCCGATGCACCATCCCGGCCTACCGTGGCCACCAGCAGGGCGTCTCCCTGCTGGTCGTGCTGGTCCTGCTGATCGTGATGTCGGTGCTCGGCATCGCGGTGTTGCGCAGTTCCGCCATGCAGGAGCGCATGGCCGCCAACCTCTACGACCGCAGCCTTGCGTTCCAGGCCGCCGAGACGGCGCTCCGCCAGGTCCAGAACGCGGTCCTGGGCAATCCCGCCATCGTCGAACTGCAGTACGGCAAGACCTTGGCCGAACTGCGCGCCGACGGCTTGCCGCTCGATTGCGCCGGCCACGGCTTCTGCAACCAGGACTCGAACAGCGGCACGATCGAAACCCCGGTGAGGATGTCCGACAGCTACACCGCCGCCGACGGCAAGGTCATGCCCTTCACCTACACATTGGAATACCTCGGCACCGGCAAGGGCAGCATGCTGCTGGGGATCTGTGAAACCACCTATGGCCAGAACAGCTACCAATGCCAGCGGCCGATGTTCCGCGCCACCGTGCGCGGGCAGGGGCCTGGCCATGCGCTGGTCGTTCTTCAGGCCAACATCGTCAGCCGGTAATCCGCACCCACCGCATGAGCCACGCCATGAACAGCACTCAGACCAACGTCACCCGCAAGCCCGCCGGCGCCCCGCGCCGCCAACCGCTGTGGGTTGCCTCCGCCGCCTTCCTGGCCACCCTGCTGGCGCTGCCGGTCCATGCCGGCGTCGTCATTCCGGATGAGCCGTTGACCACCGGCATCCGGGTGGCCCCGAACATCCTGTTCATCCTCGATGACTCGGGTTCGATGGCGTGGAGAAACGTCAACAACAAGGACGTCGCCGCCATCACCGGCACGGGCGGATTCAACAGCAGCCCGGATGCCGACGGCGTGGGCGACGGTACCGATTACGGCAGCTACGGCGCCAACGAGCTGCGGGCGATGTTCATGCAGGCTTCCAGCACCAATACGCTGTACTACAACCCCAGTGTCGATTATCTGCCGTGGGTCCTGCCGGACGGGAGTCGCATGACCGGTGGCACCACATACACGGCGGCGTACAGCAGCAACGACTACGTCACTTATGACACCAAGAGTGGCGGCACCATCAATCTCAACAGTTACACGCAGACCGTCTACGTTCCCAAGAACCCGGCAGACCAGAGTAGCGCCTACCTTTCGAATGCGGCCAACTATTACCGCTATCGGTATCTGTCATCCGGCCGCGGTATCGAACGGTCCGAGTTCGGCAAGGTCACCGGCACCACGGTGACCGGACTGACCGTGACTCCCTCCTCGGGTCAGGTCAGGACGTCTGGGTCGGTGACCAGTCAAACGAACTCTGTCGCGGCTTGGGCCGATGTCCAGATCAGGATCACCGGCACCGCACTGAATGGCGTCTATCGGGTGACGGATCCAGCCGGTGCACAGGTGTGCACGGGCATCGTGACATCTGGCCAGACCGTGGTCTGCGCCGGCGAGTCACCGACGGCCGGCAAATACACGATCGTCATGAAGCCAGCCGACACCAGCACCAGCACCTACACGAAATTCACTCTGGCGTCGTCGACGTTCAGCGGCGGCAATGCCTGCGATGCCACCGCCTCGCTCGGAAGCTACGGCTGGATCAACTGCACCTCAGGCATCACTCCCACGGGTCGCAGCTGGGCCCAGGAACAAACCAACTTTGCCACGTGGTATTCCTATTACCGCACCCGCATCAAGTCGGCCAAGGGCGGCGCCGCAGAAGCGTTCAAGCCGCTGGACCGCAAGGTGCGGGTGGGCTACCGCACCATCTGGGATCGCTCCAACCTGGACATCCCGGTGACCCTCGGCGACGGGCGTTTCTTCGACGACAGCACAGCTTCGATCGCCAATCGCAGCAACTGGTACAAGCGCCTGTTCGCTGCCGCGGCCAGCAACGGCACGCCGTTGCAGACGGCGCTGAAGAATGCCGGCGCCTACTTCTCGGGTTCGAGCGCGACCGGTCCATACGGTCCGGAATCCGGGTCCGACCAGCTCTCGTGCCGGCAGAACTTCACCATCCTGACCACCGACGGGTATTGGAACAGCGCGATTCAAACCACCGCCGGCAACGCAGACGGCACCAATGGTCCGACGATCCTGGGCCCGAAATCCGCCAGTTACACCTACAGCGCCGCCAAGCCGTTCAGTGACGGCATCAGCAAAACCTTGGCCGACATGGCGATGTATTACTGGAAGAATGACCTGCGAACTGAAGCGTCCATGGGCAACAGCTCCTCTCCGGACGGCAACAACGTGCCCACCACAAGCAGCGATCCGGCGTTCTGGCAGCACATGGTGACCTTCACCATCGCCTTGGGCCTGGAGACCACCAAGGGCTGGACCAGCGTGGAAGATGCGACGACAGCGATCAATGGCGGCGACACGTGGCCGGATCCGGGCACGTCCAGCCCAAGTCCTGACAACCCGAGGCGCCTTGACGACCTGCTGCATGCGGCCGTGAACGGCCACGGAACCTTCGTCTCCGCCAACAGCCCGGCTGCGTTCGCCGATGCGCTGAAGCGGGCCCTGGCCGCCATTGCCCAGCGCACCAGTTCGTTCTCCAACGTGGCCACCAACTCCACCTCGCTCAATACCGGCGCGCAGGTGTTCGCGGCCAGCTACACCTCGGGCATCTGGACCGGCGTGGTCAAGGCCTATCCGGTGACGTACAGCGGTGGCGTCAGCTCGACGGCCAGCTGGACTGCCACCTTCCCCGCCCATGGCGTGCGCAAGGTGTTCACCTACAGCGGCAGCTCCGGCGCCACCTTCCCGACCAGCACCCAGTTGGCGGCGCTGACCCGCACCGGTGGCGTCGCCGACTATCCGGTCACCGGCACGGACAACGCCAACTACATCCGGGGCGATGGCAGCCGTGAGGACCGCAACGGCGGCAACCTGCGTTCGCGGACAACCGTGTTGGGCGACATCGTCAACTCGTCGCCGGCCTACGAGCCGCGCGGCAAGGTGGTGTACGTCGGTGCCAACGATGGCATGCTGCATGCCATCGACGGCAACAACGGCGCCGAGTTGTTTGCCTACATCCCGGGCACGCTGACCAACTTCACCAACCTCGCCAGCCTCAGCCGCCCCGACTACGAACACAAGTTCTTCGTCGACGGGCCGATCACGATTTCGCCGTACAACAGCTATGTGCCCAACAAGAGCATCCTGGTTGGCACCATGGGCCGCGGCGGCAAGGGCCTGTACGCCCTCGATGTCTCCACCCCGGGGTCCTTCAACACCAGCAATGTGTTGTGGGAGCGGCAGGACACCTCAAGCAACAACATTGGCAATGTCGTCGGTGCGCCCGTGCTGGGCATGGTGCGCAACGGCTCGAATGTCCCGGCCGTGGTGTTCGGCAATGGTCCGAACAGTGGCAGTGACAAGGCGGTGCTGGTCGTCCTCAACATGAACGATGGCTCCGTGATCCGCGAGATCCCGACCGACAGCACCACCAACAACGGGCTGTTTGCACCGACCGGCGTGTACGCAGCCGATGGCAAGACCCTGGTCTATGCCTACGCCGGCGACAGGCAAGGCAATATCTGGAAGTTCGACATGACCAGTGCCTCGCCGTCGGCGTGGACGGCCACCAAGATCTTCCATGCCGAAAAGTTCACTGGAACGCCGCAGCCGATCACCTCGGCACCGGCGCTGGCCGTGGACATCGCCACCAACAAGCGCTGGGTGTTCTTCGGCACCGGCAGTTACATGAGCAATGCCGACGCCAACGACATCAGCACGGACGGGCAGAGCATGTACGGGTTCATGGATGATGGCGCCAGTTACACCCGCTCGAACCTCACCGCACGCACGATCACGGTGTCCGGCAGCTATCGCTACTTCGAGGCAAAGTCCAGCTTGCCGACGACATCCAAGGGCTGGTACGTGGACCTGCCGGGCAAGGGTGAGCGGATCGTGCAGAACGCGCAGATCAACGGCACGTTCCTGGTGACGGCCAGCATGATCCCGGTGGGCGACGCCTGCTTGGATGCGTCGGGTACCGGATTCATCAATGCCCTCGATGCCTTCACCGGCACCAGCGGCGGCAAGTCGATGTTCGACCTGAACAACGATGGCTCGACCGACGACACCGGCGCAGGCGGCAGCCCGATCGGTTCCGTCAACACCGGCGTGGGCATGCCCACCTTGCCGGTGCTGTTGCCGGGCCAGATCATCGTGGGCGGCAGCGGCGATGGCAGCAGTTCCGGATTGTCCGGTGCGCGCACCTTCGGGATGAGCTGGCAGCGGGTGTCGTGGCGCGAGATCCGGAGCGATTGATCGCTGCGGAGCCCCTGCGGGGGCTTCGCAGGCCAGGGAGGGCGCGCCGGCCCGGTGGAGGCATGAACGGGCAGGGAAGGGCAGCGGGCTTGCGGCGGTTGTACGCGGGCCGGAGATGAACAACGATGGGGTGGTCGTGCGGTGTCCACCCCGAACAGGCACAAGGATCTTCCGATGCGCAATTCCCGAGTTTCCGGTTTCACCTTGGTCGAGTTGATGGTGGTGGTTGCCATCATCGGCATCCTCACCGCAATCGCGTATCCGTCGTACAACGACCATGTGCGCAAGACCCGTCGCGCCGCCGGCGCGGCCTGCGCACTGGCGGCGGCGCAGCAATTGGAGCGCTTTTACACGGCAAACCTGACCTACGCTGGTTTTGCCGATGCCATCAATTGCGATCCCGACGCATTGCAGTACTACACGCTGGCGGTATCGGGCCTGGGCGCGAAGTCCTACACCATCACGGCCTCGCCCGC
>NZ_JADZDS010000024.1 GCF_020850895.1 Thermomonas sp. | reverse complement strand
TCGCAAGGATTCCCAATGCCCAAGATCAAGACCAATCGGGCGGCGGCCAAGCGCTTCCGGAAGACCGCTTCCGGCAAGTACAAGTGCGGCCACGCCAACAAGAGCCACATCCTCACCAAGAAAGCGACCAAGCGGAAGCGCAACCTGCGGCAGACGAACCATGTTCGTGCCGAGGACGCGGGCCGTCTGGACCGCATGCTGCCGTATTTGTGAGGAGATAAGACATGGCACGAGTCAAACGTGGTGTCATGGCGCGCGCGCGCCACAAGAAGGTCCTGAAGGCCGCCAAGGGTTACTACAACGCCCGTCGCAAGGTCTTCCGCGCCGCCAAGCAGGCCGTCACCAAGGCTGCGCAGTACGCCTACATCGGTCGCAAGCAGAAGAAGCGCCAGTTCCGCACCCTGTGGATCGCGCGTATCAATGCAGCGGCCCGCGCCAACGGCCTGAGCTACAGCCGTTTCATGAACGGCCTGCTGAAGGCCGGGGTCACCCTGGATCGCAAGGTGCTGGCGGACATCGCCGTGCACGATGCGGCGGGCTTTACCGCCCTGACCGAAAAGGCCAAGGGCGCTTTGGCGGCGTAAGCCGCTGATCCACACGCAAGTTGCATCGGTGGCGCAAGCCGCCAGGACGTGGGGAAGGGCGCAAGTCCTTCCCCATGTTTGTTTATGGGACCGGAAAACCTCATGGCCGATATCCAATCCATCACCACGCAGTCACTCGCCGACATCGCCGGCGCCGCAAGCCCCGACGCGCTGGAAGCGCTGCGCGTGGCCCTGCTCGGCAAGAGCGGCAGCATCACCGCGCAGCTGAAGGCGCTGGGCGCACTGCCCGGTGACCAGCGCAAGTCGGCGGGTGAGGCGATCAACCGCGCGCGCGATGTGATCTCCGAGGCGCTCGCCGCGCGCAAAGCCGCGTTGGACGATGCTGCGCTGGACACGCGTCTGGCCGCGGAAATCCTCGATGTCACCCTCCCCGGACGCGATGGCGAACGCGGTGGTGTGCATCCGGTCAGCCGCACCATGGAGCGCATGGTCGAGATCTTCGGGCGACTGGGTTACGAATTGGCCGACGGCCCCGAGATCGAGGACGACTGGCACAACTTCGAGGCGCTGAACTTCCCGCCGCATCACCCGGCGCGGGCGATGCACGACACGTTCTATTTTCCTGACGGTCGCCTGCTGCGTACGCATACATCGGGCGTGCAGGTGCGCTACATGAAGGATGTGAAGCCGCCGCTGCGGATGATCGCCGCCGGCAAGGTCTATCGCAGCGACTCCGACCAGACCCATTCACCGATGTTCCACCAACTGGAAGGCCTGCTGGTGGACGAGCATTCCACCTTCGCCGACCTCAAGGGCACGATCACCGAATTCCTGCGCGCGTTCTTCGAGCGCGATTTCGAGATGCTGTTCAAGCCGACTTACTTCCCCTTCGTCGAGCCGGGTGCCGACGTGGTGATCAAGTGGGACACCGCGGACGGCGGTTCGCGCTGGCTGGAGGTGCTGGGCTGCGGCATGGTGCATCCGAACGTGCTGCGCGCGGTCGGCATCGATCCCGAGCGCTACACCGGCTTCGCCTTCGGCATGGGCGTGGAACGACTGGCGATGCTGCGCTACGGCATCAACGACCTGCGCGCGTTCTACGAAAACGACGTGCGTTTCCTGAAGCAATTCGCGTGAGGCGGGGCGTATGAAATTCTCCGAAAACTGGCTGCGCCAGCACGTCCGCATCGATGCCGACAGTGCCGCCTTGCAGCACACCCTGACCATGATCGGTCTGGAAGTCGAGTCCAGCGCGGCAATTGGCAATGGGCTTGACGGCGTGGTGGTGGCGAAGATCCTGTCTGCCGAAAAACACCCGGAGGCCGACAAACTGCAGGTGTGTCAGGTCGACGCCGGTGGCGCGGTGCCACTGCAGATCGTCTGCGGCGCGCCGAACGCACGGCCCGGGTTGGTCGCGCCATTGGCGACCGTTGGTGCGGCGTTCGGCGGCTTCGAGATCAAGGCGGCCAAGCTGCGCGGGGTCGAGTCCCAAGGCATGTTGTGCTCGGCCAAGGAGCTGGGGATCGATGCCGATGCCTCCGGCCTGCTGGAGCTTCCCGCCGATGCGCCGGTCGGCGCTTCCATTGCCGAGTATCTCGGCCTGCCGGACACCATCGTCGAGCTGGGCCTGACCCCGAACCGTGCTGATTGCTTCGGCGTGCGCGGGATTGCCTTCGACGTCGCCGCCGCGTTCGGCAGCGTGGTCGAGCCGTTCGAGGCAGCGCCAGTGGCCGCAGCCAGTGCGTCGACCATGGCCGTCGAGTTGAACGCCGGGGCCGATGCGCCGCGCTTCTGCGGTCGGGTGATCGAAGGCGTCGATGCATCGGCGACCACGCCGATGTGGATGGCGCAGCGCCTGTTGCGCAGCGGCGTGCGCCCGATCAGCCTGTTGGTTGACGTCACCCAGTACGTGATGCTGGAACTTGGCCAGCCGATGCACGCCTACGACCGTGACTTGCTGAGGGGGCCGATCGGCGTGCGTCATGCGCGCACCGATGAAAGCGTGAAGCTGCTCAATGGCGAGACGGCCAAGCTCGATCCGCAGTTCCTCGTCATCACCGACGCCGATCGGGTGGTTGGCCTTGCCGGCATCATGGGCGGAGACGACACCAAGGTCGGCACTGCCACCCGCACCATCTTCCTCGAGGCCGCGCATTTTGCGCCCGCCGCGATCATCGGTCGCAGTCGCGAGCTCGGCCTGCACACCGATGCCGCGCACCGCTTCGAGCGTGGCGTCGACCCCGAACTGCCGTGCATCGCCATCGAATATGCAACGCGGCTGATCCTCGATATCGCCGGCGGCACGCCCGGCCCGGTGGTCGAGGCAGCGTTGCCGCAGCACCTGCCCAAACCGCAGGCGATCCACTTGCGGCGTGCGCGATTGGCGCGCGTGCTGGGCACGAGCGTGGCCGATGCCGAGGTCGCACGCATCCTGTCCGCGCTGGGCCTGGCGGTGGAGGCGAGCGACGACGGTTGGCAGGTGACGACGCCGGCGCGCCGCTTCGATCTGGCCATCGAGGAAGACCTGATCGAGGAAGTCGCCCGCATCCACGGCTACGACGCGATCCCGACCTCGCTGCCCGGTGGTGCCACCCGCTTGGTCAGCCCCAGCGAGACCCGCAGCAGCGCGCATGACCTGCGCCGGCAATTGGTCGCACGTGATTATCTGGAAGCGATCAATTTCGCATTCGTGGAGGCCAGCCAACTCGAGGCATGGTCGCTGGCCGACGGTGGCGTCGCGCTCGCCAATCCACTGAGCGCCGAGCTTGGGGTGATGCGCACATCGCTGTTGCCCGGACTGATGGCCGCTTTGACGCGCAATACCGCGCGCCAGCAGCCGCGCGTGCGCCTGTTCGAGCTCGGTCGCAGCTTTGCGGCCGGCGCGGTGGGGCCGCTCGAAACCCGCCGCATGGCCGCGGTGGCCTGTGGCGAGGCGGTGTCCGAGCAGTGGGGCATTGCGGCGCGCACGCTCGATTTCCACGACATCAAGGGCGACCTGGACAGCCTTGCCGCCGTCTCGGGCGTGACCCTGGAGTACCGTGCGGCGGTGCATCCGTTTGCGCATCCGGGTCGGAGTGCCGACGTCTATCGGGACGGCGTGCGGCTCGGCTGGATCGGCCAGGTGCATCCACGCCTGCAGGAGCGGCTCGGGATCGAGGCCGAGGTCTATGCCTTCGAACTCGATCTTGACGCATTGATGGCGCGGCCATTGCCGCGCGCCAAGCCCTTGTCGCGCTTCCCATCGGTACGTCGGGATCTTGCCTTCGTGGTTGGCGATGGCGTGGCCTGGGGCGCGTTGCGGGCGTCCGCGATCGCCGCGGGCGGCGCGCTGCTGCGCGAGGTGGGACTGTTCGACCGCTATCTCGGCAAAGGTATTGATCCGGGTTGCAAAAGTCTCGCCATGCGCTTGATTTTTCAGGATGATTCGCGCACTCTCACCGAGCAGGACGTGGAATCTGCGGTATCTGACGTCGTGGCTGCGCTGGGCCAGGGGTTCGGCGCAACGATTCGACGTTGACAGGGGATGGCAATGGCGTTGACCAAGGCAGAGATGGCCGAACGACTCTATGAGGAAGTTGGGCTGAACAAGCGCGAGGCGAAGGAATTCGTCGATGCGTTCTTCGATGGATTGAGCGAAGCTCTGGAGCAAGGCGGCCAGGTCAAGCTGTCCGGCTTCGGTAATTTCGACCTGCGGCGTAAGAGCCCGCGCCCGGGACGCAACCCGAAGACCGGCGAGGAAATCCCGATCACCGCGCGTACCGTGGTGACCTTTCGCCCAGGGCAGAAACTGAAGGCACAAGTCGAGGCTTACTCGGGCGTCTCGCATGCTTGATCCCGGCAGCAACCGCGAACTCCCGCCGATCCCGGCCAAGCGCTACTTCACCATCGGCGAAGTCAGCGAACTGTGTGATGTCAAACCGCATGTGCTGCGCTACTGGGAAACCGAGTTCCCCAGCTTGGAGCCCTCCAAGCGGCGCGGCAACCGCCGCTACTACCAGCGCCACGACGTGCTGATGGTGCGCCAGATCCGCAGCCTGCTGTACGAACAGGGCTACACCATCAGCGGCGCCCGCTTGCGCCTCGAAGGTGATGGTGCCAAGCAGGAATCCGCGCTGAGCGTGCAGATCGTGCGCCAGGTGCGCAGTGAACTGGAAGATGTGCTGCAGATCTTGCGCCACTGAATGCGCTCGATGCGATTCGCTTGGCGACGCGGTGCTCGCATTCGTTATAATCAGCATCCAACCGGGGTATAGCGCAGCCTGGTAGCGCACTTGTCTGGGGGACAAGTGGTCGTCGGTTCAAATCCGGCTACCCCGACCAAATCATCCGGCTCGCACCGGATTGTCCCGGAAGCCCTGCTGGAAAGCGGGGCTTTTGTTTTTTGCAGGTGGCGAGGCAGAATCGACCGCAGCGGCCTTGGACGAATCGTCGATGGGATCAGGAGAACGCATGACGACGTGGCTTGTCACCGGAGGGGCTGGATTCATCGGCGGCAACTTCGTGCTGGAGGCGGTGCAGCGTGGCATCAAGGTGATCAATCTTGATGCGCTGACCTATGCCGGCAATCGCGACACCCTGGCTGCTCTGGATGGCGATGCGAACCATGTATTCGTGCATGGCGAGATCGGTGATCGTTCGCTGGTGGATGCGTTACTGGTCGCGCACCGCCCGGATGCCGTGCTGAACTTTGCCGCGGAAAGCCATGTGGATCGATCGATCGACGGCCCGGCGGCATTCATCCGGACCAATGTGGTGGGCACATCGGTGCTGTTGGAGGCGATCTGCGACTACTGGAAGGGCTCATGCGGCGCGAGTGCTGAGACGTTCCGATTCCTGCATGTCTCCACCGATGAGGTCTACGGCTCGCTTGCTGACACCGGCAAGTTCACGGAAGCCACGCCGTATGCGCCGAATTCGCCGTATTCGGCGTCAAAGGCTGCATCAGACCACTTGGTCCGCGCCTTCCATCACACCTATGGCTTGCCGACGTTGACCACCCATTGCAGCAACAACTACGGACCTTACCAATTCCCGGAAAAGCTCATTCCGCTGGTGATTGCCAAGTCCTTGGCCGGAGAACCGCTGCCGGTGTACGGCGATGGCCAGCAGGTACGTGATTGGCTGTTCGTCAGCGACCATTGCGAGGCGATCCGCCTCGTGCTGGCCAAGGGCCGGGTAGGTGAGACCTACAATGTCGGCGGCGGCGCCGAGATGCAGAACATCGAAGTCGTCCACGCGATCTGCGCGCTTCTGGACCAGCGGCGCCCGCGAGCGGACGGCCTGCCACGCGCATCGCAGATTACCCATGTCACCGACCGTCCCGGCCATGACCGGCGTTATGCCATCGATGCCAGCAAGCTGCGCGATGAACTGGGATGGGTACCGCGCTACACCTTTGCGCAAGGCATTGCGGAAACCTTGGATTGGTATCTGCATAACCAGGCTTGGGTGCAGCGCGTACTGGACGGCAGTTATCGCTTGCAACGCATCGGGGTGTCGGCATGAGTGCGCAGCGCAGAGGCATCGTGCTGGCCGGCGGTTCCGGTACGCGCCTGTATCCCGTCACCCAAGCGATCAGCAAACAGCTGTTGCCTGTCTACGACAAACCGATGATCTACTACCCGCTGAGCGTATTGATGCTGGCTGGGATCCGCGAGGTCCTGGTCATCAACACGCCGCATGAGCAGGCCTTGTTCCAGCGGCTGCTGGGCGATGGTTCGCAGTGGGGCATGCGGATCGAGTACGCCGCGCAGCCCAGCCCGGACGGATTGGCGCAGGCCTTCCTGATCGGCCGCGACTTCCTTGCCGGTGCGCCGTCCTGCCTGGTGCTGGGGGACAATCTCTTCCACGGCCAAGGCCTCACCGACTTGCTGCAACGTGCCGATGCGCGGGAGGATGGCGCGACCGTGTTCGGCTACTGGGTGCGTGACCCGGAGCGCTATGGCGTGGCCGAATTTGACGCCGCCGGGAAGGTGGTGGGGCTGGAGGAAAAGCCGGCGGTACCGAAGTCGAATTACGCCCTGACCGGGCTGTATTTCTACGACCAACGCGTCTGTGATTTCGCAGCCGAGCTGAAGCCGTCCACCCGAGGCGAGCTGGAAATCACCGACCTCAACCGTCGATACCTCGATGATGGTGCGCTGTATCTGGAGAAGATGGGGCGCGGCTATGCCTGGTTGGATACGGGCACCCACGAAGCGCTGGTGGAGGCCTCCACCTATATCGAAACCATCGTCAAGCGTCAGGGCCTGCGGGTGTGTTGTCCGGAAGAGATTGCCTTCGCCAATGGCTGGATCGATGCCGATCAGTTGCTTGCGCTGGCGACGCCGCTGGCGAAGAACGGGTATGGGCAGTACCTGCTGGGCCTACTCAAGCCGGGTCGCGTGGCATGAAGGTTTTGGACACGGCATTGCCGGGTTGCGTGGTGATCGAGCCTGCCGTCTTCGGTGACGCACGGGGGTTTTTCTATGAGGGCTGGAACGCCGAGCGCTTCGGCCAGCATGGCTTGCCGACCCGGTTCGTCCAGCACAATGTCTCGCACTCGCAACGCGGCGTGCTGCGCGGCCTGCACTACCAATGGCCAAATCATCCGCAAGACAAGCTGGTCAGTGTGCTGGAGGGTGAAGTGTTCGACGTGGCGGTTGACATTCGCGTGGGGTCGCCCAGCTTCGGCCAGCATGTTGCAGCGCTCCTGAGTGCCGACAACAAGCGCCATTTCAGGATACCGGTGGGCTTCGCCCACGGTTTTCTGGTGTTGAGCGAGTCCGCGTTGATCACTTATCTGTGTACGGCGCCGTACGATCCCGCCAGTGATAACGCGCTGCGTTGGGATGATCCACAACTGGCCATTGACTGGCCGATGAGCAATGTCTCGCTGTCGTCCAAGGATGCCACCGCCCCGCGGTTGGCCGAGATCGCGACGAATCGCCTGCCGGTCTACGGCGCGCCATGAAGCTCCTGTTGCTGGGCGGCAACGGCCAGATCGGGTGTGAATTACGTCGCAGCCTGCCGCCGCTCGGGCAGTTGCTGGTGGCAACGCGCGATGGGTTGGAGGCGGATCAGGCGGCCGATTTCGAAGCGCCGGAGGCGCTGTCGTCCCTGGTGCAGGCCATCCAGCCCGAGGTGGTGGTCAATGCTGCCGCCTATACCGCAGTGGATAGGGCCGAAAGCGAGCCGGATGCAGCGTTCCGCGTGAATGCGTTGGGCCCGGCAGCGCTGGCCCAGGCCTGTGCAGCTGTCGATGCGCTGTTGGTGCATTACTCCACCGACTACGTCTTCGATGGCCAAAGCGCACGCCCCTATCGCGAGGACGATGCCACTGCGCCGCTGGGTACCTATGGTGCCAGCAAGCTGGCTGGCGAAGAGAAGATCCGCGCAAGCGGTGCACGCCACGTGATCCTGCGCACGTCCTGGGTGTATGCCGCGCACGGTCACAATTTCCTGCGCACCATGCTGAGGCTGGCGGGTGAGCGCGATCATGTGCGGGTGGTCGACGATCAATGGGGTGCGCCGACACCGGCAGCCTGGATCGCCGATGCCACGGCATTGCTGCTGCGGCAAGGCATGCGCAAGAGCGGCACTTGGAACCTGGTGGCAGCAGGTCAGACCAGTTGGCACGGGTTTGCGGAGGCGATCATGGAGGAAGCCCTTGTGCTCGGCCTGTTGTCGCGCAGCCCGGCCGTGCAGCCGATTTCCACCGCCGACTCTCCGACTCCGGCACGGCGTCCCGCCTATTCGGTCCTCGATACCAGCAGGCTGCAGGCGGATTTCGGGATCGCACCACCCGACTGGCGGGAAGGCCTGCGGGCGACGCTGCGCGAACTGACCACGCGCTCAGCCGGCTGAGTCGCGCCTTGCAAGGCACCAATGCCATGGCTCGTAGACGATGCCGTGGGGATTGTCGCGTGGGTAGCTCAAGCGGAAGCCATGCGCGGCGGCATTGGCTTGCAGCCAGGCGAATGCGGACGTGGTTTCGAAGCTTTCCTCGGCCGGCGGTTCGCCGGGCGTGCCGATGTCCAGTGCCAGCCCGGAATGGTGTTCCGAGAATCCGGGTGCAGCATTGACCGCAAGGATCTGTTCGACCGTCAGGCCGCGTGCCAGCTTGCGTTCGAAAATGCCGAGTTGGTAGTCATGGCTGCGATAGCCGGAGATGGCGTCCAGCACGATGCCATCTTCCAGCGCCGCGTTCTGCATCCGCCCCCACGCGCGGGCGGCGCCCGGGTCGAGCCAGAGCGCCCGCCGCCAGCGATCGAAGCCGGCAAAACGCAGCTGCGTCGGCTCTGGGATCAGGGCAAGGCCGCTGCGTGCGGCATAGCGGTCGGCGTCCAGGCCCAGGGTTTCCAGACGGACTTGCATTCGATGCAAGGGCAGCGTCGCGACCCGTTCGAGTCCGTTGCGGTGGCGGGCAGCGTCCTGAGCGAGGGTGCGCTTGGCGATGGCCAAGCCTGGTTCGCGGCTCAGGTTCGGGATCAGCGGTTGCAGGCCTTCCGCCAGCGCGACAGCGAGGTACTGTCCGTCGCGCTTGCGCCGCAGGACGCGCTGGGCGCGGGCCAGCAGGCGGGCGTGGCCGTTGCTGCGGGCTTGCAGCAACCCGCCCGGCCACAGTTCGATGTCCGCGGTGTTGAGCAGGGTTGCTCGCAGGGGGATGCAGGCGGTGCGCATGGGCGCAGGATAGGGCATCGCCGCGGTGGATTCAGGTGGCCGAGGCGGCGCGCAGCGCGTCGAGCAATGCCTGCGGCCGTTCAAGGCTGAGCAGGATGTGCTGCGTGCCGCCGCGCAGTGGTAGCCACAGCACGCGCTGGCGTTCGGTGAGCAGGCAGAAGGCGCTGCCCAGCTTGTTGCGCATCCTGTAATGCCCGGCGGTATAACCGATCGTGGCGTAACCGTTGCTCCGCCAGCCGGGGCGCAGTTCGGTGCGTTCGTCCAGGTTGACCACGCGGGCGCGGTCCAGATCGAGCTCGGCGGCGGCGGTGCGTTTGGAGTACATCGCGGCGCGGACGTGCAACGTGCCGCCATCCAGGGTCACCGCGCGCCGATGCATCAGCCACAGCAAGACCGGGAGCATGACGAGCACGAAGCCGATCGGAGGCAGCAGCGCGTACAGGGTCTTGAGCGGACCCTGGGCCGAATCGAGGACCGCGTAGAGCATGATGCCAAGGGGCAGCAGGCCCGCCAGCGCGATCATCGACAGCGGTGCTGCAATCGAGGGAGGGCTGACGTCGAAGGTCTTTGCCTCGGCACGCGTCATGGCTCAATGCGCTTTGATCCAGGTGGCCACATCGTCGATCAATGCCGCATCGACATGACCGGGTTGCTGCTGATCGGCCAGCGTAACTTCCCCTTCGCCAGCGATGCCGAGGTGGTTGAGCGTGTAGTACAGCTTGAATGTGACCTTGGGGGCGTCGTGGAAGGCGGACTTCCAGCCCTGCCAGTCGGCATCGACGACCTGGATGTCACGTGAGCCCTGCAGGATCAGCATGGGCAGTGTGACTTGCCGAGCTTCCGCAACCGCATCCACCGAATCAATGCTGCGCCAGTACCCCGCCGGCTGGTTCATGATGGTCGGCGTGGTCGCCGACGTCAGCGGATCTCGGGTCGTGCGAACCTGGTCGGTCAATGCGCTGATGGCCGAACGTTCGGCGTCATCGATCTTGCCGTCGTTGAGTGCAGCGAAACGACGGTTCTGCTCGATCAGGATGTCGAGCAGTGGCCTGGACGGTGCCGCCAGCAGGATCAGGCCATCGACGTGGCCGGACACGGCCGCGATCCGTGGCGCCATCATCGCCCCTTGGCTGTGGCCAAGCACGAAAATACGATTCAGGTCGATGCCCTCGGTTTTGCGCAGGGCATCGACGGCGATCACGGCGTCATTGGTGGTTTCGTCATCAACGGTGAAATTGCCGCTGGCAAAATCCTGCGGGCGCGCCTTGGTGCGCTTGTCGTAGCGCAGCACCGCGATTCCCTGTGCGGCCAGCCCACGGGCGATGTCGAGGAAGGGGCGGTTGGCGCCGATCGTTTCATCGCGATCCTGCGGGCCAGAGCCGTGGACCAGCACGACGGCGGGAAATGGGCCATTGCCTTTGGGGAGCGCCAGGGTGCCGGGCAAGGCCCGTTCGCCTTCGCCAACGCTGAAGTCCTGCTCGGTGAACGGTGCGTCGGCGGCAACTGCGGGCACCGGTTCGGCATGGGATGCGGGTTGGATCAGGAAACCGACGATCTTGCCTTCGGCATCGAATGCGAATTTTGCGAGCATTTCGCCCTTTTCGAAATGCAGGGGAATCATGACCAAGGTGGCACCATTCTGCTCGGCGGTTTGCGCCTCGCCGCGGCCGGTGGCTGCGCCCACCATCCCGGGCAGCGATTCCCACGCCGATTTCAGCTTGTCCTCGGGGACGGCGGCGGCCATCTGTGCGCCGAACAGTTGCTCGACCTGTGCGTACTGGCCCGCATCCAGTTGATCCAATGCCTGCAAGGCGATTGCGGCAGGCGTGGTGGCAGGCGAGGTGGATTGTGCTGCCGCGCCACCGAACGCAACGAAGCAGGCGGCTAGCGCGATCGACACTAGGGTGCGGCGCATTGTCAGGTTTCCTTCTTGAAAATGAGGGTAGGTGAAGACACGGTGGGGGTGGCGTGGACCACGTTGACCAATTCCCATCCCGCGCGCCCCTGTTTGTCAAGCTCTTCCTGCAAGGCTTCGAGCTTGAACCCGCCGAAGACGCCGGTCTTGAGTTCGATGACCAGGTAGGTCCATTTCTTGCTCATGATGCCCTCGCGGATTTCGGTTTGGCCTCGGGCAGTCGTCCGGCCTTGCGCAGGGCGTCGCGCAGCACGTATTCGATCTGCGCGTTGAGGCTGCGGAGTTCGTCGTCGGCCCAGCGCTGCGCGGCCGCAAGGACCTCGGCATTGATGCGCAGCGGGTAGGCTTTTTTTTCGCTCATGACGCCCGGTGGTGGTCAGTACAGCGAGCCGGTATTGACGATCGGCTGGGTGGCGCGTTCACCGCACAGCACCACCAGCAGATTGCTGACCATCGCCGCCTTGCGTTCCTCGTCCAGCTGCACCACGCCGTTCTTCTGCAGCTCGGCCAGCGCCATCTCGACCATGCCCACCGCACCGGCGACGATCCGGGTGCGTGCGGCGATGATGGCGTTGGCCTGTTGCCGTTGCAGCATCGCTTGGGCGATTTCTGGTGCATAGGCGAGGTGGCTGATGCGGGCATCGATGACCTCCACGCCGGCGTCGGCGAGGCGTTCGGTCAATTCGTCCTTCAGGTGCTGGCTGATTTCGGTGGCGTGACTGCGCAATGACACTTGCCCTTCTTCGTGCTGGTCGTAGGGATAGCTGGTGGCCATCGTGCGCAGCGCGGATTCGGATTGGATATGGACGAAGCTTTCGTAGTCATCGACGTTGTAGACCGCTTCCGCGCTGTCCATGACCTGCCAGACGATGACCGAAGCGATCTCGATCGGGCTGCCGTCCAGTTCGTTGACCTTGAGCTTGCCGCTCTCGAAATTGCGCACCCGCTGGCTGATCTTCTTCTTGGCGAAGAACGGGTTGTTCCAGCGCAGGCCGTTGTCCTTGACCGTGCCCACGTACTTGCCGAACAGGCTGAGCACCACCGACTGGTTGGGCTCGACCATGTAGAAGCCGGTCAGCGCGAACAGGCTGGCGATGCCGAGCACGATGGCGGCGATGAATTGCGGCCACAGGTGCTGGTTCATGCTCTGCACGAACAGCATGACGGCGATCACTGCAGCCAGGAGCAGTACCAGCAGCATCGGGATGCCGGAAAGGGAGCGGATCGGATTTTCTTTCATGGTCGTTCTCGATGGATGGAGCATGAAAAAAGATATCAAAATGATATCAAACAAGCAAGGGTCAGCCGACGAACGGTCGTTCGAACCAGTTCACTGCTGGGGGACGAGATAGAAGATCGGTGCCGGGCTGAACTCGCCGCTGGAATAAAGCCCGGTCCCGCCGGCGCTCCAGGTCAGCGCCTCCGCCTGTGGAATCGGCGGAACGTCGTGGGCTTCGGGCGAATGTGAAACCGCATCGGCCCAGTCCTCAGCCTCCGCCCGCCGGTAGAACAGCACGCTGCCGTAGGTCAGCACGGCCAGGGTGTTGCGGTCCGGAGACACATCGGCGGCGGTGACTTGGGAAAACAGCGCAGCCAATGTGGGATCCTGCAGTTTCAGTTCGGGGTCAGCCTGTGGCACGCCTTCAAGACGGCCGATACGGCGTGCTTCCAACACTGCGCCATGCGGGTTGGCGAGAGGCAGCGAAAACAGTTCGGGAGGCACGCGTTTCTTCGAAATCAACAGGACCTGGCCGAGCACGGCATCGACCGCCACCGCTTCGCAATCACGCGGGCCATCTGGCCAGCGCGCATGGATGCTCCAGCGCGGCCGCAGCACGCCGCTTTCGAGCTTGGCAGGTTCCTCGAACACGTAGAGGACGAAATCGCGGCGGTGGCCACCGTTGTCGCCGGTATCGGCCAGCAGCAGGTAATGGTGGCCGGCGAGGTCGAAACTCGAGATGTCTTCCCAGTCGACGTTTTTTGCACCTTCTACGTCGAATCGCGCCAGCAGGCGGCCGCGGGTGCTGATTGCATAGAGTCGGGCAGGATTGCCACTGTCGTTGTGGGCCCACAGCACACCGTCGTGAGCGCGGGAGGCTGCCAAGCCGCTGATTTCGTCGAGTTGACGGCTGACGATCAAGCCGGAAAGACGTGCAAACGGCAGGTTCGGGGCAGAGCAGCCGACGACCCACGATGCCACCGCGATTGCGAAGATGAGGAACGGGAGCAGGCGGGTGCGCAAGGGCATGGCGAAAGCATCGCATGCACAGCGCCAGCCGCGAAGAGGCAGGGTGCAGGCAGGGGGCGTCGGAAGCTGAAACCAGTGGGTCGGATGTCCGGATCCGTGCGCTGGCTTCCGGCTTGCCACCCATGAGAGGATGGGCCATGGCTGAATCTTCGGGTTATGCGGTGTTCTTGTTTGGGCCGGCGCTTGAAGCGCTTGGTGACGCGATCAAGCCTTACCTGCAGGTGGGGCCCGCCGGCCCGTTCGTGCCTTGTCGTGAGGTCGATACCGGCGGGGCGTTCGTGGAAATGCTCCTGGAAGGACGGGCGCCAGATGGCCGCGTCGTCGAATTGGAGTTGATGGTTCCGGGCAGCATGGTACGGATGATCGTATCGGCACGCGCGGATGCAGAGTTCGGTTTCTACGACCGCAAGAAACTTGCCGCAGTGGCGCTAGCCAGGGAATCCGCGCCGCCAGATGCGGGCAGTGTCGGCGGCGAAGCGGCGCAATAGCGCCTTGCCGGGTTGGCTGAAGCGTCGACTATCCGGGCGCGTCGTCGCTTTCCATGTCCGTCATCCAGCGGACCCAGCCGCGGCCATTGAAACGTTCCGTCGGCCTGAAGCGACGTTTGTAATCCATCTTCGGATGACCGGCGATCCAATAACCAAGGTAAAGGTAGGCGCGGCCATCGCGCCGGGCCCATTCGATCTGGCGCAGGATGCCAAGGGTGCCCAGGCCGCGTTCTGACGCATCCGGTTCATGGAAGGTGTAGACCGCCGAGAGTGCACCCGGGACGAGATCGGTGACGGCGACACCGAGCAGGCGATGGCTTCCCTGTTCTCGCAACTCGAGGAACCGGCTGTCATTCCAGCAACCGATCAGGAATTGTTCGAACTCATGGGCGCCATGGTCGTCCATGCCGCCGCCAGCATGGCGCGTCGACAGGTAGCGCTGGTAGAGCGCCAGACGTTCATGCGTGCATTCGGCCGGTACGATGCGTGTTTCGATGTCCGCGTTGCGACGCAGGCAGCGACGCTGGCTGCGGTCTGGACGGAAATCGGCGACCGGAATACGAACCGCGATGCAGGCGTTGCAGGCATGGCAGCTGGGTCGATAAACGATATCACCGGAGCGTCGGAAGCCCCATTCCAGCGCCGTCGGATAGAACATCGGCAGCCGTGGGTCGCGCTGGTCGAGGACAAGGTCGCGTGCTTCGCGCTCCGGCCAATAGCCGCAGGGGTGGGGTGCAGTACGAAACAGCCGCAGGGAGTCGTCGTTGCCGCCCATGCCTGAAGCATAACGCCTTCGTTCAGCCACGAGCAGCCTTGGTCGTCAACGGGAGCAGGTGACAGGCGTTGTCTACCCAACCCCGGACGTTCCGGGAGGAGAACAGGTCATGAAATTGCTCAATTTGCTTGTCCTTGCCGCGGCCTGTGCCGGTGTGTCGGCGGCTGCCATTGCCCAGACTGCACCGACGACGACTCCGGCCGCCTCGCCCGCAACACCGGCAGCGGCCGGTCGCCACGGGATGAGGATCGATGCCAATGGTGATGGCATGGTGTCGCGGCAAGAGGCTGCATCGTTTCCGCGGATGGCCGAGAAGTTCGACCAGATCGATGCCGACAAGGACGGCAAGCTGTCCAACAGCGAGTTGCAGGCCTGGCGTGGGCAGATGAGGCAGGGCCGCGGGCATGGTGACCGGGTTGCGGATCCTGAGCGTCAAGCGCGCATGGCAGAACGCCGCAACGCCTGCTTCGACAAGGCGGATACGGACCACAACGGCCAGCTGAGTCGCGAGGAATTCTCGAAATTGCGCGAAGCGTGCGGCCCGATGCAGATGAGGGCAGGCGGCGCACGCCATCGGCAAGGCAATAACCGGCCTGGGCAGGTTGCACCGCAGGGATGAAATCGTGATGCGGGATCGTGCCCGAGCGGCATCGAGGGTGACATGACGCGTGAGCGACGGTCATCGGACCAAGGATTTTCGGTCATGGCACAGGGACGTGCCGGTGGAGGAATGCCCATCGGGTCCGTTGCGTTGAAGCAGGATTCGAACAGTTGGCTGGATTGGCTGTGTTTCTGGCGAGGTGCCAAAGGTCAGCGTGCGTCCAGCACGCTCCAGTCTCGGCCGTCCCGTTGCACCGACACTGTCGTTGACGCGGTGTCGCCGATCCTGAGCTGCACTTCACCGCTGCCGCTTCCATCGGTCATGTAGCGTTCGACCGCGATGCGCAGCGCCTGCGGGTCATTGCAGGACGACGCCGGGCGGACGCTCAAGCCACCGTTCGTGACCATCGTGAAGACCTCGGTCGCCGGGTCCTTGCCATCGATGCTGGCGCAGACAACCTGGGCCCTGTGTTGGCTTGCCGCGGTCGAAATCAGCTTGGCCGCAAGCGCCTTCGGAACATCGAGCCGGAACACGCTGGTCTCGGTGATCGCTTCCGGAATGACCGCCGGCGCGGCGGCAGGGCGCGGTGCAGGTGCGACCGGCGGTGCGCCCTTGTGTCGCGGCAGGAACACGATCAGGGCGATGACCACGCCGATCATCGCCAGCAGGCCGATCCGCCAGCGCTTGCGCGCCGTCGAGTTGGCGCCCGAACCCGGTGTGAAGCTGAAGCGATCATTGGGCAGCGCGTTGGCGTCACTCTCGCGGGTGGATTCCAGCAGGCCCAGTTCACGCAGGATTTGGCGTGCGCGCGGCTGGTCGTCGGCATTGACGATCCACAGTGTGGGCAATGTCTCCGGGTCACGCGCCTTGCGCAGGTCGTAGCTGAAGTTGCCGCGGCGATAACCCCGCCAGGAACGGCCGTTGGCGATCTTTACCTCGATGCCCTGCTTGCGCAGCAGGTCGGCAGCGACTTCCACGTTTTCCAGCCGCTGGCTGCGGAACACCTGCCTCACGGCGTCGGCTCGGGTGGGAGCACGCGGATCAGGCCTTCCTGCGCGCTGCTGGCAATCAGGCGCCCGCTGCGGTCGAAGATCTGTCCACGCGCCAGGCCGCGGCTCTCCTGCGCACTGGGGCTGTCGATCGCGTACAGCAGCCAGTCGTCGGCGCGGAACGGGCGATGGAACCACAGCGCGTGGTCGAGCGAGGCCATCTGCACATTCGGCTGGTAGTAGCTGATCCCGTGCGGGAACGTGGCGGTGCCGAGCAGGTGGAAGTCGCTGGCATAGGCCAGCAGGGCGCGGTGCAGCTCCGGCGCGTCGCCGACCTTCTCGCTGAGTCGGAACCAGACCTGCTGGAACGGTGGCCGCTTGGGCGGATTCAGCTCATCGCGCGGATAGATATGGCGGAACTCGAACGGGCCGGTGCGATCCAGCCAGCGCTGGACCTTGATCGGCAGCAGCGCCAGTTTCTCGGCGGGAACCGCGGGCGAGGGTTCGAGGTCTTCCGGCTTGGGCACTTCCGGCATCGACAGCTGGTGCTCGGCACCCACTTCATGGTCCTGGAACGAGGCCGCGCAGAAAAACACCACCTGGCCATGCTGGATCGCCGTCACCCGTCGCACCGAAAAACTGCCGCCGTCGCGGGTGCGATCCACGCTGTAGACGATCGGCGCCTCGATGTCGCCGGCGCGCAGGAAATAGGCGTGCAGCGAATGCGCGGCGCGTGGGGATTTTAGGGTGGCCTGTGCGGCGGAAAGCGCCTGTCCCAGCACCTGGCCGCCGAACACGTATTTGGTCCCAATGTCGCGGCTCTGGCCGCGGAACAGGTTGTCTTCCAGCCGTTCCAGCGACAGCAGTTCGATCAGTTCGGAGACGGGGGAGGTCATCGGTGGATTATAGCGGGGGGCCGAAGGTGGGCGGTTTTGCGGGATGGCGTGGCGGGATGCGGACTCCGTTCATGGTTCGACAGGCTCACCACGAACGGGATGTTGGCCCACCACGGACGGGGTTGGGGGGGCATCGGCGAGGTCTTCACGAAGTGCCGTCACCGTTCGCCCTGAGCCTGTCGAAGGGTGAACGGTGGTTGGCAAGGCCAGTCAGGCTGCGATCCGGGATTCCTGATCCGGATCAAGCCGTTCGCGGCAGCGGAACCGATTGCAGCACCGCCTCCCACGGAAAACATGAACCGGGATCGCGCTTGCGGAGAACGCGCTTGGTCGGGTCGTCGCTGGCCGGGACTACGGTCGTATCGAGATCTTCGTGGCCGGCGATCTGGGTCAGCGAGGGGATGCGCGCGTGCAAGCTGTTGACCAGTGCGACCAGCGCCGCGATCTGCGCCTCCGGATAGGCCTCGTCCATCGCCTGATGGCGTGAGTCCAGCCAATCCGGATAGCGCCCGGTATTGACCAGTTCGATGCCGATACTGCGCGGGTTCCAGCCGTGCACGTGGTGGGCGATGCGATCGGGCGGCACGTATTCCTCGATCCGGCCGTCGCGGTCGATGTAGTAGTGCCCGCTGTTGCCGGTGCCGGAGGGGTACAGCACGCGTTCGCCGAACGCCCGCGCCATGGGCAGGTCGGGCAGTTCGGTGCAGTGGATCACCACGGTGTCGATCTGCGCCGTTGCGCGCCGTTCCAGCGCGTCGACGTAGGGCAGGGGATGGCGGTGGATGACGGGTGGCGGCACGCGCCGATGCTAGCATCCGCGCATGAAAGGACACTGCATTCTCTCCCACGGCTTCGAAAGCGGTCCCGGTGCCAGCAAGGTGACGGCACTGGCCGAAGTCGCCGAGCGCATGGGCTACAGCCACGAGCGCCCCGATTACACCGATCTGGATGGCCAGCGCGAGGTCACTCCACTGGGCGACGTGCCGGCGCGGATCGCGCGTCTGCTGATGCTGGCGCAGACGGCGGCCGCACGCGGCCCGCTGGTGCTGGCCGGCTCCAGCCTCGGCGCTTACATCAGCGGCTTCGTGTCGCTGCAGGTGCCGGTGGCCGGGCTGTATTTCATGGCGCCGCCGGTGGTCATGGCCGGTGCGCTGCCGATGCCCGCCGCCGACGTGCCGACCGCGATCATCCACGGCTGGCACGACGAGTTGATTCCTGCCGCGCAGGTGGTGGCATGGGCCGGCTCTCGCGCCGCGCGTTTGTTGCTGGTCAACGACAGCCATCGCCTGAGCGATCACGTGCAGGCCAGCGCCGATGCGTTCGCCGCGCTGCTGGCTTCGCTGGTCATGCCCGCGCAGGCGGGCATCCATGGACGTTGAGACGGCTGGTCGTCATTGCATCCTTTGTTCGTCGGTCCCGCTTTCGCGGGAATGACAACAACTACCCAAGCGTGTCGGAGTTCATTTGAAATTTTTCGCCTCCTGCGGCAAGGGTCTGGAATACCTGCTGGCCGATGAATTGCAGGCGCTGGGCTGTGCCCGTGCCACCGCGACCATGGCGGGTGCCAATGTCGAAGGTACGCTGGAGGACGCGCAGCGCGCGGTGCTGTGGTCGCGCCTGGCCAGCCGCGTGCTGTGGCCGATCGCCGAGTTCGACTGCGCCGACGAGCATGCGCTGTACGCCGGCAGCTGCGCGGTGGATTGGGCGCGGCACATCGGCCCGATGCACAGCATCGCCATCGATGCGCATGTCTCCGGCGCGGCGATCACCCATGCGCGCTACGCCGCGCAGCGGGTCAAGGATGCCATCGTCGATGTCCTGCGCCAGCAGACCGGGCAGCGCCCGGACGTGGACGTGGAAGCGCCCGACGTGCGCATCAGCCTGGTGCTGCGCAAGGGCCGCGCGATCCTCTCGATCGACCTGTCCGGCGGCCCGATGCATCGGCGCGGCTGGCGCAAGGTGCAGGGGGTGGCGCCGCTGAAGGAGACCGTGGCGGCGGCGGTGCTGCTGCGCGGCGGCTGGCCCAAGGCGCATGCCGAAGGTGGCGATCTGCTCGACCCGATGTGCGGCAGCGGCACCCTGTTGATCGAAGGCGCGCTGATGGCCGCGGATGTCGCGCCGGGGCTGCGTCGCCACGACGGCTTGCCGCCGACGCGCTGGCTGGGCTTCGATCAGGCGCAGTGGCAGGCCTTGTGCGAGGACGCGACCGCGCGCGCCCAGCGTGGACTGGCGGCGCTGCGCCCCTGCATTCGCGGCAGCGATCTCGATCCGCACGCCATTCGCGCCGCCCGCGAGAACGCGGAGCTCGCCGGAGTGCGGGAAGCCATCGACTTCAGCGTGCGGGATATCACCGAGCTTCCGCAGCAGGCCAACGCGAAGGGCGTGGTGGTGTGCAACCCGCCGTATGACGCACGCCTGAGCGCCGATCCGGCCTTGTATCGCAGCTTGGGCGATGCGCTCAAACACGCCGCGCCGCAGTGGCGTGCCGCCCTGCTGTGCGGGGATGCCGAACTGGCCCGTGCCACCGGTCTGCGGGCGAAGAAGAGCTATCAGATTTTCAATGGCGCGATCGAATGCAGCCTGATTGCGGTGGATCCGATCGCGCCAGCGCAGCGTGAGGGAACGGACAAGCGCGCGCTGCCGGAAGGCGCGCAGATGGTCGCCAACCGGATGCGCAAGAACCTCGACAAACTGGCGCGCTGGCGGCAGCAAGAGCAGATCAGCTGCTTCCGCGCCTACGATGCCGACATTCCCGAATACGCCTGCGCGGTGGATGTGTACACCACGCTGGAAGGCGAGACTTGGCTGCACGTGCAGGAATACGCCGCACCCGCCGAGATTCCCGAGGCCACCACCCGCAAGCGCCTCAACGACCTGCTGATCGGCGTGCGCGAAGTGTTCGGCCTGCCGAAGGAGCGGGTCGCGGTGAAAACCCGCAGCACCGGCAAGGGCGGCAGCAAGTACGGCCGTTTCGACCATCGCGGTGAATTCCTCACGGTCGAGGAAGGCGCCGCGAAGCTGCGCGTCAACCTGTTCGATTACCTCGACACCGGCCTGTTCCTCGACCACCGTCCGCTGCGCGCACGGATGGCGCTGGAAGCGCGCGGCAAGCGCTTTCTCAACCTGTTCTGCTACACCGGCGCGGCCACCGTGCAGGCGGCGGTGCAGGGCGCTGCGCTGACCACCAGCGTCGATCTGTCCGCGACCTATCTGGAATGGTTGGCCGACAACCTGCGCGAAAACGCGATTGGCGGCACTCGCCACCGCATTGCCCAGGCCGATGCGCTCAAATGGCTGGAAGCCGACCGCGACGTGCACGACGTGATCTTCTGCGACCCGCCGACCTTCTCCAATTCCAAGCGCGCCGCCGATTTCGACGTGCAGCGCGACCACGTGCGCCTGCTGCGCGCCGCGGTGGCGCGGCTGGCACCGGGCGGCGTGCTGTATTTCTCCAACAACTTCCGCCGATTCAAGCTGGATGCGGCCGCGCTGGCCGAGTTCGCGCAGGTGGAGGACATCAGCACAGCCACCATCCCACCGGATTTCACGCGCAATGCCCGTATTCATCGGGCGTGGCGAATCAGCGCGCGCTGACCGCACTTGCGGTTCATGCAACACTGGCATGGACCTTGGAATGCGATAAGAGGGGGTAGCCATGAGGCCTGATGCACGAATGTTGTTGAAGTCTGCGCTTGTGTTGTCCGGCCTGTTGCCGGGCATGGATGCACGCGCACAAACGGCTGCGCCGCCGGTTCAGGCAAATGCCCATCTGCAAGCCTTCGGCTCGCAGCAGGAACTGGATGGCCTGCTCGTGGGTTGGCACCGGAAGGTGGTTGAAGCGCGACGAGGCCGTCAGGACAGAGCGTCGGCCGCAGGAAGCGGGGTGCCTTCGCCAGCGCCGGCCTCTCCGTCGTCGGCGGCACCCGCAGCGCTTGAAAGCCCAGGAACGTTGGGTTCCGTCACTGTCATGGGTACAGCCGCCAGTGCCAACGATTCCATCACCAACAACCAGACCCAAGGCGTGGACGAGGGCGATATCGTCAAGCGCAGTGGCGAATTCCTGATCATCTTGCGGCGCGGACGGCTGTTCAGCCTTCGAATCGGCGGCGATGCCCTGCAGTCGGTGTCTCATGTGGACGCCTATGCACCTGGAGCCGATCCGCGGGGAACCTGGTACGACGAAATGCTGGTCAGCGGCAGCAATGTGGTCGTCATCGGATACAGCTACCGTCGATCGGCCACCGAGCTTGGCCTGTTCACGCTGGCCGCGGACGGAACCTTGCGCTATCGCGATACGTATTACCTGCGCAGCAATGACTATTACGACTCGCGCAACTACGCCAGTCGCCTGATCGGGACCACCCTGCTGTTCTACACGCCACTGCATTACGACCCGGGATTCGGAACTGACCTCGTGTATCCGGGGTTGGCGCGCAGGCCCAAGGGTGATGGGTCGATGGAGTTCAAGCGCCTGTTGCCGGCCGATGCGATCTTTCGCGCCGATGCAGGGCTCGATCCGTTGAGTGACGCCATCACCCTGCATACGGTGACACGCTGCGAGCTGGCTGAGGCAACGCCACGTTGCACCGCGACCGGTGTGCTGGGGCCGAGTGGCGACGAGTTCTATGTTTCGCGCAACGCGGTGTACGTGTGGACCGATACAGGTTCGACCGAAGGTCCCGGGCACGTCTTGCGCATGCCGCTGGACGGTGGTCCGGTGTCTGCGCTGCAGGTGCGGGGCATTCCGATCGATCAGATGTCCTTCCTCGAGGACGACGGCGGCAGCCTGAACGTGGTCGTGCAGTCGCAGGGCAATGGCGTGGGCATGTGGCGGAGTCAATGGGGATCGGGTCGGCTCGCGCTCTTGCGCACGCCGCTGACGGCCTTCGGCTCCCTCCAGGCCTCCACCCCGGATGCGGCCTACCGCTTCTTGCCGCCGGTCAGTGAGGGAGATCGACAGAATCGCTTCATCGGGGATTGGCTGGTGTATGGCGCATCGTCGTATCGGTGGCGCCGGCACGACGACACGAATGCCAATCCGGCCTATGCAGTGCGCTACGCGCAGCCGGATGCACCCATCCGCATGCTGCCGCTGGCGCATGACGTGCAGCGGATCGACGCGATGGGGGCCGATGCCGTGCTGGTGGGCCCGCAAGCTGATGATCTGGTGTTTTCGACGGCAGCGCTGGAGTCGTCGCGGGCATCGCTGCGGTCGCGGTTCGTGTTGGCGGGCGCAAGCCAGGGCGAAAGCCGGACACATGGCTATTCGTATCGACGCGACGGTGATCGTCTGGGCGTGATCGGCTTGCCGGTATTGCGGACGGCCGCGGACACGCAGCGTCCGTTTGCCGGTGCGCCAAGCGAAACGGCCTCGGTGCTGTATCTCAGGAACGACGCCTTGCGGCTGAGCAGGCTGGGCGAGTTGGACGCGCAGGCCAAGCGGCTCCGCGACGACCACTGCAAGGCCAGTTGCGTGGACTGGTATGGCAACGCCAGACCGATCTTCATCGGCCCGCGGGTGTTCGCGCTGATGGGCTACGAACTGGTCGAAGGCACCCTGTTGGGCGATCGGATCCGGGAGCGCCGACGCGTCGATTTTGCGCCGGAATGACGTAACGTGGATGGAGACGGGCGCGGGGCAGCGTGTAGCCGTGGCCAAGAACGTTGAGGGGGCAGGGGGATGGGGCTTGCGGACGCCATCGTCGGGCGTGTGGTCCGTCGGACTGCCGGGGTGTTCCTGCAACCTTGCCCAGTCGTCGATCCGCCTGCGGGAAGCGCGGGCGCGGCCCTGCTCGCCGGGCTTTCGCTGTTCCAGAAGCTGGGACAACTGGGCGTCGCGGCGGATGGCGAGGAATTCCTCATCCACGCTTCTCCGCTGCGGATCCGCGGCGCTATCCAGCCGCGTGGCGGCAACGGCAAGGAACCCGCTCAGGTGTTTGCGTCGGACAACGTCGTGTTCGCGCTGCTGCATGCGCAGCAAAGGCTCTGGCGAACGGATCCGGACGCGTCCCTGCGCGGCATTCCCTGCCATCCGCCCGTGCATGGGGGCCTTTACCGCTGGCTGCATCCGTTCTCAGACGGCGCCGAATACGGTTTCGTCAGCCTCCACGAGGCGCTTGAACGGGCGGTGGATCCCGATCGGCAGGTCTACTTGCACCTGTGCCGCCGCCAGGGATTTCTGCTGCGCCGCCAGGGCGCCGTCAGCCGGCTTTCTCGCGGGTGGATCCGCAGTACTGGCGAATGGGTGTCGCCTTCCGCGGTCGTGCCAGAGCACGTGATTGCGGCGAGCCTGGGGGATCTCGGCTGCCGGGTGTCCCTGCACCCGGAAGGGACCACGCACCTGCAGGCGTTGTTGCGCTACCGGTCAGCGCGCACTGCGTGTTGGAGTCGGGACGTGCGGGATTCCGGCGAGGTGGCGCTGGCGCGGGGCAGGGTTCGATAACCCGCGTGCCGGCGTTGCCACGTCATTGCAAAATGTGCGGCAACCAGACAATTTCGCCCATGCCGTGGCGTGGTGGCAGACAAATTCTCGCCGGTTCCGAGCCCTACTTCTTGCGTCGCCCGAACAATCCGCCGGTGGCGGGAGGATTGCGTACAGGGGTGGGCGCAGGTGGCTCCAAGGTGCTCTGGTTGGCGCTGACCGCGTAGCCGGTCGCCAGATTGGCGTTGATGAAGTCGCGGACTTCGTCCTCGGGCACGCCTGCTGCCACGGCGATTTCAGCCGCAGTGGCCGCTGCCTTCATCATCACGGTTGCGATCCGGAAATGGCGTGGATATTCGCGTTCGATCTGCGGCCATTTGCGGAGCTGGTAAGGTCCGGCGATCTTGTTGCCGGAGAGCAGCCCACCGAACCAAGTCAAGCGAACCAGTGGCTGGGCGGGGCCAATCTTGCGTGCTTCGGCTTCCCATGCGGCGTCGTCAGGGGTTGTGGACCAAGCGTCGCCGGGCTCTGCCGCGAAGCATGGGGTGATCGACTTGAGTTCCTTGGGGCCATGCCAGACACCGGCGTTGGTGTCGAGCAGGACCACGCTGCCGTTCTTGGCCTCGATACGGACACGGCGCGACGGACCGCGCACGCCCATCCAGCCACGCAGGGTGCGCGGAGCATTGGCAGACGATTGGGTTGCAGTCTCTTGTTGGCGGGCGGGCGCAGGGTCTGGAGACCTGTTGGCCGGTTCGATTGCGGCCGCCTGCTGCTCGACCGGTTCGAACTCTGCGCTTTCAGGCGTGGCTGCCGAGGGCGCGTCGTCGATGACGCTTTCCTGGGGGGCGATCACGGCCTCAGGTTCGACAAACACCGGCTGCACTTCGGGCAGGGGCGCCGGTTCGTAGCCGCTGCCGCCTGCGTCCTTCGATTCCGCGTGGGCGATTTCGCTCAGCAGCACGGCAAGGTCGTCGACATTGATCGGACGCGGCAGTCGGTACGGCGTTTTGCTGCGCTTGGCAGAGGTCAGGCCAATCACCTTGCGACCGGTGCCGTGGAGCTTCAACCAACTCATCGGACCATACAAGCTGTCCATGTCGACCACGACGTATTCTGCGCTGTCGTCGGATACGAGGGTCCAGACATTCCCGCTGCGGGCATTGGCAGTATTGAATGCGGCTTGGATCTCGCCTTCCGTTGCGCGATCCATTCCCGTGGTCCCGAATGTCAGAGTCATGTTGTCCTTTCCCCATGCGATCGCGGGTCGCCTGTATCGATTCAACACGATCACGGACACCCGCATTGCATCGATATGCACTGCGTGAACCCTTGATAATACCCGATCATGATGGCATTCCGAAGCCACGCGCGTCGGTGTTGCATGGCAACAGGATGCACCCGCGCCTCGAGAGGACACGCGTAGCCCGTCAAGGTGGCCATTCAGCCGTGGCGTCGCGGGTTTTTCGGCAGTTGTGCCTTCAGGAAGGCCATCTGGTCGGCGAGGATGTTGCGGTTGGACAGGATCAGGTGCTCGATCCAACTGGGCCGGTAAGGGACGGCGAGCAGCGGCATCCCGGCCTGCTGCGGGGTGCGGTTGCCTTTGTGCGAATTGCAGTGGAAGCAGGCTGAAACCACGTTTTCCCAGACGTCACGCCCACCTTTCGAGATCGGATGCACATGGTCGCGGGTCAGCGAATTGCCATGGAATTGGCGTCCGCAGTACAGACACAGGTGCTGGTCGCGGGCGAACAGGGCAGGATTGGTCAGCGCGGGCGTGGGATCGAGCGCACCGGGGCGGGCGTGGCCGCGCGCGGCGATGATCGGATGCAGCCGGATCAGGCTCTGTGCGCCGCTGGCGCGGCTGATGCCGCCATGGATCGACAAGCAGGGCTCACCCAGGGTCCAGGCAACGGCATCGCGGGCGTACAGACAGGTGGCATCCTGCCAGCTCAGCCAATCGAGTGCGCGGCCGTGGGCGTCCAAACCGAGCAAGCGCAGGCCCGGCAGGCGCGCCGCCCGCGTCTCGGCGAATCCATCGAGGGAAGCGAGCCCATCCGCGAGGCTTGCCGCGGATCGGGCTCCGGCGTGGACCGGGCGAACTGTCGCGCTGTCGGTCTCCATCGGGAAACCAGTTTATACGCCTTCGCTGACGGTTTGGATACCCTCGTTGGCACGGACGCGTCGCCGGAGTTCGTCATTCCCGCGAGCACGGGAATGACGAGACCAGAGCGGATTGTTCGGTGTTGCCCGGTTACGCCGCGCCGAAGCCTTCGTCTGACAAGGCCATCAGGGTGGCCGCGCCGCTTTCGATCGCCGCCTTGTGCGCCAGCGTGCGCGGCAGGATGCGGGCGAAGTAGAAGCGGGCGGTGTCGCGCTTGGCGTCCTTGAACGCCTGCGGGCGATCGGAGACATCGGCGGCGGCGACTGCGCGCACCCACCAACAGGCCAGGGCGACGTAGCCGGAATAGAACAGATAGTCGGTGCTTGCCGCGCCCAGTTCTTCCGGGTTGCCCATGCTGCGCATCACGGTGGCGATGGTCAGTTGGCCCCACTCCTCGCACTTGGCGCGGAGCGGGCCGAGGAATTCGGCCAGGACGGGGTCGTTGGCATGTTCCTTGGCGAAGGCTTCCATGTCGGCGAGGAACAGCTTGAGCCCGGCGCCCTGGGTGGCGGCGGTCTTGCGGCCGATCAGGTCCAGCGACTGGATCCCGGTGGTGCCTTCGTACAGGGTGGTGATGCGGGCATCGCGCGCCAACTGCTCGATGCCGTGTTCGGCGATGTAGCCGTGGCCACCGAAGCACTGGATCGCGTTGTAGGTGTTCTCGATCGACCATTCGGTCAGGCAGGCCTTGCAAATCGGGGTGAGGAAGCCGACCAGGGTGTCGGCGCGTTCGCGCTCGGCGGCATCCTGCGAACGCTGGGCGATGTCGAGCTGGGCATAGGCGGACAGCGACAGCATGCGGCCGCCTTCCACCAGCGCCTTTTGTGCCAGCAGCATGCGGCGCACGTCGGGTTGCACGATGATCGGATCGGCGGCCTTGTCGGGGAATTTGGGGCCGGCCAGCGAACGCGATTGCAGGCGTTCGCGCGCATAGCGCAAGGCGTTCTGGTAGGCACGCTCCGACAGGGCATGGCCCTGGATGCCGACCGCGAGGCGGGCGGTGTTCATCATCACGAACATCGCCTGCAAGCCCTTGTGCGGCTGGCCGACCAGATAGCCCTCGGCGCCGTCGAAATTCATCACGCAGGTGGCCGACCCGTGGATGCCCATCTTGTGTTCGATCGCGCCGCAGCGCACCGCGTTGCGCTCGCCGACGCTGCCATCGCGGGCGACCTTGAACTTGGGCACCACGAACAGCGAAATGCCCTTGGCGCCAGGCGGGGCGTCGGGCAACTTCGCCAGCACCAGATGGATGATGTTGGGGACGAGGTCGTGTTCGCCGGCGGTGATGAAGATCTTGGTGCCGGTGATGGCGTACTTGCCATCGGTCAGCGGTTCGGCGCGGGTCTTGAGCAGGCCGAGGTCGGTGCCGCAGTGCGGTTCGGTCAGGCACATGGTGCCGGTCCAGGTGCCGGTCACCAGCGGCTTCAGGAACACCTCCTTCTGCCAGTCCTCACCATAGGTCTCCAGCGCCTTGACCGCACCGTGGCTGAGCATCGGGAAATTGCCCCAAGCGAGGTTGCCGCTGTCCACCATCTCGGTGACGGCGCTACCGATCAGCGCCGGCATGCCCTGGCCGCCGTGCTCCGGATCATTGGTCAGGCCGGTCCAGCCGCCTTCGACGAACTGTTGGAAGGCCTGCTTGAAGCCGGGCGGCGGGGTGACCTCACCGCTGGCGGCGTCGAACTTGCAGCCGATCTCGTCACCGACCTTGTTGAGCGGCGCCAGCACGGTTTCGGAAAAGCGCGCGGCCTCGTCGAGCACCGCGTCCATCAATTCGCGGTTGACGTCGGCATAGCCGAGTCGTGCCAACAGGCCTTCGGCACCCAGCATGTCGTGGATGACGAATCGCAGATCGTCGAGGGGGGCCTTGTAGCTGCTCATGTGGGTCGGGTCCTGGCGTGTGCGGGCCGCCGATCGGCCCGTCCGAAGCATGGACATACTATAGCGTATGGTCTAGCCGATAGGGAGCCAGCAAGCGAATGCGGCCGGCCTCAGCGCAGCGTGCCGGGCAGGCCGGGGACCGGCGAGAGGGCACTGCTGGTCTTGATCTTCCAGGTTTTGGCGCTGCCGTCGGCCGGCGTGGCCTGCACCGTGCCTTCCAGCGTATAGCTCAGGCCGTGGCCGTCGGCCAAGGCAGTCGCCAGTCGGGCCATTCCGGCAGCAGTCGGCGTCAGGGTGACAGCATGGACATCCGCCGATTCAGGTCCGATTTCAATGTTCGGGCTGGCCACGAGGCGGGCTGCCGGGCCGTTGTCGAGGGCGATGTCCAAGGTGGCCCCGGTGAAGCGCATCGGGACGCTGCTGAAGTTGTTGAATCGCAGTTGCACATCCCAGCGGCCATCGGTGCGAACGGTGATCTGCTGGAGGCTGGCGGCCGGTTGCGAGATGCGCCGGACCGGGCCATTGCTGCCGCAGCCAGCAAGCAGGAGGCCGGTTGCGGCCAGCAGGACAAGCCTTCGGATCATGCGGGCGAACCCTCGTGCGGGACGATGTGGCGGAAGTGGGGTATGCGGATCAGAAATTGCCGTTGTCGCCGACCGGCAACTCACGGATGTAGAGATCCTTGGCCTTGATGAAGGCCTCGGCGCAGCGGTAGGCCTCGCGGCCGAGTTCCAGCCGGACCGCATCGTCCATCGGGCCGCCGGAATGTGCGCCGACGAGTTCGGTGAACAGGGTCAGGGCGATATCGTGGATGTCCATGGTGTGTAGGTCCGGGCAGCGGTTCGAGGAAAGGAATGTCGAACATACACCGTGCGCGCGCTGGCCGGAACCCGCGCCATCCCGCCCAGCGTGTGACGGGGCGAGGACGGCAGCACGCGGACGTCGTGGCTTACCAGATGACGGGGCGAGGACGGCAGCACGCGGACGTCGTGGCTTACCAGATCACCACTTTGGCATCGCCGCTGCGCACCATGGGGTCGCCGGCCTTGCAGCTGAATGCCTCGGCGAACGCGGCCATGTTGCTGGGTGCGCCGATCGCGCGGAAGTTCGCCGGCGCGTGCGGATCGGTGTTCAGGCGCACCCGCAGTTCGTCCGGGGTGAAGCCGCGGCGCCAGACCGTGGCCCAATTGAAGAAGAAACGCTGGTTCTCGCTGTGGCCGTCGATCATCTCGTCGCCGCTGCGGCCGGCGTCGCGCAGGGCCTTCTGGTAGGCGTCCCAGGACACACTGAGGCCGCCGAGGTCGGCGATGTTCTCGCCCAAGGTCAGCTGGCCCTTCACGTGCAGGGCATCGATGGAGACGTAATCATCGAACTGCTTCACCAGCCGTGCGGTGCGGGCGGCGAAGCGTTCCTGATCGCCGGGCGTCCACCAGTTGTGGAAATTGCCCTGCGCATCGAACTGGCTGCCCTGGTCGTCATAGCCGTGCATCATCTCGTGGCCGATCACCGCGCCAATGCCGCCGTAATTCAGCGCCGGATCGGCCTTGGGATCGAAGAACGGCGGTTGCAGGATCGCGGCCGGGAACACGATCTCGTTCATCAGCGGGTTGTAGTAGGCGTTGACGGTCTGCGGCGTCATCCCCCACTCGCTGCGATCGACCGGCTTGCCGATCTTGGCCATGTCCCAGGCGTGGTTGAAGCGCGCCGCGGCAAGCACGTTGCCGAGGTAATCACCGCGGGAGGTGGCGAGGCCATCCCAGCTGCGCCAGTGGTCGGGATAGCCGATCTTGGGGGTGAAGCTGGCCCATTTCTCCATCGCCTTCTTGCGAGTCTCCGGGCTCATCCACTCGAGGTTTTCCAACCGCGCCTTCAGTGCCAGCCGCAGGTTCTGCACCAGCGTTTCCATCTGCGCCTTGGATTCCGCAGGGAAATACTCGCGCACGTACAACTGCCCCAGCGCCTCGCCGACCGAGCCTTCGACACCATCGAGTACACGCTTCCAGCGCGGTTTCTGCTGCTGTTGTCCACGCAGGGTGCGGGAGAAGAAGGCGAAGCGCTCATCGGCGAACGTCGAGGACAGCATCGGCGCCATCCCGTCGATCATGTGCGCGCGCAGGTAGGCCTGCCACTGCGCGGCCGGCACGTCGACCAGCATCCGGTTGAACTCGTCGAAGAACGTCGGCTGCGACAGCGAGAAGCCATTCGCCTGCACGCCGTTGGCGCGGAAGAAGGCCGACCACGGGAAGTTGGGCGATGCCTTGTCGGCGTCGGCCATGCTGACGAAGTGGTACTGGTTGTTCGGGTCGCGCAATTCGATCGGCGAGAGCGAAGCGCGCGCCAGTCGGGTCTCGAAGGCGAGCACGTCTTCGGCCTGCTTCTGCGCATCGACCGCAGGGATGCCGGCGTTCTGCAACTGGCGTGCGACGTGGGCGACATAGGCCTCGCGGATGGACTTGTACTTCCCGTTCGCGCCATCTTCGAGGTAGTAGGCCTTTTCCGGCAGCGACAGGCCGTCCTGATAGGCATAGCCGATCTTGTGGCTGGAGTCCTTGAAATCGGCTTCGGCGCCGAACGAGAACACTTCGCCACGGCCCGCCGCGAACTCCTCGCGCAGATAGGCGGCGATGTCGGCGGGTGTCTTCAGCGCGTCGATTCGGTCCAGCATCGGTCGGATCGGGGTGACGCCCGCCGCCTCGATGGCCGCTTCGTTCATGCCGCTGGCGTACAGATCGCCCACCAGCTTTTCAACGCCACTGGCATTCGGATTGGCGGCGGCCGCCTCGACCAAGTGCCTGCTGGCGGCCAGGCTGCGCTCGTTGAGCATCTCGAAGCTGCCCCAGCTGGTCTTGTCCGCCGGCACCGGGTTGGCGGCCAGCCAGCGGCTGTTGACGTAGTCGGCGAGGTTGCTGCAGGCGCTCTTCGACGGATCAAGATCGCTGGTCTTGAAGGCCGACGACGGCGGCAGGGCAGTGCTGCTCGGCGAGCTGCCATCCGCACCCACGGCGGGCGCATTGGCAGCGGCAAGTGCGGCGGTGATCGCCAATGAAAGGAGCAAGGGCTTGCGAAGGCTCATGGCGGGATTCCGATGGCAGGTGATGGGGCCGGGCGATTCTGCGCGGCGGCGCGTTCAGGTCTGGCGAAGGTCAGGGAGTGAAGCGTGGATCCGACAGGCGCATCTCGGTGACCGGACCGTAGGCCTTGAGCAGGCCGCGGATCTTGGCGGCATCACCGATCACCACGATGGTCAGGTCCGTGCTGTCCGGGAACACGTCGCGTGCGGCGGCAATCTGTTCCGGCGTAGCGGCGGCCACCGCATCGAGATAGCCGTCGACGTAGCTGCGTGGCTCGCCGTACAGGGTCAACCAAGCCAGGCTGGCGGCGATCTGCGGGCCGGTTTCCAGCTTCGGGGCGAACTGGCCCGCGATGTAGTTCTTCGCCGACTGCTGGGTAGCTGCATCGAGCCCGTCGTGGTGCAGGCGGTCGAGGGTTGCGATGGCCATGTCGATCGCGGCGCGGGTGGAATCAGTCTTGGTGAAGGTGGTGATGTCCACGCTGCCGGGCTGGATCTGGCGGTCGATGCCGGCGCGGGCGCCATAGGTCAGGCCGGATTTCACCCGCAATTCGGTATTGAGCATCGAGGTGAAGCGCCCCCCGAAGGCAGTGGCGACGATGTCCTGCGCGGCACGTGCGGGATCAGCGCGGGTGGTGCCGATATTAGCCAACGCGAAATAGGTCTGGGTTGCGCCCGGCTTGTCGACCAGCAGGACACGCCGGCCGTGCTGCTTCGGTTCTGCTGCCACCGTCGGCAGGCTGCCGCTGGCGCGGGCCCAACTGCCAAACTCCGCGCGCACTTGCGCGGTCACGGTGGCGGGGTCGAAGTCGCCGGCGATGACGAGGATCAGCCGATCGCCGCCCATCTGGTCACGGCGGAAGGCTTGCAGGTCGCCGAGGTTGATGGTCGCGAGGCTGGTCTCGTCGCCTCCGGTGGGGCGGCCGTAGGGGTGCCCGCGGAACAGCCAGGCGTCGAGATAGCTGCCGATCAGACGGCGCGGATCGGAATCCTTGGCCGTGGCAATCCCGGCGATCGCGCGCTGGCGCAGCTTGTCGAATTCGGTCTGCTCCATGCGCGGACGCAGCAGCGCGTCAGCCAGCAGCGAAAGCATCAGGCCGCTGTCCTTGGACAGGAATTGGGCTTCGGCGACGATGGCGTTCTGGCTGCTCTCGATCGACAGGCTGCCACCGGCGCCGTCCACGGCCTGCGCGAAGGCCAGTGCGTCGCGCGTGCCGGCACCTTGCGCGAGCAGCGAGGCCAGCAGGTCGGCGCTGCCTTCCTTGCCGGCCGGATCGGCCAGCGAACCGCCGCGCACCAATGCGGTGGCGGCCACCATCGGCACGTCCTTGCGTGGGACGAGGATGAGCGTTGCGCCGTTGTCGAGAACGACGGTCTGTGCCTCGGGCAAGCGGATGCCGGCGGCCATTGCGCTACCGCCAGTCACGCCGAATACGGCGAGGGCGATGGCAAAGGTGGCAGTCAGCGAGCGCAGGAAAGACATGGGGGTTCCCGTGTTGCGTCGGAGGGCAATGCGCGGTGTGGTGTTCATCGAGCGGCCTCCGCGTGCTCGGTACTCGGCATCAGAACGCCGGTGGTGCGGTTGCGCTGGCGCAGCAGTTTCGCCGCCAGTGCCTGGATGTCCGCGGCGCTGACCGCGGCGTAGCGGGCCGGCGCGTCGAACGCCTGACGATAGTCGCCATTGAACACTTCGTGCTCACCCAGCGCCCGCGCCTTGCCGTTGATCGTCGCCATTTGCCGCCAGAATGCGGACAGTTGCAGGTTGCGCGCCTTGTCGAGTTCCGCTGCGCTCACGCCGTCGCGGACGATGCGTGCGAGCTCATCGTCCAAGATCCCTTGCGCCTTGGCCACGTCGGCACCGGGCGGCAAATTGGCATAGATCCACAGCAGGCCGGGATCGAAGCCGAGGTCGGCGAACGCGCCGACGTCCACGGCGGCCTGTTCGCGTTCGACCAGGCGCTGGTGCAGGCGCGAGGAATCGCCGTCCGCGAGGATGGTCGTCAACAGTTCCAGCGCGGGTGCGTCCTTGCCGCCGGCTCCGAAGCCGGTGTGGAAGGCATAGGCGAGGATCGGTGCACGCACGTCGGCGCGCTCGACCACGATGCGGCGTTCGCCGAGTTGCTCGGGCTCGACCGTGGTGACCGCGGGCGGTGTCGGCTGACGCGGGATCGCGGCGAGGTAGCGGTCGGCCAGCGCGAACACCTGCTGCGGGTCGACGTCGCCGGCGATCACCAGCACGGCGTTGTTCGGGGCGTAGTACGTCTTGAAGAAGGCCTTGAGGTCGTCGATGGTCCAGTGCTCGATGTCGCTGGGCCAGCCGATGGTCGGGATGTGGTACGGATGGGCAATGAAGGCGGTGGCCTGCATCTGTTCCATCAGGGTGCCGAAGCCGTCGTTGTCGACGCTGGAGCGACGTTCGCTGTAGACCACGCCGCGCTCGCTTTCGACCACCTTGGGATCGAAGGCAAGGTTTGCCATGCGGTCGCCTTCCAGATCGAAGATGGTCTCCAGCGCGGAGGAGGGGAACCAGTCGGTGTAGATGGTGAGGTCATTGCTGGTGCTGGCATTGTTGCTGCCGCCGGCGGCCTCCATGGTGCGGTCGAATTCGCCCGGCGCGCGCCGGCTGGTGCCGTTGAACATCATGTGTTCGAAGAAATGCGCCAGCCCGGTGATGCCAACGTGTTCGTTGCGGCTGCCGACCCGGTAGAAGGTGTAGTAATTGGCGCTGGGGATGTCGTGGTCGGGCCAGACGATGATCTTCAGCCCATTGGCCAGGGTCTTGCTGACGATCTGATCACTGCCGGGGACGGCGGTGGCGGAAGGCGCGGACGCCGCCGCCTGCGTGGCCAGCGCCGGCAGACCGGTGAAACCCAGCAGCAGGGCGAAGGAAAGTGAAAGCAGGCGCATGGCGTTTTCCGGAGGGGAATCGGGAAAGCATGACCGATCGGCGCAGCCACGCCAATCTGCCGGAAGTCGTGTTGGGTGCGGGCGTGCCCCAAGCCCCTCTCCCCCCGGGAGAGGGGCTTGGGGTGAGGGCAGGTTTGATGGCAGAGTGCGATAGCCAAGTTTGCAGTTTCGTCGGCGGCGGGCACCTGCTCCCGTGTTCCGTACCGCTCGGGGCTTTGCTGGGCTTCCCTGCGATGCTTCCCGGCAGTTCGCCGGATTCCGCAGGCCTTTTGAACAAATGTCCCCCGGCATCCGCCTGCGGCGGCTGCCTCCTCCTTTACTTTGTCCAAAAGGCCTACGGAACCCGACGAATCGACGTGCGATTTTGAGACCACGCAACGTGAGTAACCACAGGTCGCGGGTTGCCCGCTGGGGTTCGAGCAGGCCATGGATGGCCTGCGCCCGCGAATCGAAGCTGGAAGCGAAGTATTGAGCGGCGAACCCCAGCGGGCGACACGCGACGCGCTCAGCCCGCGCCACGCAACTCCCCAGCTGACAACCCGCGCCGCCCCCAGTGTGCACTCGGATCCCGATGCGTAATGCGCCCGTGTTCTTGCGCTACCCTTGCGTCAACACCTGACAGGGACAGCCCATGCGCGTGCATTTCCACGGAGCGGCCGGCGATGTGACAGGATCGATGCATCTGGTCGAGGCGGCAGGAAAACGCATCCTGATTGATTGCGGCCTGGTGCAGGGCAGCCCGGAAGCGGATGCGCGCAACTTCGCGCCGTTTCCGTTCGATCCGAAGGACCTCGATGCGCTGGTGCTCAGCCATGCCCACATCGACCACCTCGGGCGGGTGCCGCGACTGTGCATGGACGGGTTCCACGGGCCGATCTTCACCCAGCGCGCCAGCGCCGATCTGCTGCCGATCATGCTGATGGATTCGGCTTCGCTGCAGGAGAATGAGGCCGAACGCGACAACCGCCGGCGCAAACCGGGGCAGCCCAAGGCGATGCCGTTGTATACCCGCGAGGACGTGCGCTCGGTGTTTGCGCAAGTGCGCCCATTGCCGTATGCACAGCGCACCGAAATCCTGCCCGGGGTCGAGCTGGCCCTGCGCGATGCCGGCCACATCCTCGGTTCGGCCATCGTCGAATTGTTCGCCGACGGCCGCAAGCTGGTGTTCTCCGGCGATCTCGGGATGCAGGGAACCCCCATCCTGCGCGATCCCGAGCCGGTGGTACAGGCCGACCTGCTGCTGATGGAATCCACCTACGGTGACCGCAACCATCGCCAGCGCCACGACACCGTGCGCGAACTCGGGGAGATCCTCGACGCGGCCTGGAACGATCGCGGCAATGTCCTGATCCCGGCATTCGCGGTCGGTCGTACCCAGGAACTGCTGTACTGGTTCGCCCGCCACTGGGATGACTGGGACATGGGGCGCTGGCGCATCCACCTCGACAGCCCGATGGCGTCGAAGGTGGTTCAGGTCTATGACCGCCATCACGAACTGTTCGATGCCGATGCGCGCGAAGTCTGGCGCGGCACGCCCAACCCGTTCCGGCTGCCCAACCTGCGGGTCACGGAAACCGCCGAGGAATCGATGGCGATCAATCGCCTGCACAGCGGCGCAATAGTAATAGCGGGCAACGGCATGGCCAGCGGCGGTCGCATCCTGCACCACATGCGGCAGAATCTGCCCAAGCGGCAGACCCGGATCATCTTCGTCGGCTATCAGGCGCAGGGCACGATCGGGCGGCGTCTGGTCGAAGGGGCGCGCTGGGTACGCATCCACGGTCACGATGTCCGCGTCAACGCGCACCGGCATACGGTGGGCGGTTTGTCCGCGCACGCCGATCAGGCGGCGCTGCTGGACTGGTATGCACACTTTCAGCCGTCGCCGCCGCTGGCGCTGGTGCACGGGGAAGACCTGGCGCGTGAAGCACTGGCCGGCGAAATCCACGAACGCCACGGCGTCGAAGCCACGCTGGTGCGTCCGGGAGACGTGCTGGAAGTTTGAACGCGGGCTGTCCATCGCCACTCTGTCAGTAGGCCGAAGGTATCGGAAATGCCTGGCTGCGGGGTCGGGGCAGTGCTGGGTTGTGGATGTCCCTGTGTTGCCGTTCTGTTTTACCGTTCGTCGCGAAGGGACTCCGCGCACTGGCGGGTGGCGACGGCGACCACGTGGTAAGCCAGTGCCACGTCCTCCACGAATACCGAATCCGGGGACAGGGCCGAGGCTGGCAGCGCGATCACCTCGCAGCCCAGCCACTCCAGTGCACGGCAGTTGGCGGCGTCTTGCGATCATGCGCGATCGATGTCGATGCGCGTGCGCGGCAGGAAGGAAAGTTCGCAATCGGCCAGCGCGGGGCTGACCTCACGGGTATTGGCGGTCCACATCGCGCCTTTGTAAGCCGGCGACCCCGTGGTTCACTCGAGATTCCGCCCGAAGATGGCTTCGAAACGGGCACGCTGCGCTGGCGTTGCCTGCGGCTCGCGGCTGATGAACATCTCCTCGACGAAACTGTCCATGCGCAAGCCCAGCGCCGCATAACTCGGACGGATATCGAAGTACGACTCGCTGCCCACCGCTTCAGCGAAGAAGCCGGAGAAGTCGCTGCCGGTCAGGTCTCTGGCGATGCGCTCTAGGTCGTGCAACGAATACGTCTTGCCCGGTCTGGCGAACTCCGTATACAACACCTTCATGAAGTCGGGCAGGCCGACCTTGTCGCCGCTGCGTTCACGCAGGGCTACGTCCAGGGCCAAGGCGGCCAGGCTACCGCCGCCGTACACCAACTGGCGGTTCGGCTGCTTGTCCTTGCTGGATTCGCGTACGCTCATGCCCAGCCCTTGCGCGTACCGCGCAATCAGATACCGCCTCGGCACGTTCTCCAGTCGTTTCGACAGCAGTTCGCCCCCCAGCCAGCCGTTGCGGGCCAGGGTCGCGATGGTCAGATAATCGGTGGCGCCTTCCTTGAACCATTCCTCGCGGTAGTCGGTTGGGACGATGCTCAGCCCGTTCCAGAAGTGCAGCAGCTCGTGCGCCATCACGTAGCCCCAGATCACCCGGTTGCGCTCGTCGGCATCGCCCTGGATGAACTGGCTGAAGCTGCTGGCGAAGGCCCCACCATCGCCACTGGCATTCTCGTTGATCACGATCAGGTAGCGTTTCGACAGCGGCGGGCCACCGAACAGTTCGGCGTAGCTGGCCAGTTGGGAGCGCAGCAGGTCGACGAACAGCGGCGCACTCTTGCGATAACGCTTGCCCAGCACCAGGGTCAGCTCCACGCCACCGGCATCGAACGTTTCGGACATTGCGGTGCCTAGGAACAGCGCATTGCTGAGCAGTTCGCGGCGCGAGGCCACGCGGTAACGCTCTCCCGTCCCGATACGCGTCCACGGCGTGTTCGCGTGCCAGCCACGCGGCAGCTCGAACTCGACCTCAATTGGCGCCTGCACTGGCGCATCGCCGTCGGCGAAAAACAGGGTCGCGCCGGTGGTCATCAGACCTTCGTCGGTGTGGTATGCGACCTCCTCCATGCCCGCCGGCCACGAATAGTGATCATGTTCCAGCCGCACCGAATAGGACAGGTGGATGCGCTGGCCACCTCTGATGCCGAAGTCGCCGCCCCCCTGGTCCTTCAAGGCGAGGCTCGTGCCGCTGGCATCGGAGACGCGCATGCCCTCGACCAGGCTGGCCTGGCCGTTTGCCAAGCCGGGCACCACCATCACACCGTACATTGAGAGCATGTCGCTCTGCTGCCACAGGTCGGCTTCGACCTCGGCGCGGGTAGCCTGCGCATCGATGCGGACGCGGTAGCGGTTGGGTTGGCCATCCCAATCGGCAGCAAATGCGGAGATCGGCAACAGCAGGAACAGGGCGAGGCAGGTCAGGAAACGCGACAATACGGACATCCATGGACACGGTGTGCAATGGATACGCCTACTGTGCCTGCGGTTGCAAGCACGGAGTTCCGCGGCTACCGACCGATCGAAGTGGCCACCGGCGTGCGCTGCTGCTTCACCTGCCTGCACCACCCGTGTGAGCGGGCAGTAACGAGAACTTCAATGGCCTGCTGGGCCAGTACGTCCGCAAAGGCCACAGCCTGAGCCACGTACGGCTAGCGGACGAATGAGTTTTCAGAATCACTGAATCTTTGGTCGATGCCCGCGCCTGTCGTTCCGAAGCTGCTTCCCCGTTCATTCCACTCGCCAAACGCGAGCCTGCAGACGCATGGATGCCTGCAACTGTTCTACCCGGGTCCCGAATTCAGGTACAATGCACAGGTTCTGCGCACGGCTGATCGTTTTTCCCGGTCATGCCCGCCGCCCTTGCGGCCAGCTTCTCCACACGCCTTTCGTCGCGCAGACACGGCCCGGATCACCGGCGTCGTGCCATCTGTCGACCTCGCGCGCGGTTCCAGGGAAACGCACGGGTTCGCCCACGCTTCGCGCGTGGTTCGTTGCCATGGAGTTTCCAACGTGAATTTCGAAGAACTGGGCCTTGCGCCCACGCTGCTGCGTGCGCTCGGCGAGTACGGCTACACCACCCCGACGCCGATCCAGGCTCAGGCCATCCCGCTGATCCTTGCCGGCCACGACGTGCTGGGTGGCGCCCAGACCGGCACCGGCAAGACCGCTGCGTTCGGCCTGCCGCTGTTGCAGATGCTGGCTGCGCTGCCCAAGCCCGAGGGCCTGCATCGCCCGCGCGTGCTGGTGCTGACCCCGACCCGCGAGCTGGCGGTGCAGATCACCGACAACCTGCGTGCCTACGCCAAGTACCTGCGCCTGAATGTCACTCCGCTGTTCGGCGGTGTCGGCATGCAGCCGCAGCTGGACGCTTTCCGTCGTGGCGTGGACGTGTTGGTGGCCTGCCCGGGTCGCTTGATCGACCACCTCGAGCGCGGCAGCTGCAAGCTCGGCGACGTGCAGATGCTGGTGCTGGACGAGGCCGACCGCATGCTCGACATGGGCTTCCTGCCGTCGATCAAGCGGATCATGAAACATGTCCCGCAGCGGCGGCAGACGCTGTTGTTCTCGGCCACCTTCGAGCCGCGGATCAAGGCGTTGGCGCTGGAGTTCATGCGCGAGCCGAAGCAGGTGCAGGTGGCGGCGCAGAACACCGTGATCGAGACCATCCGCCACCACGCCCACCCGGTCGATGGATCGAAGAAGCGTGACCTCTTGATCGAGATCCTCGCCCGTCGCCACACCGAACAGGTGCTGGTCTTCGGCAAGACCAAGCACGGTTGCAACCGCCTTGCCGAGCAGTTGGAATCCGCCGGCCTGCCGGCGCTCGCCATCCATGGCAACAAGAGCCAGGCCGCGCGCCAGAAGGCACTGAACGAGTTCAAGTCCGGCAAGACCCGGATCCTGGTCGCCACCGACGTGGCCGCGCGTGGCCTCGACATCCCGGACCTGCCGCTGGTGATCAACCACGATCTGCCGATGGTGGCCGAGGACTATGTCCACCGCATCGGTCGCACCGGCCGCAATGGCGCGACGGGAGAAGCCATTTCGCTGGTGTCGCCGGACGAAGCCGGTCTGCTGCGCCAGATCCAAAAGCTGCTGGGTCGTGAGATCGCGATGGAAACCGTGCCCGGCTACGAGCCGTCACGCGCCATCCGCAGCGATGCCAAGCCGTTCGACAACGCTCCGCGTGGCCCGCGACCCGCGCGCAACCGCCGCCCGCACGGCAAGCCGCGCAGCACCGAGGCACATGCGCACGCACACACCGGGCCGAAGCCGGCGCGCGAAGGGCAGCGGGAGGGTCAACGTGAATCCCAGCGCGGCAGCCAGCGTGACCGGAACCGACAGGGCGAGCGTGGCGAAGCGCGGCGTGGAATGCGCTGATCACGAGCGGGTTTTGTACGGATGATTTGCCTTGCCCGAACTCACCGGGTCGTGGCCGCATCCGGTCCGACCCGGCCGTGGCATGCGGCTGTCTGCGATTACTGCTAGCCTGCGCCACCTGCAGCCCCATCCACACCCCATCATGGCAGCGATAAGACCCCTTCCCGGCAAGCGTCTGGCCCCTGTGTGGCGGCCGTTCCTGTCTGCGGAAACATTGATCGTTCTTGTCAGCCTGTATTGCCTGGCGGCGCTCAATGGCCCGTTCTGGGCCGGGGTGAGGGCGGCGACCGATTCGGTCGCGGTGATGCTGTCGCTGGGCGTGGCGGTGTTCGCGCTCAATGCCTTCCTGCTCGGTCTGCTGTGCTGGGGGCGCTGGGCGCGTCCGGTCCTGGCGGTGGTGCTGGTGGTCAGCGCGCTTGCGCACTGGTACATGAGCCGGTATGCGGTGGTGCTCGACGCGGACATGCTCCGCAATGTGCTGCACACCGATGTTGCCGAGAGTCGCGAACTGATCACGGCGGGCATGCTGTTCCATGTGCTGCTGTTCGGCCTGCTTCCCGCCATCGCGGTCCTGCTGGTGCGGACCCATGCGCGGCCGTGGAAGCGAGGCCTGTTGCTGCATTCCGGCTTCCTCGCCGGGATGCTGCTGCTGACCGTAGTCGCCATCATCCTCTCGTCGCAGGGTGTGTTCGCGATGATGCGCCAGCACAAGGCGCTGCGTTACCAGATCACCCCGGGCAATTACCTCGTCGGGCTGGTCAACGTGGCCAAGCCGAGCAAGCGCGAATTCAGCGGTCCGCCGGCGGTGATCGGTGCGGATGCCAAGCGCCCGTCGGCGGCGTTGCAGCGTCGACCGCGCCTGTTCGTGTTGGTGGTGGGTGAAACCGTGCGTGCCGACCACTGGGGACTGAACGGCTATGCCCGCCAGACCACGCCGGAGTTGGCGGCGCGCAAGGTGATCAACTTCCCCGACGTGCGCGCCTGCGGCACCAGCACGGAGGTGTCGGTGCCATGCATGTTCTCGATGCAGGGGCGCGAACATTACGATCAGGACGCCATCCGCAACCACCAGACCTTGCTCGATGTCGTGGCCCGCGCGGGCGTCAGCGTGCTCTGGCGCGACAACCAGTCAGGCTGCAAGGGCGTCTGTGCGCGGGTGCCTTCGCATGTGATGGGGTCGCAAGATGCCTCGGACCTGTGCGCCGGCGGACGCTGCTTCGACCAGATCCTGCTGGCCGGGCTTGCGGACAGGATCAAGGCGATGCCGGGCGATGGCTTGATCGTCCTGCACATGCTCGGCAACCACGGGCCGAATTACTTCGAGCGCTATCCACCGGCCTTCGAACGCTGGACGCCGGTCTGCAAGTCGGTCGAACTGAGCCGTTGCAAGCAGCCCGAATTGGTGAACGCCTACGACAACGCAATCCTGTATTCGGACTCGGTGCTCGGCAGTCTGATCGACTTGCTGAAGGCGCAGACCTCGCACGATACGGCGATGCTGTTCGTGTCCGACCACGGCGAATCGCTGGGCGAGTACGGCCTGTACCTGCACGGTGCGCCGTTCTCGATCGCACCCGACCAGCAGCTCGCAGTGCCGATGGTGCTGTGGCTGTCGCCAGGCTTCGAGGCCGATGCCGGCATCAACGACGCCTGCCTGCGCGAGTTTGCACGTCGGCGAGCCAGTCACGACAACCTGTTCTCGACCGTGCTGGGTGTGTTCGACGTGCAAACCTCGGTCTATCGCAACGAACGCGACCTGCTGGCCAGCTGCCGCGGCACCACCCAGGCTTCAGCCCAATAGCTTGCGCACCTTGCGCAGTGCGGCCACGAACGCCTCGATCTCGGCGTGGCTGTTGTAAAAGGCGAGTGAGGCGCGGCAGGTGGTGCCCACGCCCAGCCACTGCAACAGCGGATGCGCGCAATGCTGGCCGGAGCGCACCGCCACGCCTTCGAGGTCGAGCAGGGTGGCGAGGTCATGCGAGTGGGTGCCGTCGATGGCGAAGCTGATGACGGCGGCCTTGTCCTTCGCGGTGCCGAAGATGCGCAGGCCTTCGATCTTCAGCAGTTCCTCGGTGGCGTGGGTCAGCAGATCCTGTTCGCGCGCAGCGATATTGGCCATGCCGATGGCGGACAGGTAATCCACCGCGGCACCGAGGCCGACGAAGCCGGCGATGTTGGGCGTGCCGGCCTCGAACTTGTGCGGGGCGTCGTTGAACACGGTACCGTCGAAACGGACTTCCTTGATCATTTCGCCGCCACCGAGGAAGGGCGGCATCGCGGCCAGGTGCTCGCGGCGCGCCCACAGCACGCCGGTGCCGGTCGGGCCGCTGATCTTGTGGCCGGTGGCGGCGTAGAAATCACAACCCAGGGCGGCGATGTCCACCGGCATGTGCGGGGCGGCTTGTGAGCCGTCGACGACGGTGACGATGCCGCGCTTGGCGGCTTCCTTGCAGATCGCGGCCACCGGGTTGACCGTGCCCAGCACATTGCTGACGTGGGCGAGGCCGAGCAGTCGCACGTCTGGCGTCATCAGGGCGAACAGCGCATCAAGATCCAGTGAACCATCCTGCAGCAGTTCGGCCACCTTGATGGTCGCGCCGGTGCGCTCGGCGATCAGCTGCCAGGGCACGATATTGGCGTGGTGCTCCATTCGCGTCAGCAGGATGACGTCGCCCGGCTGCAGGCGCGGCAGTGCCCAGGAATAGGCGACCAGGTTGATGGCGAAGGTGGTGCCGCTGCACAGCACCAATTCGTCGGCCGCGACGTTGAAGAAACGCGCCAGCTTGCCGCGCGCGCCCTCGTAGGCCGCGGTTGCCTCGCTGCCGAGCGCGTGCACGGCGCGGCTGACGTTGGCGTTGTGACGGCGGTAGAACTCATCGACGGCGGCGATCACGCAGTCGGGCTTCTGCCCGGTATTGGCGCTGTCGAGATACACCAGTGGCTTGCCGTGGACCTGGCGGTCGAGGATCGGGAAATCGGCACGCATGCGTGCCCAGTCGATCGCGGTGTCGGAGCGGGTGCCATCCATCTTCATGCGTCCAGTTGGCCCAGCGCTGCGTCCAAGGCCGCTTCGCACGAAGCGCGCACCGCGGCATGTTCGATCCGGCCAGCGACTTCGCGGCAGAACGCAGCGGTGAGCAAGGTGCGCGCTTGCGTCTCCGGCAGACCACGCGAGCGCAGGTAGAACAACGCGGTCGGATCGAGCTGGCCGACCGCTGCGCCATGCGCGGCCTTGACGTCATCCGCATGAATTTCCAGCGTCGGCTGGGTATCGATCTCGGCGTTGTCCGACAGCAGCAGGTTCTTGTTCGACAGCGCGGCATCAGTGCCGTCGGCACCTTCGCGGATCAGGATGCCGCCGTGGAACACCACCCGGCCGCGTTGCCCTGCGAGTCCACGCCACAGCAGTTCACAGCGGCTGTCGCGGGCGGCGTGGTCGATGCCGAGCCGGGTATCGACATGCCGGCGACCGTCGGCCAGCAGCACGCCATCGGCACGCAGGGTGGCGGCGTCACCGTCGAGGCGAACATTCAATTCGTGGCGCGACAGCTGCGCACCGAGTTCGAAATCGCTGCGCTGGTAGCTTGCCCGCGTGGCCAGCACGGCGTCGGTGCGGGCAAACAGGGTGGCGCGTGGCGCTGCCGACTGGATGCGGGCATGCGACAGCCGGGCGTCGTTGGCGACGTGGACATGCAGCAGGCTGTTGCCGAGGTGGGCGTGGTCGCCGTCGGCAAGCTCGTGCTCGACCAGCGTGAGCGAGGCGCCTTCGCGCAGTTCGATGAAATGGCGCAGGTGCCAAGCGACGTCACCGACATCCGGCGTGCCGACGTGGACCAGATGCAGCGGTTGTTCGATGTGGGTTCCAGCCTCGACGCGCAGGACCATGCCTTCGCGCGCCAGCGCCGCGTTGAGCCGTGCGAACGGCTCATCGACACGCAGGTAGCGGCGTTCGAGGAAGTCCAGTGCGCGTGATTCGCCACCGTGCAACAAGGTCGACAAGGGCTGGGCGTCAAGACCGATGGGCAGCGCGGAGAGCTCGCTCAGGCCGGCATCGAACAGGCCATTGACGAACACCATGCGTGGCGATGGGGTCGCCGCCAGCAGCGCCGGATCGATGGCCACGGCCTTCGGCAGGGCGAAATTGCGGCGTTCGAGCTGGCGCAGCGAGGTGTATTTCCATGCTTCGGCGCGCGCCGGCGGCAGGCCGTCCTGCAGCAGCGCATCCAGTTGCGCACGACGGTTGGCGTCGCCCTCGAAGCCGGCCGCAAGGGAGTCGAGCAGGGCGCTCATCACGCCGCCTCCGGCCCGATCCGCTGGCGGATCCAGGCATAGCCGTGGGCCTCCAGCTCCAGCGCCAGGTCCGGGCCGCCGGTTTCGACGATCTGGCCATCGGCCAGCACATGCACCACATCGGGCTTGATGTAATCGAGCAGGCGCTGGTAGTGGGTGATCACGAGGAAGGCGCGATCCGGCGTGCGCAGCGCGTTGACGCCATCGGCCACCGATTTCAGTGCGTCGATATCGAGCCCGGAATCGGTTTCATCGAGAATCGCGAGCTTGGGTTCGAGCAGGGCGAGCTGGAAGATCTCGTTGCGCTTCTTCTCGCCACCGGAAAACCCTTCGTTGACGCCACGATGCAGCAGCTCGTCCTTCAGGTGCAGCACGGCGAGTTTCTCGCGGACCTTCTTCAGAAATTGCATCGAGTCGAGCTCGGGCTCGCCACGGGTCTTGCGCTGGGCATTGAAGGCCGAACGCAGGAAGTAGGTGTTGTTCACGCCCGGGATTTCCACCGGGTACTGGAAGGCGAGGACGACCCCGGCCGCGGCGCGTTCTTCCGGCTTCAGCTCAAGTAGCGGTTTACCCTCGAACTCGACGCTGCCGGCGGTCACCTCGTAGCCATCGCGGCCGGCGAGGATATTGCCCAGAGTCGATTTGCCGGCGCCGTTCGGCCCCATGATGGCGTGGACTTCGCCGGCCTTCACCTCGAGTGAGAGGCCTTTGAGGATTTCCTTGCCGGCGACGGAGGCGTGGAGATCATTGATTTTCAGCATTGCAGTCTCCGGGGCGAGCGTCAGCGGCCCCTTCCAGATGTTCCAGATCGGCCAGGTCCTGCAGGCGGCCAACCGCACGTTTGTTTGTCCGCAGGTCATCGAGGGCGATGACGGCGACCTGCACCCCGTCGAGCGGAACCATGATGCGGCGTGGGTAGCACGCATCGAAGTCGACGCCGTCGGCGAAGTTGATGAGTTCGATTGCGTTGGGTTCCTTGCCCAGCACCAACATCGCGCGAGGCTTGCAGAACGCCGATGCGGGTGCGGAAATGTCGGTGAATCCGAACGTCCGCAATGCCGCGATCAATCGCTCGGCATTGCGTTCAGTGCCGTGGAACCAGATATCCATGTCCTTGGTGTAGCGAACATGTCCATGGACGCCAAGCGCGATGCCGCCCACCAGCATGTATTCCACGCCTTGGGTTTCGAGCGCAGCAAGAAAGTCCCGCCAGCCCTTGTCCAACACGTTGTCACTCGCACTGGCCATCGAATAACTTCCACTGCAGCGTGAATGGTGGATGCCCGCCCTTGAACAGCGCATTGCCTTCGCGGTGCAATGTCAGCACGGCATGCAGGCGTTCGCCGGTGCTGCGCTGACGCCAGTAGCCGAGATTTCGCTGTTGGCGCTGATCGGCATCGACGAACTGCAGGCGGCGGATCGGAGCGTTGTTCATCCGACGGTTCCTTCGAGGGTGACATCGAGCAGGCGCTTGGCTTCGACCGCGAATTCCATCGGCAGCTCGCGGAACACCGACTTGCAGAAGCCATCGACAATGAGTGACACCGCATTCTCCGGGTCGATGCCACGACTGCGGCAGTAGAACATCTGGTCGTCGGAAATCTTCGAGGTGGTGGCCTCGTGTTCGACGGTGGCGGTCGGATTCTTGACCTCGATGTAGGGGAAGGTGTGCGCGCCGCAGGTCTTGCCGATCAGCAGCGAATCGCACTGGGTGTGATTGCGCGCGCCCTCCGCGCCGGCACCGACCTTGACCAGGCCGCGGTAGCTGTTCTGGCCGCGCCCGGCGCTGATGCCCTTGCTGACGATCTTGCTCTTGGTGCGCTTGCCGACGTGGACCATCTTGGTGCCAGTGTCGGCCTGCTGGAAATGGTGGGTCAGCGCGACCGAATGGAATTCACCGACGCTGTCGTCGCCGATCAGCACGCAGCTCGGGTATTTCCAGGTGATGGCCGAGCCGGTCTCGACTTGGGTCCAGGTCACCTTGCTGCGCGCGCCGCGGCATTCGGCGCGCTTGGTGACGAGGTTGTAGATCCCGCCGACACCGTTCTCGTCGCCCGGATACCAGTTCTGCACTGTGCTGTACTTGATCTCGGCGTCGTCCAGCGCCACGAGTTCCACCACCGCCGCGTGCAATTGGTTCTCGTCGCGCATCGGTGCGGTGCAGCCTTCGAGGTAGGAGACGTGGCTGCGTTCCTCGGCAATGATCAGGGTGCGCTCGAACTGGCCGGTGTTGCCGGCGTTCATGCGGAAATAGGTCGACAGCTCCATCGGGCAACGCACGCCCTTGGGGATGTAGACGAAACTGCCGTCGGAGAACACCGCCGAGTTGAGCGCGGCGAAATAGTTGTCGCCCTGCGGCACCACGCTGCCGAGGTACTGCTGCACCAGCTCGGGATGGGTCTGGATGGCATCGCTCATCGAGGTGAAGATCACCCCGGCCTTGGCCAGTTCGTCCTTGAAGGTGGTGCCGACGCTGACTGAATCGAATACGGCGTCGACCGCCACGCCGGCGAGCTTGGCGCGTTCGTGCAGCGGCACGCCGAGCTTGTCGTAGGTGTCGAGGATTTCCTTCGGCACTTCATCCAGCGATTTGTATTTCGGGCCCTTGGGCGCGCTGTAGTAGGAGATCGCCTGCAGGTCGATTGGTGCCATCTGCAGCTTGGCCCAATCCGGCGCTGTCATCTGCTGGAAACGGCGAAATCCCTGCAGCCGCCATTCCAGCATCCAGTCCGGTTCGTGCTTCTTGGCCGAGATCGCGCGGATGACGTCCTCATCCAGCCCCGGCGGCAGCGACTCGGATTCGATCGCGGTGATGAAACCGGCCTCGTACTTGCGCCCGAGTTGGGCGTGGATGCCGGCGTTCTGCTGTTCACTCATGGAGGTGGTCCTGGCTGGACGCGCCGGTTGCGGGCGGCGTCTTGCTGGCGGCGTGGGTCATGGCGGCGGTGTTCAGGCCTGCGCGATGCGTGAACGGGTGGACTGCGGTGCGCGGGCCAGCATCTGCGCCAGCGAAACACCGCGCAACGCATCAATCACGACATCATTGATGCGCCGCCAGTTGTTGCGTACGCCGCAGCGGTGTTCGATTCCGCAGTGACCGCTGGCCGCGCTGCATTCGGTCATGCTCAGCGGGCCTTCCATGGCTTCGACGATTTCGATCAGCGAGATGTGGTCCGCGGGCTTGGCGAGGCGGTAGCCACCGCTGGCGCCGCGGAAGCCCTGCACCAGGCCGGCGGCTGCCAGCGGCTTGAGCAACTTGGCGACGGTGGGCTGTTCCAGTCCCGAGCTTTCGGCCAGTTCCGGCGCACTCAACACCGCGCCCGGCCGTGCGGCGAGCACGGTCAGGACGACGGTGGCGTAATCGGTCAGCTTGGTGACGCGAAGCATGGCGGGGCGGCGTTCAATCGGTACTGAAATTGTACGATTTTGCGGCCGCCGCCGCCATGTTCAGCGCCTGACTTGCATCAAGCGCTGGTTGATCCAGCCTGCGACGGCCTGCGTGTAGTCCGAGGGCAGGCCGAGCTGGGCATTGATCTCCCCGTGCGACAGGGTTTCCCGGAGGACCAGTGCGGATACCGATACGCTGTGCGCACGATTGGCCAGCTTGTTCGCCTCATCGCAGGGCGAAGTCGGGAAATGGCGCGTGCTGGAGCACACCAGCAGCATCGGCAGGGCACGCCAATCCAACTGCTGCTGCGGTGACACCGAGCGCCAGAAGGCCGGGTCGCTGCCGAAGGCATTGGTATACAGCTCGGGCACGCGGTTCTGGCTCATCAAGACCGGTACGTCAAGCGCGCCGCTGTCCAGCGATACCACGCCGAGCGGGAGCCGGGCACCGGCCTGGCGCAGCAGGTCGGGCTTGGTCGACACCAGCATGACCAAGTGGGCACCGGCGGAATGCCCCATCAGGATCATCCGGCCCGGATCGGCCTGCCATTGGCGCGCGTGTTGCTGAACCGAGGCAATGGCCGCCGCCACGTCCTCGGCCTGCTGCATCGGATTGGCGTCCGGCACTAGTCGGTTGTTGGTCGAAACGAACACGAACCCCTGATTCAACCAATACGCGGCCTTGTTGCCGACCACACCGGGCGAGGCCTTGTCGCCGCGGCGCCAGCCACCACCGTGGACCATGAACAGGATCGGCGCACCGGGCTGCATCCGTGCGGGCAGGTAGACGTCATAGCGCTGCTTCGGGTCATTGCCGTAGGCGATATCGCGCTCGATCCGGGTACCGGCGGGTAGCTCTGTTCTGGGAATGTTTGTGCGACGTTGTTCCAGCATCTGCCGCAGGCGCTGCTGGGCGGACGCCTGGCTGCCCACACCGGCGAGCAGGCCGAAGGCGAGCAGGGAGACGAGTGCGGTGGTGGCGATTCGCATCTATGCGGTCCTCAATCTGACGTTGACGATCACGACAACGCGGCCGCGCGCACCCGGTTGACGCGGGGCGGACAGCTGCAAGGGTTGACGGATGCGCATGGTGGCGATGCCTTGCGTGGGGACAATGACGGTCATGGCAGGCAGCGGGATCGACGCGCTTCCAGCCACGCCACGATGCCGCAGGAGATCCCGATGTCCACGCAGACCCGATTCGAAGTGTCGTTGTACGACCGCCTCCAGGCCAGCATGGGCGATCTGGTGGAGCGCGTCGGCAAGGCCGAGGGCGCCGAGCGCTCGCGCCTGCTGCACTGGCTGCTGGCAGCCGGCTCGCTGTTCCTGTTGTGGCGCGCAAGCCGCAGCACGAAAAAACTATTCTGGATCCTGTTCGGCTTCGGCATGGCCATGCATTGGAGTGGCGGCGCGTGGTGGTTGCACTGAAGTGTCGAGGCTGGGGCACAATGCGCACTTTCCCCGTGTTGCGTGCCGATGCCGAAGAAAATCCAGACCCGTCGCTCCGCCATCCACGGCAACGGCGTGTTCGCCGTGCTGCCGATCGGCAAGGGCGAGCGCCTGATCGAATACAAGGGCTGTCGCCGCAGCCACGAAGAGGTGGACGCGGATGACAGTGGCGACATCGAAAGCGGCCACACCTTCCTGTTCACCCTGGACGAGGATTGGGTGATCGATGCCAATTTCGAGGGCAATGCCGCACGCTGGATCAACCACAGCTGCGCGCCCAATTGCGAGGCGGTGCTGGTGGAGGATGCGTCCGACCCGCGACGTTCGCGGGTGTTCATCGAAGCGATTCGCGCGATCAAGCCCGGCGAAGAACTCACCTACGACTACGGCATCCGCCTCGCCGAACGGCATACGCCGCGGCTGAAGAAGATCTGGGCCTGTCGCTGTGGTGCAAAAACCTGCACCGGGACCATGCTCAAGCCGAAGCGCTGAGACCTGCCGACGGCCTCAATCGTTTTCGTCCGGCCAGCTCATCAGCACCTGCCCGACCACCAGGTCCTTGCCGACGTTCGGCCATTTCGGATCGTCGCTGCGGAACAGGCCATCGCCAGCGGGCAGGGCGACGGATTCACCGAGGCCAGTCCGGCGGGTCAGGATGATTGTCGGGTAGGTGGTCAGGGGATCCGTTGGCGCCAAGGTTCCGCCATGCCAATCCTGGATCGTGCCGCCGTAGTCCCAATCCAGCCCGGAGAAGCTGATCGGCTTGCCGTTTTTCGCCACCAAGTCTTCGAGCGTCATCCCGGTGTGCAAGCCATTGGCGTCATGCCAGCGTGTGCCCGTGTCCACGATGCGGATCCCTGCGATCCTGTCCACGCCGCTGTCGTTGAACAGGTCCAATTCGAGGCGTCTGGTGGGATCGTCGGCGAACAGTACGTAGGCGTCGTAGGTCATGCCTTCCGGGCCAGTGAGTGTTTCCTTGCGGACATTCCCGGCGCCGTAACGGGCCTGCAACTGGGCCAGCGTCGTTTGCGGCGTGATCCAGCCGGGCAGGGTCCAGTCGGCTTGGTCGACCACGGGTGCCGAGGGTGTGGCGGCAGCCACCGGTGCCGCCGTGGCCGAGGGTGTCGGCTGTGCCGTCGATGGCGAGGCTGCCTGCGGCGATGGGCGACAGGCAACCAATAGGCAGGAGGCAATCAGGACGGCACGCTGCAAGATGCGCATGGGGCAAAGCACTCCTGGATGGTTGCGTTCCACCATCGCACCCATGTCAGACGCGATGATCCTCGGACTGCGGCCGGAATCAATCTTCCTCGACATGCGGCTTGTAGGCGTCCGCCAGTTTCTTCTGCACCTGAGGCGGCACCGGCTCGTACCGACTGAAATCGAGGGAATAGCGGCCGCGACCCGCGGTGGCGGACTTCAGCTCGGCGCCGTAGCTTTCCAACTCGGACAGTGGCACCAGCGCGCGGATGACGATTTCCCCACCGGCCAGTGAATCGGTGCTGTTGATGCGCGCGCGCTTGGTGGCCAAACCGCCGCTGATGTCGCCCATGTACGACTCCGGTGCGGTGACTTCCAGTTCGACGATGGGCTCGAGCACTTGTGGCCTGGCCTTGCCCACCGCATCGAGGAAGGCACGCTTGCCGGCGGCGATGAATGCCACCTCCTTGCTGTCGACCGGATGGTGCTTGCCGTCGTACACCGTCACCCGCAGGTCCTGCATCGGATAGCCCGCGATCGCGCCGTTGGCCAGCACCTGGCGCACGCCTTTTTCCACCGCCGGCAGGAACTGTCCCGGGATGGTGCCGCCCTTGACCTCGTCGATGAACTCGAAGCCGCTGCCGCGCGGCAGCGGTTCGATCCGCAGGAACACTTCTCCGAACTGGCCGGCGCCACCGGTTTGCTTCTTGTGCCGATGGTGGCCTTCGGCAGGCGCACCGATCGTTTCCCGGAACGCGATCCGCGGCGGGCGGGTCGTCACCTCGACCTGGAAGCGGTCCTTCAGGCGCTGCAGCATGACCCGCAGGTGCAGGTCGGACAGGCCGCGGATGACGGTTTCGTTGGTTTCGCCGCTGTGTTCGACCACGAAGGCCGGGTCCTCCTCGGCGAGCTTCGCCAGCGCTGTTGCCAGCTTCTGTTCCTGGCCCTTGGTCGCCGGCTCGATCGCCATGCCGAACATCGCGCGCGGGAAGACCATCGGCGTCAGTGAAATCCGGTCCTCGTCATGTGAATCGTGCAGGACTGCCTCGTAGTGCAGTTCGTCGACCTTGGCCACTGCGGCGATGTCGCCCGGGATCGCCTGCGCGATCTCGACATGGTCCTTGCCCTGCAGCCGGAACAAGTGCGCCACCCGGAATGCCTTTTTGCCGTCATCGACGAACAGTTGGGTGTCGCGTTTCACCGTGCCCTGGTGGACGCGGAAGATGCCGAGCTTGCCGACGAAGGGGTCATTGATGATCTTGAACACGTCGGCGATGACATGGGCCTCGGGATCGGGCAGGGCAACGACGGGCTGCATTTCGGCGCCCAAGCCCTTGCGGAATGGCGCCGGATTGGCCTCTTTGGGGTTCGGGAACAGGCGCTCGGCGACGTCGAGGAACTTGCGCGTGCCCACGCCGGTGCGCGCCGACAGGAACAGCACCGGGATCAGATGGCCTTCGCGCAAGCATTGTTCGAAGGCGTCGTGGAGCTCTTCGGCAGTGAGGGCGTCCTCGCCATGTTCGAGAAAACGGTCCATCACCTCTTCGTTCATCTCGACCACCTGGTCGAGGATCTTCTGGTGCCATTCGGCCACAGGGCCGAGGTCGCTGTCGCCCTCGCGCCCCCCGAAGCAGTCGATCACTCGCGCCCCTCCGTCCGCGGGCAGGTTGATCGGAAGCACTTCCGGACCGAATTCCTCGCGTAGTGCGTTGAGTAAGCTGCCGTCGGCGTGGCCTTGGTCGATCTTGTTGATCACGATCGCACGCGACAGCCCGCGGCCGATCGCGTAGTGCATCATCCGGCGGGTGCCGTGGCCGATGCCGGTTTCGGGGTCAACCACGATTGCGATGGTTTCCACTGCATCCATCACCCCAAGCGCCGGGCCGCGGAAGTCCTGGTACCCCGGGGTATCGATCAGGGTGAGATGCATTCCGGGGCGATCGATGCTGGCGATGACGGAATCGATGGAGTGTCCGCGTTCCCGTTCGATCGGATCGTAATCCGACACCGTGTTGCCGCGCTCGACCGTGCCTGCCGTCTGGATGGCGCCGCCGGCATGCAGCAGGGCTTCGAACAGGGTGGTTTTGCCGGCGCCGGGGTGGCCCGCCAAGGCCACGTTGCGGATCTGCGATGTGCTGTGGGACATGCCTGGGACCCTCGCTGCAGGTTGGATAGGATCGTCGTGGCGGTCCGCGTTGATGGCGATGGTTGCAGCGTCATGTGCGGGCGTCACGGCGTCCCACCACCTTAGCGCAGCCCGTGGAGTGGTGATCGTGCGCTGCAACACAGTGCTTCGGACTGGCCTTGCCAAGCTGTCGCGTCGTTAAACGGCTCTGGCGAGTCTTGCCGTGTTCAGCTTCTCGTCAACCGGGCGGATGCAATGTCGCTGCACGCCGGTCCATTTGGCTCCGGTCTGGGGAAACACATGAAGCGCCTGTCTGCCTGCTTGCTTGCCTTGGGTCTGGTTGCCGCTTGCCCGGCCGTGCTGGCCCAATCCAATGATCTTCCTTACGACGATGGCGACACGCCCGCCCAGGCGGGTGCCTACGTCGAATCCGATCCCGGGACCTATTACGACTACGCCCAGGTGATCCGGGTGGATCCGGTCCTGGTCGGGGGTGACGCTCCCGCACCTTCCCGTATTTGCCGCGAAACGGCAGCCACGGGTCGTTACGAAAGCTACGAGGACAGGCGTTACGGCCGGGATTCCTACTCGGATCGTGATCCCTACTACGACCGGTATGCTTACTACGGCCGGGACGCCTACGGCGATCGCCGCTACGGGACCCGCGCCGGAAGCAACACGGCGGCGGTGATCGGCGGAATCGCTGGAGCATTGCTCGGCAGCCAGATGGGTGGAGGCACCGGCGCCTATGCGGCAACCGCAGTGGGTTCGATGCTCGGCAGCATGGCCGGTCGCGAAATCTACGAGCAACGCCAGCGCGAGCTCCAGGCGCGTTCTGGAACGGTCCAG
>NZ_JADZDS010000023.1 GCF_020850895.1 Thermomonas sp. | reverse complement strand
TGGCTTCGTTCGGATGTTCCTGCAGGAACTCCTCCAGACGCGCCGCGAAAGTACTATCGACCACCGGCCGCACATCCGACGACACCAGTTTTTCCTTGGTCTGGCTGGAAAAGCTGGGATCAGGCACCTTGACCGAGAGCACCGCGATCATGCCTTCGCGCATGTCATCGCCGGTGAGATCGACCTTGGCTTGTTTGGCAACCCCGCTTTGCTCGATGTACTTGCCCAGGGTGCGGGTCAGCGCGGTCCGGAAGCCCTGCAAATGGGTACCGCCGTCCTTCTGCGGGATGTTGTTGGTGAAACAGAACATCGTTTCCTGGTAGCTGTCGGTCCACTGCAGGGCCGCTTCCACCACGATGTCGTTCTGCTCGCCACGCATCGAAATCACCGCCGGATGCAGCGGCGTCTTCGACTGCGCCAGATGCTCCACGAAGCTGCGGATGCCGCCTTGGTAATGGAACAGGTCGTGGCGTTCCTGCCCGCTCTCGTCGCCACGCTCGTCGACCAGGGTGATGCGCACCCCGGAATTGAGGAAGGACAGCTCGCGCAGGCGGCGCGCCAGGATCTCGTAATGGAATTCGGTGTCGGTAAAGACCTCGGCCGCCGGCCAGAACCGCACCAGGGTCCCGCGGCAGCCAGCGTCGTCGCCGACCCGGCGCAGCGGATACACCGGTTCCCCCATCGTGTATTCCTGCTGGAAATGACCGCCGTCGCGCCAGATGTCCAGCGTGAGCTTGATCGACAGCGCATTGACCACGCTGACACCGACGCCGTGCAGGCCGCCGGAGACCTTGTAGCTGTTGTCATCGAATTTACCGCCAGCGTGCAGCACGGTCATGATGACCTGGGCGGCCGAAACCCCCTCATCCTTGTGGATATCGACCGGGATGCCGCGTCCGTTGTCGAGCACGCCGACCGAGCCATCGGCATGGATGGTCACCCGGATCTCGTTGGCAAAGCCCGCCAACGCCTCGTCGATGGCGTTGTCGACCACTTCAAACACCATGTGGTGCAGGCCGGTGCCGTCGTGGACGTCGCCGATGTACATGCCCGGCCGCTTGCGTACGGCCTCAAGCCCGTGCAGGACGGTAATCCGGCTGGAATCGTAGTTGGAATTGCTGGCGCCTGCGGGCGTTCCACCCGCGGTCTGATCGGATTCTTGCATCGACGCACTCGGCCCAACAGCGCGGCAAACACCGCGCCGGGACACATTAGCTATAGGGGCGCACAGTATAGCAAGCACAGGATGTACCTACGCGCCCAATCCCCTAACGAAGGCCTGAACAACTCCAGGAGGGACTTGTTCGGCATTGCCCTCATGGGTTAGGACACCCGCTCGATCTTGGCCTGTTCCACGTGAAACCTGGCAACCCCGGTCAAGCCTGAAATCAAACAAGGGGGGGGCTCGCTTCCCGTGATCAATATCTGTGCCCCGCTCCGGACGAGCATGGCAATGGCTCGATCCTGGTGATTTCGATCGAGCTCTGCCCCCAGATCGTCCAACTGCAGGACAGGCCAATGACCAGAGGTCTCGGCCAGGAGCGTGGCTTGGGTCAGTATCAACGCAAGGGCCATCTGTTTGGTTTGGCCACGCGAAAGACCGTTTGCTGGAATGCCATCCAGATCAATCCTCAGGTCTGCGCGATGGGGACCAACGGTGGAATGTCCGAGGGCAAAATCCCGTTCTCGCGCCAGCAGCAAAGCATCACCCAGACCCAGGTCCCGCTGCCGCCATCCCGGCTGCAGGCGGATGCTTGGAGCACCCACGCCCGGCAGAAGTGACTGGACGCAGTGCTCCAGCCTTGGTTGAAGGTTCGCCACGTGGGTCTCGCGTTGATGGGTCAGGATTTCACCCGTGTGGGCAAGCTCCTGTTCCCAGGCATCCAGCTGCAGCCCTGGATCCCGTTGCCGTAGCAGTGCATTGCGCTGCTTGAGTGCGCGGGAATAACGACGCCAGGTTGGGAGGAAATCCTGTTCCACGTGGAACAACCCCCAATCGAGGTAGCGTCTTCTGGATTCACTGCCGCCATCAACCAGGGAATGGCTATCAGGCTCGAAGCTGACCACGGTGACGGCAGTCAGCAGGTGGCCAAGTTGCTGCACATCCTCCCCGTCAAGCTTCGCCTGCCACTGGCTGCCGGTGTGGCGCAATCCACATCGATGCGGCACATGGTCGGATCCGTGCCATTGGGCGACCACTTCAAGCGCCGCCTGCCCCCGTCGCACCAATCCATCCCGCACCCGGCCACGAAAGCTGCGGCCATGCGCGAGGAGATGAAGGGCTTCCAGAACACTGGTCTTGCCGCAACCATTCGCACCGGTTAGAAGGTTGAATCCTGGCGCGGGGTGGAGTTCCGCCTGCTCGAAACAGCGGAACTGGCGCAACAGCAGGCGCGTGATTTCCATTGGAACTCATGCACCCGTGTGGCCGGAACCGACCTTTGGAGCCTGGCCACGGCCACACACCGCGTGTGATCGCGCCCCCGGTTGGGTCACAGGCGGAGTGGCATGACCACGTGGCGGACGCGCTGGTGGTCGGCACCACGAACGAGGGCCGAGGACGTGCCATCACGCAGTTGCAACACCACGAACTCGTCACGCAGCGCGCTCAACGCCTCCAGCAAGTAGGTGACATTGAACCCAATGGCCAAGCCATCAACCGACGTTTGTGCCTCGAGTTCTTCCTGCGCTTCTTCCTGCTCCGGGTTATGAGCGCTGATCCGCAGTAGGTCTCGCGCTACCTCGATGCGAATTCCGCGGTATTTCTCGTTCGACAGGATCGAGGCGCGCTGCAGCGATGAACGCAGCGCCTCGCGATCCACCTTGACCTCGCGGTCTGCCCCGATCGGAATGACCGCTTCGTAGTCAGGGAACTTGCCCTCGATCAGCTTGCAGGTGAAGGTGACATCATCGCGCTTGACCCGGATGTGGTTCCTGCCGAGCTCGAGTTCCAACAAGCGATCGCTGCCTTCCAGGAGGCGCTGCAATTCCTGCACACCCTTGCGCGGAACGATGATCTGACGCTTGCCGGGATGCCCCTCTTCCAGCGGGATCTCACACAGGGCCATCCGGTGTCCGTCCGTCGCCACGCAGCGCAGGGCGTCGCTGCGCAAGTCGAACAACAGCCCATTCAGGTAGAAACGCACGTCCTGCTGGGCCATGGCAAACGCGGTGCGTTCCAGCAATTCACGCAGTCCGGTCTCCGGGACCTGCACGCGGTCGGTGGCTTCCACCTCGTCCAGGGAGGGGAAATCATTGGCCGGCAGGCTGGTCAGGGTGAATCTGCTGCGTCCCGCCTGCACTGTCACCTTGTCCTCGCGTTGGGAAACCGTCACCCGGCTTCCATCCGGCAACGCACGCACGATTTCGAACAGTTTGCGCGCCGGAACCGTCGTTTCCCCAGCCTCGGTTTCTTCTGCAGTCACGCGCGAGACCATCTCGACTTCGACATCGGTTCCAGTCAGTTCCAACTGCCCCCCCTGCACCCGAACCAGGAGATTGGACAGGATGGGCAGTGTGTGCCGGCGTTCGACCACGTTGACAACCTGTGCCAACGGCTTGAGCAGAACCTCACGCTGCAGGGAAAACCGCATTGGGAACTCTCCGTCCTGATGTGAACCTTCAGCCTACGAATCACCGCAAAGCTGCTTTTGTAAAGAAGGGATTATTTTTAAAAGCGTGGTTGTAGGTGTCGAAGAAATGCCTTGATAAGGAATCTAAAGCGTTGATTTATAAGACATTTATTGCTCTGCAACACGATGGATAAGTGCCATCTGACTTGTGTATAAGTTGTGGGTTGATCCTGCCCCTGAAGGTGACTTCTTGCTTATCCACAAGTTGCCCACACTTCACTCACTGAGCTTTCGGAGCAACTTTTCCCAATCCTCATGGAGCTTGCCGTCATGTTCCTTGAGCTGCCGGATCTGTCGGCAGGCGTGCAGCACGGTGGTGTGGTCACGACCATCGAACGCATCGCCGATTTCCGGCAGGCTGTGTTCGGTGAGCTCCTTTGCCAGTGCCATGGCGACTTGCCGGGGCCTCGCCAGTGAGCGCGTGCGTTTTTTCCCGAGCATCTCCTTGAGTTGCAGACCGTAGTAGTCTGCCACGGCCTTCTGGATATTGGCGATGCTGATGGCCTGCTGCTGCGCGCGCCAGAGGTCGCGCAGGGTTTCTTGGGCAAATTCCAGGTTCACGGGGCGACCCAGAAAGCCAGCTTGGGCGGTCAGCTTGTTGATCGCGCCCTCCAGCTCGCGCACGTTGCTGCGCATTTTCTTGGCGATCAGTTGGGCGACATCGTCGGGCACGCTGACACCGCGTTCGCGGGCCTTGGACAGGACGATCTGTGCACGCGTTTCGAAATCGGGTGGATCGATCGCCACCGACAGGCCCCAACCCAGCCGCGATTTCAGCCGCGGCTCCAAGCCGTCGACCTCACGCGGGTAGCGATCACAGGTCAGGATGATCTGCTGCTTGCCGTCAAACAATGCATTGAACGTATGGAAAAACTCTTCTTGGGTGCGGTCCTTGCCGGCGAAAAACTGGATGTCGTCGATCAACAAGGCATCGATCTGCTGGAACTGGCGCTTGAAGCGGTCTGCGGATTTTTCCTGCAGGGCCCGGAAGAAGGCGTTGTAGAACCCGTTGGAGTGCAGGTAGAGCACCCGCGCAGACGGATTCAAGCGGCGCATTTCGTTGCCTGCGGCAAACATCAGGTGTGTCTTGCCCAAGCCGGTACCCCCGTACAGCAGCAAGGGGTTGTGGGCGCGTTCGCCCGGCTTGTGGGCCGCGTGCCACGCGGCGGCCCGAGCCAGCTGGTTGCTGCGGCCTTCGACGAAGTTCTCGAAGGTGTAATGGGTTTCGACATTGCCATGGAAGGGCTCTGCTGACGCTTGGGATTCCGTGGCCAAGGAGGTCGTTGCGGGGGCGTTTCCGCGGGGCGGGGAACCCACGGCCAGGGTTACGTCGGCATTGCCGGCGAAGTGCTGCACCAACTCGCGGATCCGCGGCAGGAAACGGAGCTGCACTTCCTCGCGCACCAGGGCATTGGGCGCGTACAGGACCAGACCGCCATCGCGGGGATCACCCTGCAGTGGCTTCAGCCAGGTGCGGACGTCCTCCTGTGGCAGCTCGGATTCCAGGCGTTGCAGACAGGTGGGCCAGACATCCATGCGGGTGTGGTTTCAGGCGGCGGCAGCGAACAGGCAGCAAGTGCGCCATCGCCGCAGATCGGGAAGTGGGCAGGGTAGCACCGGCGGAAGAGCGAGCCAAACCGGAGCTTCCCGTCGTCTCGGGCTTGCGCGTTCCAATGGAATCCGGCTACAATTCCGGTCTTTTCTCCGCATTCGAACGACAGCAGGTCCGTCATGGCCACCAAGCGCACTTACCAGCCCAGCAACCTCAAGCGCAAGCGCGACCACGGCTTCCGCGCCCGCATGAAGACGGCCGATGGCCGCAAGGTGTTGGCACGCCGCCGCGCCAAGGGCCGTCGCCGCCTGACTGTTTGACCTGCAGGGTATCCCGGCGGCGGTGCGGTTCCGGCGTTTGACGATCAGGAGCCAGCGCGATGCCGCAACTGCCATCATCAGGATCCGATGCCCTGCCTGCCCCATCGCGACTGGCGGGTTTTCCGCGTTCGGCGCGGTTGTGTGCAAAGGTGGATTTCGATCGCGTCTTCAAGGACGGCAAGCGCAGCAGCGAGCCGGCCTTGACCCTGTATTGGCTGCAAGATCCGGCACCTGCCCGGCTCGGGCTTGCGGTTTCGCGCCGGGTTGACCCGCGGGCGGTCGGCCGCAATCGCATCAAGCGCGCCCTGCGCGAAGGCTTCCGATCCATGCGCCAAGGATTGCGCGGTGGGGCCTACGTTGTGGTGGCGCGGGCCGAGGCCGCCCGCATCGATGGACCCGGACTGCGCGCAGCGCTAGCGCACAGGTTGCTCAAGCTGGGTGCGTTGCCGGCAGTGGCAGGGCTGGGCACAATGCCGCCCGCTGCAGACCCAGCGGACCCCGCGCACGCTTCCCCACGGACGCCCTCCTGATGAATTCGACCCGCAACCTGTTGTTCATTGCCTGGTTAGCCGTGGCGTTCTTGCTGTGGCAGGCGTGGCGTACCGAACAGGAGGCAAGCGAACCCGTCGTGGCCGCTGCGGTGTCCGAGGCGCCAGCGGCAGACGTGCCGGCGGCATCGGGTGCTGTCCCGGCGGCGGCTCCGACACCTGCCCCTGCATCGGCCGCGGCAGCAGCCAGGCGCGGCCCAACGCTGCGACTGCGCAGTGACGTGCTGGCGCTGGAACTCGACGGACGCAACGTCAGCCGTGCCGAGTTGTTGCACTTCCCGCAGAGCCGTGCGCCCGGCGCGGCCCCGGTGGTGCTGTTGGATCAGGCTCGCAATTCGTACTTCGATGCCAGCGCGACATGGATCGGCATGGACGGGAGTGCGCTGGCGTTCATGCCCGTGGGGGAACAGCGCAATTTCACGCTGGCTCCCGGCCAGGCGGAGGTGACGGCTCGGTTCGTGGCCACCGCCCCATCCGGCGTGCGGGTGCAGCGCAGCATCACCTTGACCCGCGGCAGCTATGCGGTGCGCATCCGCGACGACGTCGTCAACGCCGGCACCACGCGCTGGATCTCGGATATCCAGCGCCGCCTCGTGCGCTTGCCTCCGGTGACCGGCCGCAACTTCTTCAACCCGGGAACCATCAGCCTCAACGGCGCGGCCTGGTACAGCCCGGAGGACAAGTACAAAAAGCGCAGGTACCCCGATTTCGTCGAGGACGGTCCGCTCAACCAACAGGTGGTTGGTGGCTGGATCGGCCTGTCGCAGCATTATTTTCTTGCGGCCTGGGTTCCCCAGCGGGACCAGGGGGCACTGTTTTCGCTCGCCCAACGCGGCAATCTCTACGAAGTCGACGCCCGCGGCCCGCGGGTGACACTGGATCCGGGACAGCGGTTTTCCAGCACGGCAACCCTGTGGCTCGGGCCGAAGGACGCACAGCTGCTGGATGCGGTTGCCCCCGGCCTCGGATTGTCGCTGGATTACGGCATCTTCACCGCAATCGCCAAACCCATCCATTGGCTGCTGACCCAATTGCACAAGCTCACCGGCAACTGGGGCTGGGCGATTGTGCTGCTGGTGCTGCTGATCAAGCTGCTGCTGTTTCCACTGTCGGCCAAGCAGTACCAGTCGATGGCCAAGATGCGCAAGTTCCAGCCGCGCATCCAGCAACTCAAGGAACGCTACGGCGACGACAAGCAGAAGTTCCAGATGGCGATGATGGACCTGTACAAGCGCGAGAAGGTCAATCCGGCCGGCGGCTGCTTGCCGCTGCTGATCCAGATGCCGATCTTCCTGGCCCTGTATTACGTGCTGATCGAGGCGATCGAGCTGCGCCAGGCACCGTGGATCCTGGGCTGGATCAATGACCTGACTGCACAGGATCCCTACTTCATCCTGCCGATCCTCAATGGCGTGGTGATGTTCCTGACCCAGAAAATGACGCCGACCGTGGGCATGGATCCGATCCAGGCCAAGATGATGCAGGCCATGCCGGTGGTGATGGCGGTCATGTTCGCGATGTTCCCGGCCGGCTTGGTGCTGTACTGGGTCACGAATGGCGCCCTGGGCATGCTCCAGCAGTGGATGAACATGAAGCGCTATGCGGATCCGCCGGCCGCGCATACGGTCAGCTGAGCGCAGGGTGGACGCCCCAGCGCCACAGGAGTAGCCGAACATGCCACACCCGCCGCCTGACGCCACCATCGTGGCCATCGCCACGGCGACCGGTCCGGGTGGCGTCGGTATCGTGCGGCTCTCGGGACCGATGGCGTGGGATGTCGGTCAGGCGGTCTGCGGGCGCCAGCTGCGAGTCAGGCGCGCTTCCTTCGTCCGTTTCCGTGAGGTCGATGGCACCACGATTGATGATGGGATCGTGCTGGCCTTTCGTGGCCCGGCCAGTTTCACAGGGGAGGACGTGGTCGAGCTGCAGGCACACGGCAGCCCGGTGGTGCTGGATCAGCTTGTCCAATGCTGCATTCGCCTGGGCGCGCGACAGGCGCTGCCCGGGGAATTCAGCCAGCGCGCCTTCCTCAATGGCAAACTCGACCTGGTGCAGGCCGAGGCCATCGCCGACCTGATCGCCGCCGCCGATGTCCGCGCCGCGC
>NZ_JADZDS010000022.1 GCF_020850895.1 Thermomonas sp. | reverse complement strand
TTGGCGGGATCGCCAATTTCACCCTGCTGCCCGCGCAGGGCGTGGTGCGCGGTTTCGATACCGGCCCGGCCAATGGCCTGATGGACGCCTGGTGCCTGCGCCATACCGGACAGGGCTTTGACGAGGGTGGCGCGTTCGCGGCCACCGGGGAAGTCGATGCCGCGCTGCTGGCGCGCCTGCTGGACGAACCGTGGTTTGCGCAGCCGCCGCCAAAGTCGACCGGCCGCGACCAGTTCCATCTGGACTGGGTGGAGGCCGCCCTGAGCGGCGAGGAGACTCCCGCCGACGTGCAGGCAACCCTGCTGGCGCTGACTGTGCGCAGCGTGGCTGATGCCTTGCGCACCGGCCAGCCGCAGACGCAGCGCGTCATCGCCTGCGGTGGCGGCGTGCACAACCCGGTGCTGATGGCGGCATTGGCCAAGGCAATGCCTGAGGTGACTGTCGACACCACGACACCACACGGGCTGGATCCCGATTTCGTCGAAGCAATGGCCTTCGCCTGGCTGGCCCGCGAATATCTGGCTGGCCGGCCCGGCAACCTGCCGGCGGTGACCGGCGCGGCCGGGCTACGGGTGCTGGGCGCGCTTTATCCGGCCTGAGCCGCCGGATCGAAGACCCGCGCGCGCAGCTTCGGGGTCAGCCACACGTACAGCAGTGCCGCCGGGATCAGGGCCAGCACGGTGATGACGAAATACATGCCATAGCCGGTCGCCATGACGATCCCGCCGGCGAAGAAGCCAAGGACCTTGCCCGGCAGGTTCACCAGCGAACTGAGCAGGGCGTATTGGGTGGCGGTGTGCTTCGGATTGACCAGCGCCGACAGGAAGGCCACCGTCGGCGGCCCGAGCATGCCGAGGGTGAAGTTCTCTGCCGAAATCACCGCGGTAAGTATCACCAGATCGCCCTTGTGCACCATCAGCAACAGATACAGCAGGTTGCAGCTGCCGCAGACCAGCATCATCAGGCCCAGCGACTTCCACGCGCCCATCCGGGTCACCAAGGCACCGCCGCAGAACACGCCAAGGATGCCGACCCACACGCCCCACAGCTTGGTGATCGTGCCAATCTGGGTCTTGGTGAAGCCCTGGTCGATGTAGAACGGGCTCATGATGCCGCCAATGGTGGCCTGCTCCGGCACCTTGAACAGCAGGATGTAGGCGAGCACGGTCAACGCCAACACCCAACCGAAACGGCGGAAGAAGTCCGCGAAAGGATCCACCACCGCGCCCACCATCGCATCGCGCCAGCGCGGGTGGCGTTTTCCGAGTTGGACCTCCGGCTCACGCGCCATCAGGTTGGCAACCAGCGGGATCAGCATGGCGGTCGCCATCGCCACGTAGACCAAGGACCAGGCGATGTGGTCGGCCATGATCGCGGCAAACGCGCCGGCCACGATCAAACCGATGCGATAGCCCAGCGAGTAGGTCGCCACCAGCGCACCCTGCGCGTCCACCGGGGCGATCTCGATGCGGTAGGCATCCACGGCGATGTCCTGAGTGGCACCGAAAAACGCCACCCCGAGCGTTGCCGCGATGAACATGCCCAGTTGTGTCGGCGTGATCGCCGCCATCGCCAACAGGCTCACGATCACCCCAAGCTGCGCCATCAGCAGCCAGCCGCGGCGACGCCCCATCCGCGCGAACACCGGCAATCGCCAATGATCAAGCAGCGGCGCCCACACAAACTTGAAGGCATACAGCATGCCGGCGCTGGCGATCATCGTGATGTCCTTCAGCACGATGTGGTTGTCCTTCAGCCAGAACGCGAGCGTTCCGGCAACCAGAAGGAATGGCAGACCGGAGGAGAACCCGAAGAAGAACATGGTACCGGCGGCTGGCTGGCGGAAGGACTGCCAGACGGAGGGCTTGTTCGGCTTGGACGCGGTGTTCAATCGGCGTACTCCACCAGCAAGGGGGCGTGGTCGGAAAACTTCGGTTCCGGGAAGATTTCGGCGTGGCGGATGCCGGCGGCGATCCCCGGCGTGCAAATTTGGTAATCGATCCGCCAGCCGACGTTGTTGGCGCGCGCGCCACCGCGCTGCGACCACCACGAATACTCCACCGCGTCCGGCTTGGCGACCCGGAAGGCGTCCTTCCAGCCATGCGCCGGCGGCGTGATCAAGCCGTCGTGGCAATCATCGGCAATCAAGCCACTGAGCCAGGCACGCTCGTGCGGCAGGCAGCCGGAGTTCTTCTGGTTGCCGGTCCAATTCCTGATGTCGTTCTTCGCCCGCACGATGTTCCAATCACCGCACAACACGTACTCACGGCCGCTGGCCAGCCAGCCGTCCATGATCGGTTTCAACCAGGCCAGCACCTCTTCCTTGAAGCCTTGCCGCTCCTCACCGGAGCTGCCGGACGGAATGTAGAAGCTGACCACCGACAGCTTGCCGAAGCGTGCCTCGAGGTAGCGCCCTTCGTCATCGAACGGCGCCCAGCCCAGCGCGGTGCGCACCTCGTCCGGTTCCCGCCGGCTGTAGATCGCCACCCCGCTGTAGCCCTTTTTCTGCGCATCCTTGCACCAGCGCCGGTAGCCGGATGGACGGAATACCGCATCGTCCAACTGGGATTCCTGCGCCTTGGTCTCCTGCACGCACAGTACGTCGATGTCCTGCGCGACGAACCAGTCGAAAACCCCCTTGCTGGCGGCCGAACGCAGGCCATTGGCGTTAAAGCTGAGGATGCGCATGGGGCAGGGCGGGGATCCGTGGCGGGGGATGAAAAACGGCAATCTTGCGATCGCCCGGAGTTCACAAGCATAAGCGCAACTGTGGGGAGGCATGCGCTACGCTTGCACCCACGCCCCTGCATGATGCCGACAACCCGATGACAGCCGACCACCGCCGCCGCTTCCTGCAGCTCGCGCTGGCAGCCGATGCACTGCGATTCGGCCAGTTCACGCTGAAATCGGGGCGCGTCAGCCCGTATTTCTTCAACGCCGGTCGCTTCGATTCGGGCGCGGTGCTGGCAGGACTCGCCGCCTGCTATGCGGATGCAGTGGACGCCGCGAAACTGGAATTCGATTTGCTGTTCGGCCCGGCCTACAAGGGGATTCCACTGGCCACGGCACTGGCCTGCGAGTTCGCCCGTCGCGGCCGCGACCTGCCGCTGGCATTCAATCGCAAGGAGGCCAAGGACCATGGCGAGGGTGGAAGCCTGATTGGTGCCGGGCTTTCCGGTCGCAATGTGCTGATCGTGGACGACGTCATTACCGCGGGTACGGCGATCCGTGAATCGCTCTCGATCATCGCCGAGGCCGGCGGCAAGGCAACAGGTATCGTCATCGCACTGGACCGACAGGAACGCGTGCACGAGGGGGCCGCCGAATCAGCCGCGCAATCGGTGTCGCGGGAACACGGGATCCCGGTGATTGCGGTGGCCGGCCTGGACGACCTGCTTGCGTTCGCAGCGGAAAACGGCGAACTTGATGGCCATCGCGACGCCCTGTCCGCCTACCGCACGCACTATGGCGTGGGTTGAACCGTCTGCCGCGTGGAGGAGGTTGCAATGTCGATACCTGGCCGCACCATCGCGTTACTTGCGGCCCTGGCTGTGGCCGGAAGCGGCGCCGCCATGGCCCAAAGCCAGCCGCCAGCCCAGAAGCGGATCTATTGCTGGGACGAGGGTGGAAGGCGAGTCTGTGGGGATGCGCTGCCTGCGTCTGCAGCCAATTCGGCACGCACGGAGTTCAGTGCGCGGACCGGGCTGGAAACGGGTTCGGTCGGGCGCGCACTGACGGCTGACGAACGCATTGCGGCCGCGGCGGCGGTCAGGGCGGCGCAGTTGCAGGCCGATGCGCAGGCCGCGCAGCGCCGGCGCGACTTGGCGATGGTCGAGTCCTACCGCAGCGAGGAAGAGCTTCGGCAAGCCTATGGCGAGCGGACCGGGCTCCTGGATGAGGCAATCAAGTCCAGTCAGCTGGGGGTTTCCAATCTTCGCCTGAGCCTGCTTTCGCTGTTGCAGCAGGCAGGGGACAAGGAACTGGCCAATGCACCTGTGCCGCAGGGACTGACCAGCACCATCCGAGGACAGCACTCCGAACTGCTGCGGCAGCAGCAGATCCTGCGCAATCAATTGTCCGAACGGGCCGCGTTGGAAACCGAGATGCAGGATTCCTTGCAACGGTATCGGGAAACCCGCATGGAAACCGATGCCGGTGCCACCCAGGGCGCGGCTGCATCCGCTTCACCGGCGCCTTCCGCGCCAGTGCCGGCGACCCATTGAAGCCGAGGCCGGGCACGTCCCCGCGAACGTCTCAGAACGGCAGCTGCAGGTCCGGTTCCAGTGCCAGCATGTTGCTCGAGAACACCCGCTGGATGCGCGCCATGGCTTCGTTGCTGTCGGCGTCGAAGCGCATGACCAGCACCGGGGTGGTGTTGGACGCGCGCACCAGCCCCCAGCCATCCGGCCAATCCACGCGCACGCCGTCGAGGCTGGTCAGGCGGCCACCTTCGAACGTGGCTGAAATGCGCAGGCGGTCGACGAATTCGTGGGGGTCCGTCTCATCCGGCAATTCGACCTTGATCTCGGGGGTCGAAATCCCATCAGGCAGAGCGGCGAACACGTCTTCGGCCGGCTGGCCCTGCACGTCGAGGATCTCGAGCAGCCTCGCCGCAGCGTAGATGCCGTCGTCGAATCCGTACCAGCGCTCTGCGAAGAAGAAGTGACCACTCATTTCGCCGGCGAGCGCGGCATCGGTCTCGCGCATCTTGGACTTGATCAGCGAGTGCCCGGTCTTCCACATCATCGGGCTGCCGCCGTGACGCAGGATCTGGGTCGACAGGCGCGCAGTGCACTTGACGTCGTAGACGATCACCGCGCCCGGGTTGCGCTCCAGCACGTCGGCCGCGAACAGCATCAGCAACCGATCCGGGTAGATGATCTTGCCGGACTTGGTGACGACGCCGAGGCGGTCGCCATCGCCATCGAATGCCAAGCCGATGTCCGCATCGAGTCTCTGGACCATCTGGATCAGCGCCTCGAGGTTGCGTGGTTCGCTGGGATCCGGATGGTGGTTGGGGAAATCGCCGTCGATGTCGCAGAACAACGGCGTGACGTCGGCGCCAAGCGCGGACAGGACTTGCGGGCCGATCTCTCCGGCCACCCCATTGCCGGCGTCGACCACGACTTTCAGGCGCTCGCCGATCTGGACATCGCCGGCGATGCGCTGCACGTAGTCGTGGCTGATGTCTCGTTCGACGAGCGTTCCCGGGGCCTGCGCTTCCAGCAGCCGATCCTCGGCGATCCGAGCATGCAGGTCCTTGATCGCGGCCCCGGCGAGGGTTTCGCCACCAACCACGATCTTGAAACCGTTGTAGTCGGGTGGATTGTGGCTGCCCGTAATCGCCACGCCACAACCCGTACGCAGGTGGTAACAGCCGAAATACACGACCGGGGTCGGCACCATGCCGATGTCGATCACGTTGCGTCCGGCCTTGCGCAGGCCGGAGATCAGGCCCTGCATCAGTTCCGGTCCCGACAGGCGGCCGTCGCGACCGACCACGATCGAATCCAGTCCTTGTTCAGCCATGCTCGATCCGATCGCTTGGCCGATCAATTCGGCCACACCGCTGTCGAGGGAGTGGCCAATGACCCCGCGGATGTCGTAGGCGCGGAAGATGCGGTGGTCGATCACGACCGGAGCCTTTTCCCTCGCAGGCTTGGGTTCTTCCTTGATGCGCTCGGTCAGCGTGCGCTCCACCGCCGGTTTCGCGGGTTCCAGTTCCGCCAGGGTCGGGCCGGCTTCCACCTCGACCTGCCCGCCCATGGCCAGCAGGCGTGGGCGCAGGATCAGCCACAGCGCGGCCGCAATCATCGTGAGCACCAGCCCGAGCACGATTCCCGCCGGACCGCCCAAGCCGAATGGCACCTGGGTTTCGTCCGGCGTGGCAGCCACGATGCGCATTTCACTGTCGGGGATCTTGACCGCCAGTGCTTCCGCTGACTGATTGAGGTCCTTGTCACCGATTTCAACCACACTCTGCTGGCCCTGGCGCAGGGCCAAATAAACGGCGCCCGGCATTTGGACCGTATCGAACGTGTTGCTCAAGCTGTCCATGGGCAGTTCGACGTAGACCACCAACGCTTGTGTCGTGCGAACAGGTGTGGCCATCGCCAGTCGATGGGTTCCACCCTTCTGCACGATCCGCACGCTTGTCTTGCCGGTGGACAGGGCAGCCTCGGCAGCTGCCAGAGTGCCGAAACCGCTGTGCGGCAGGCCGGCATACAGGCTGTCCAAGTCCGCCGGCCAAGCCTCGGCGCGGAGCAATCCCGGCCATGCCTTGCGCAGTGCGGCTGCTCCCTGGGCCCCCCCCAGGACCAACGCCGCCTTGACGTCCGCCGCCGCCAGCCTCGCGGCAAGGGCGCGACGCTGCTCGTCCAAGCCTCGCCGGATGGTCGTGGCGACTTCGTCACGTGCTGCTTCGAGGGCATGGATGCGGTTGTCATCGCGCAGGCGCAAGCCTCCGGTGACAAGGCACCAGAGCGCCAGCGCCGAGATCAGCCCGACCAGCCACGGCAATGCCCGCGCCGCCTGCAGCGGGTCAAACTCCAGTTTGGGTCGACCTTCACCAGCGGACTCATCCTTGTCACGTTTGCCACCCAGACCCAACACTGCCATGGACGCTCCCCCTTCAGCGAATTCCAGTATGGCCGAAGCCACCCTGCCCGCGCGCACTCTCCTCGAAAGTATCCACCACCTGCAGTTCGGCGTGAATCACCGGCAACAGGACAAGTTGGGCGATCCGGTCGCCGGGTTGGATGGTGAACGCCTCCTGCCCGCGATTCCACAGGCTGACCATGAGCGGGCCTTGATAGTCAGCATCGATCAGTCCGGTTCCGTTGCCCAGGACGATGCCATGCCTGTGCCCAAGACCCGAGCGGGGCAGGATGACTGCGCACAGGCCGGGATCGCCGATATGGATGGCAAGGCCGGATGGGACCAGTGCGGTCGCTCCCGGGGCCAATTCCAGGTCCGCGTCCAGTGCGGCGCGCAGATCCATCCCGGCACTGTGGTCAGTGGCATATGCGGGCAGTGGCCAGTCCTGCCCGTAACGGGCGTCCAGCACCCTGGCCTGCACCGTAAGCGCGCTCATGCAGTGTCCTTGCGCAGGCGTGCGGAAATCAGGTCCAGCAGGGACGCGGCCAGCGCATGCTTGGGTGCGGGCCCAAGGGGGCGTTCGCCGCTGCCGTCGATGACCAGCAGCGCGTTGTCGTCGCTTTCGAACCCGCAGCCAGGAAGCCCGACCTGATTGGCGCAGATCATGTCCAATCCCTTGCGTTCGAGTTTGCTGCGGGCATAGGCCGCCACGTCGTTCGTCTCCGCAGCGAACCCCACCACCAAGGTCGGTCGCTGGGGGTGGGCGGCGACTTCAGCGAGGATGTCCCGGGTCTTGATCAACTCGAGCACCAATACATCTTGGCCGGGTTGCTTCTTGAGTTTGCGGTCCAAGGCGGCGCGCGGAGTGAAATCGGCCACCGCAGCGGCACCGATAAAGATGTCGCAGGGAAGCGCATCCATCACCGCTTGGTGCATCTGTGCCGCGCTGCGCACGTCCACCCGGAGGACCGCGGCTGGCGAAGGCAAGTGCACGGGCCCGGCCACCAGCACGACTTCGGCGCCTCGTCGTGCCGCGATGTCCGCAATGGCGAAGCCCATCTTGCCGCTGCTGCGGTTGCCCAGGTAGCGCGCCGGATCGATGTCCTCGAATGTCGGGCCTGCGTTGACGACGATGCGCAAGCCTGCCAGTGGCGTATTCATGCCATGGCCTCGATGGCGGCGAGGATGGCGCCAGGCTCGGCCATGCGTCCTGGCCCGGATTCGCCTTCGGCCAGTGGGCCCTCCTCCGGACCGACCACGCGCACTCCGCGACCCAGCAAGGTTGCGATGTTGGCCTGGGTCGCGGGGTGATTCCACATGCGATGGTTCATCGCCGGGGCGACCAGCAGTGGGGCTTCGGTGGCAAGGCACAGGGTGGATACGAGGTCATCAGCCAGTCCGTGTGCAATCCGTGCCATCGTGTTTGCGGTTGCCGGTGCCACGACCACCTGTTGGGCCCACGCCGCCAGTTCGAGATGCCCCATGCCGGCTTCCGCCTGCACGTCCCACAGGCTTGTGCGCACGGGGCGATGCGACAGTGCCTGGAAAGTCGACACGCCGACGAAGCGTTGCGCGTTTTCGGTCATCGCGACCTGCACGCTGGCACCTGCGTCTCGCAGCAGGCGCACGAGGGCAGCTGATTTGTAGGCAGCGACGCCCCCGCACACGCACAGCAGTACGCGGTAGTCGCCGTTGGGGAAACGCGGAGACTGCATTCGGGCCATTCCCTGACCTCATTCCAGCCCCGAAGCTTACCCGAAGCTGGGGCAAACGCCGCTTCCGAGCGTGCCCGGGCTCATGGACGATCGCCACATGCATATTCGCGACTGGCCAGAATCCGAACGCCCCCGTGAAAAGCTGCTGGCCCGCGGCCCCGGCCACCTGTCCGATGCGGAGCTGTTGGCCCTGTTCCTCGGCTCCGGCAGCGCCGGGCTCAACGCCGTCGGCAGTGCACGTCGGCTGTTGGGGACTGGCGGCGGGCTGCGCCGCCTGCTGGATCTCGACGCACCGGCGCTGACCCGGTTACCTGGCATCGGCCCGGCCCGCGCCTGCCTGCTGGCTGCCGCGCTGGAACTGAGCCAGCGTCACCTGGCCGCACAACTCGAACGCGGCGAAGCCCTGGGCGAACCGCGTGCCGCCGGGCGCTATTTCGCCCAGCGCCTGCGCAGCCTTGGACATGAGGCATTCGCCGTGCTCTATCTGGATACCCGCCACCGCGCACTGGGCTTCGAGGAACTGTTCCGCGGCGGCATCGACGGCGCCGAAGTCCATCCGCGCATCATCGTCCAGCGTGCTCTGGCGCACGGGGCGGCGGCGGCCATGGTCGGCCATAACCACCCCAGCGGAAACCCGCAGCCCAGCGCCGCCGACCGCGCCGTGACCATGCGGCTCAAGCAGGCGCTGGCCCTGATCGATGTGCGCCTGCTCGACCACTTCGTGATCGGTGACGGCCCGCCCACCTCGATGGCGGAACTTGGGATGGTCTGAAGCCCCCCAACGCGGCCAACCTCGGCTCCGCCCATGCAGGCATCACCCCCGCGCTGCAGGAGCCTGCGCAAGCGCTCGCGTACAATGGAGGATTGATGAATCGCCACCCCCGCACCCCGTGAATCTCCAGCTCCGCGACCTGATCGCCGCCTTGATCGAACAGGGCCTGTCCGCCCTGCGCGCCTCCGGCACCCTGCCCGTCGACTTCGCTGTGCCCGCGTTCGTGATCGAGCGCCCCAAGGAGCGTGCGCACGGCGACTTTTCCACCAATGCGGCAATGCTCCTTGCCAAGGCAGCCAAGACCAACCCGCGCGTGTTGGCGCAGCAATTGGTCGATGCATTGCCTCGCTCGGAAGCGATCGCCACGGTCGAAATCGCCGGTCCCGGGTTCATCAATTTCCACCTCGCGCCCGCGGCCTGGCAACAGCAGGTCCGCGATGTCCACGCCGCCGGTGCCGCGTTCGGCCGCAATGCCAGCGGGCGCGGTGTCACTGTCGGCGTGGAATACGTCTCGGCCAACCCCACCGGTCCACTGCATGTCGGCCACGGCCGCGCCGGGGTGATCGGCGACTGCATCGCCCGGGTGCTGGCCGCCAACGGCTGGAACGTGGCGCGCGAGTTCTACTACAACGATGCCGGCGTGCAGATCAACAACCTCGCCATCTCCACCCAAGCCCGCGCCAAGGGCATGAAACCGGGCGACGACACCTGGCCGGCCGATGCGTACAACGGCGACTACATCGCCGATGTGGCGCAGTCCTACCTGCGCGGGGATGCGGTGGAAGTCGAAGGCCACGTCGTCACCGGCAAGAATGACGCCGACGACCTCGATGCCATCCGCCAATTCGCCGTGGCCTATCTGCGCCGCGAGCAGAACGAGGACCTGGCCGCGTTCGGAGTCAGCTTCGATCGCTACTTCCTTGAATCGTCCCTGTATGCCGACGGCAAGGTGGAAGAAACCGTCACCGCATTGACGGCCGCCGGCCACACCTACGAAGACGGCGGCGCGCTGTGGCTACGCACCACCGATTTTGGTGACGACAAAGACCGGGTGATGCGCAAATCCGACGGCAGCTACACCTATTTCGTGCCGGACGTGGCCTATCACCTGAGCAAATGGCAGCGCGGTTACCAGCGTGCCGTGACCGAACTGGGCGCCGACCACCACGGCTCGCTGGCGCGGGTGAAGGCCGGTTTGCAAGCGCTGGATTGCGGCATCCCGGCCGGCTATCCGGACTACGTGCTGCACCAAATGGTGACGGTGATGCGCGGCGGCGAGGAGGTGAAACTGTCCAAGCGCGCCGGCAGTTACCTCACCCTGCGTGACCTGATCGACGAGGCCGGGCGCGACGCTACCCGCTGGTTCCTGATCGCCCGCAAGCCGGATTCGCAGCTGACTTTCGACATCGACCTCGCACGCTCGCAATCCAACGACAACCCGGTCTACTACGTGCAGTACGCCCACGCCCGCGTGTGCAGCCTGCTGCGGCAAGCCGGCGAGAAGGGCTATGCCTTCGATGCCGGCAACGGCAATGCACAGCTGCACCTGCTGGACGATCTGCCCGCGCAGGAGCTGATGCGCGAACTGTCGCGTTATCCCGAAGTCGTCGAGGCCGCAGGCGCGACGCTGGAAGCGCACCTGATCGCGCAATACCTGCGCGAACTCGCCAATGCCTTCCACACCTGGTACCACGCGTCAGCGGTGCTGGTGACGGATACCGCACTGCGCGATGCGCGCCTGACCCTCGCGCTGGCCACCCGCCAGGTATTGGCCAATGGCCTGGAACTGCTGGGCGTTGGCGCCCCGGAGAGCATGTGATGGCAACACGACGTGGCAAATCGCAAGCGCGACGCAACGGTTCGGCAAGCCTGCCTGGCTGGGCGTGGCTGTTGCTGGGTGCAGCGCTGACGTTGGCCGCCGTCCTGGTGGTCCCGCGCCTGCTGAAACCCGCTTCGGGTGATGGTTTCCTGCGCGTCGGGCCGATACCCAATCCGAATGCCCAACCCACCATGGCGCACGGCGACACCATCGCGCCGGACGTTGCGACGGACGCCCCCAAACCTGCCAATGCGGAACCGCCCAAACCGCGCTACGACTTCTATACGCTGCTTCCAGGCGAGGGCGTGCAATTGACCGATGCCGAACTCGCCGCCAGCGCCAAGGCCGAAGCCGAGGCACGCGCCCGCGCTGCCCAGCACGATCCCAACGCCGCGGCCGCCGCTGCGTCGGACAATGCCCTGCCAACGCCCATTGGGGAACCCGGGTCCGCCAGCACGGCAAATGCAGCCGCTCCTGTCGCGGAGCCCGCCACCAGCGCCAACGCTGCCCGCTACATCCTGCAGGCCGGCGCCTTCGGCGCTTCGGGCGATGCCGAGGCGGTCAAGGCCAAGATTGCGCTGTTGGGCCTGAGCGCACGCGTGGAATCGGCCCAGGTCGGCGACAGGACTGTCTATCGTGTGCGGATGGGGCCCTATGGCACCGCATCCGAGTTGGCCGAAGCCAAGGCCAAGCTGTCGGGCGGTGGCCTGCCGGCGATGGCGATCAAGGCCAAGTAACTGCGCGGCCGGCCATCATGCACAGCGCATGATGGATGTCACTGATGACGAACGGCGGACGGCGCAAGATTGCGCCCGACACATCCCACGGGATCCGCACATGGCACCTGCATGGTTGTACTACGGCCTGATCACCGCCTGGATCGCGGGCGAACTCTGGCTCAGCCTGCGCCGCCGCGCTGCAGCAAGCAGCAACCGCCAGGACCAAGGCAGCCTGAAGCTGCTGTGGTGGACCATCGGCGCCAGCATTTTCGTGGGTGTGTTTGTCTCGTACTTCCGACTGTTGCCGCTGCCCGCGTCGGTGCGGCCCGCCGTGTTCCTGGCAGGGTTGGGACTGATCGCCGCGGGCCTGCTGTTGCGTTGGTGGTCAATCCGCGTGCTGGGGCGATTCTTCACCGTCGACGTCGCCACCTGCGACGACCAGCACCTCGTTCGCAGTGGCCCCTACCGCTGGCTGCGCCACCCGTCCTACACCGGCGCCCTCACCAGCTTTACCGGCTTGGCCCTGTGCCAAGGCGATGGCGTGTCGATGGCGCTCATCCTGGTGCCGATCCTTACCGTCTTCCTGCGCCGCATCCGCATCGAGGAGCACGTGTTGGCGCAGGCGTTCCCCGAGGCCTACCCCATCTATGCGCGACAAACGGCACGTCTGCTGCCAGGTCTCTGGTGATCCACATTGCATGCACGCGGCTGACCGTCCGTGATCGGCAGGTGACGCTGACTCGATAAGCGTTGCCTTGAGACAATGCTGAAAAAGTCCCTGCTGGACGTGTCAGCACACGCTGCGTTCGGCGCATGCCCGAACGCAGCTCACGCCGAATAAAACAGCGTTGCCTTAAAATGCAGCAATGGACAACCCGCACGACCGCACCGCCTTCATCACCGGCGCCACCGCCGGCTTCGGCCGCGCCACCGCGCGCCGCCTCATCGACAACGGCTGGCAGGTCATCGCCACCGGCCGCCGCGCCGACCGCCTCGATGCCCTGCGTGCCGAACTCGGCGATGCGCTGCACACCGCCTGCTTCGATATCCGCGACGAAGCAGCGATGCGAGCCGTACTGGATTCACTGCCGGAGCGCTTCCGCGGCATCGACCTGCTGGTCAACAACGCCGGCCTGGCGCAAGGGACGAAACCGGCACAGGACGCGCTGCTGTCGGACTGGAAAACCATGATCGACACCAACGTGACGGCGCTGGTGACCTTGACCCATGCCCTGTTGCCGACGCTGATTGCGCGCCAGGGCGCCATCATCAACATCAGCTCCACCGCCGCCACCTATCCCTACACCGGCGGCAATGCCTACGGCGGCACCAAGGCCTTCGTCAGCCAATTCTCGCTGGGCCTGCGCGCCGACCTGCACGGCACCGGCGTGCGCGTGACCGCGATCGAACCGGGCATGGCCGAGACCGAGTTCACGGTCGTCCGCACCCACGGCGACCAGGCCGCCTCCGACAAACTCTATGGCGGCGCCAATCCAATGACCGCCGACGACATCGCCGAGACGATTTTCTGGGTCGCCAGCCAGCCTGCGCACCTGAACATCAACCGCATCGAGTTGATGCCGACCTCGCAGTCGTTCGCAGGATTCCAGGTGGCGCGCGCTGGCTGACCTACACGGTGGAATTCCCTGAAGCTGGACCCGTGATCTCCAAGCCAGGAGATCTCATCGCCTGACATCGCCTTCCGAAAGCGAATCAGCTTCTGCCTCGATTGCTTCACGCTGAAGCGACCACGAAGGACTTCCCGGAATCAGCACGTGGCCGCATCCCCATGCATGGCATATCCATGCTTGCCATCGCGCTTGATCTGGTACATCGCCTTGTCAGCCAGCTCCAACAGACCCTGAAGGGTTTCTGCATGGCTTGGATACAGGCTGATCCCGATACTCGCGCCGATTTGGTATGCCGTGCCATCCACCCAATAGGGCTCACTCAGGAATTCCAGTAATTTCTCCGCCACCCGGCGCGCCTGATCGGCATCCGCCAACTGCGGGCACACGACCGCAAACTCGTCGCCACCCAAACGTGCGCAGATATCCGTGCCGCGGGTGACGTGTCGCAAGCGCTCCGCCACGGTTTTGAGCACCTCGTCGCCCACGCGATGACCTCCACGGTCATTGACCTGCTTGAAGTGGTCCAGATCGATGAACAGGATTGCCGTCACCTGATGCGATCGATTGGCCAACAACAACGCGTCCTCGAACAAGGCCTGCATGTAGCGCTGATTGTTGAGTCCGGTGAGCGGGTCCTGGAAAGCAAGATCCATGGCCTTGGACTTGGCCTCCAACAACCGTTGGTGCGTGCGCGCAAAGACCAAGACCAACAGGCAGAAATACTGGGCCAGTACCAATACGGTGCCCAACAAGAACCCGTACTGCGCCCAAGACGGTGCCACCCTGATGATCGGGAATGCTGCCGTCCAATGGACAGCCAATGCGATGCACACCACCGTGAACACGATCAGCCAGTGCCGGGTCACGCGATGCCGACAGGTGTACGCAACCCATGCGGCATACAACAACAGTCCTGCATTGGCCAGGCCGGCGCCCAAGCCTCGCACGAAACTCGAAGCGCCCAGCGCAGCGCAGCCAACCACCCAGAACTCTGCCAACAGTAACGCGACCAGCAATGCCCGCACGGGCAGCAAACGATCGAAAAACCGCGCCATGCCCATCAGCAGGCAATATTTCTCGATCAGGATCAGCATCGAGTACAGCACTGACAGCGGTGCTCCGCCGGACCACGCCAGCAGAGCGATCAACATCATCCGCGCAGTGAATGCAAAACCGACACCCGCTGCCCACCAACCCACGCCTCGGTGATTGCCGGGAATACGCTGCGCCCACAGGAACAGCAAGAAGAAAACGAAGTAGATCGCCGTACCGATCGTATGGATGATGGCTTGCGGCATGGCCCCCCCCAGACCACACCCGGCTCGGCCGCTTCCTGCACCCGCTGACCGGTCTCGTTGATTGTCTCGCCCGGCACTATCTGCAACTGCGCTCGAGCTTGCAATAAATCTCTTTATCCGGATGGAGGTTTGAATGCGGGCCGACGTGAGGCCTCACCCCGGGCCGCAGTGCCGACACTTGCCAAAATCCGACCGTACGCAGACGCGCGTTGGACCTTCAGGGCTGGGGGCTATCGTCCAGATAGGTGTAGGCCGTCAGCCCGGCTTCCAGCATTGCTTTCAGGCGCATGGCTTCGTCAGCGGACAGGTTCGCGGCCTCTACCTTGGCCACATACGCGCGGCGCAGGTCGTCGAGGCTGTAGCCAACGTAATCCAGCATCACGTCAGTGGTGTCGCCGCGGCGCTGTTGGCTGATCGCATAGCCGTCTTCAAGCACCCTCACCTCGATGGCATCGGTGTCGCCAAACAGGTTGTGGATGTCGCCGAGGATTTCCTGATAGGCGCCGATCAGGAAGAACGCGATCCGGTAGCTTTCGCCAGGCCGCAGTTCGTGCAGGGGTAGCGAACTGTCGAGGTCTTCATTCTCGACGTAGGTGTCGATCTTGCCGTCTGAATCGCAGGTCAGGTCGGCGATGATCCCGCGGCGGGTTGGCACCTCGTCCAGTCGTTCGATCGGCGCGATCGGAAACACCTGATCGATCGCCCACACGTCCGGCATCGATTCGAACACGCTGAAGTTGGCGAAGTACTTGTCCACCAGCCGCTCGTTGAGTTCGTCAAGCAGGTCACGGTGGCTTTTTTCGTCGTAGGTCAACCTGGCCTTGACCGCATGCGCGATGGCGTAGAACAGATCATCGATGCGCGCGCGCTGGATCAGGTCGATTTGGCCCAGCGAGTACAGGGCCAGCCCTTCGGCGTGGGTCTGGGCCGCCTCGTGGAACACCTCCACCGCGGAACGCTGCGGCATTTCCTCGTGCAATTCGCGCAGGCGACGCACCGGAGGCGACTCGTCGGCGTGCGCCTCAGGCACGCGACCCTCCGGTGCGCGTTCCACTTCACTGATGTTGGTCACCAGCACCGCGTGGTGGGCAGTCATCGCGCGTCCGCATTCGGTGAGGATCCGCGGCGGCTTCAGGCCTTCCTGCAGGCAAGCCTCGGCCAGCGGCTGCACGATGCTTGACGCATAGTGGTGCATGCCATAGTTGACCGAGTTGTAGGACCGCGAACGGGTGCCTTCGTAATCGATCCCGAGCCCGCCGCCGACATCGACGTGGCTGATCTTCGCCCCCAGTTTGGACAACTCAACGAAATAGCGAGTGGCCTCGCGCATGCCGGCGGCAATGTCGCGCACATTGGAAATCTGGCTACCCATGTGGAAGTGCAGCAGTTCAAGGCAATCGCCCATCCCGCTGTCGCGCAGTTCCTTCCAGAGGGTGAGCAACTGCCGTGGGTCGAGTCCGAACTTGGCCTTGTCGCCGCCGCTGTTCTGCCACTTGCCGGCACCCAGAGAGGCCAGTCGCATCCGCACGCCCAGCCCCGGCTTGATGCCGAGCGCGGCCGCTTCCTCCAGCGCCAGCTTCAGCTCGGAGGGCTTTTCGATGACGATGTAGGTTTGCAGGCCCAGCTTGCGTCCGATCAACGCCAGACGAACGTACTCGCGGTCCTTGTAGCCATTGCAGATGATCATTCCGCCCGGGCGCGACAGCGCCAGCACCGCCATCAGCTCCGGCTTGCTGCCGGCCTCCAGCCCGAAGCCTTCACCGTGGTGGCTGGCCAACGTCCCTGCCACGCCATGGTGCTGGTTGACCTTGATCGGGTAGATCGCGGTGTAGCCACCGGCGTACTCCCAGTCTTGCTGCGCCTGCGCGAACGCGGCCTGCAGCTTGCCCAAGCGGTGGCCGAGGATGTCCGGGAACCGCACCAGCACCGGCAGGTTGCCGCCGCCTGCCAGCCAGGTGTCGACGGCATCGGCCAGAACCACCGTCGGGCCAGTGCTGCCCGCGGGCTGGACCGTGATGCGGCCCTGTGCGTCGGCATCGAAATACCCGTCCGCCCAATGCGGGATCGAATAGGTCTTGCGGGCAAGGTCGAGCGACCAGTGGGACATGGCAGGCATCCGGGGAACCGCGTACGGATGCGCATTCTACAGGCGGTACAATGCGCGCCATCGCACGCCCCTCTCCCGGCGGGAGAGGGGTTGGGGTGAGGGTTCGGCACGACGTGGAGCCGAATACCGCACCGAACCCTCATCCGGCGCTTCGCGCCACCTTCTCCCGCCGGGAGAAGGAAAACCATCAGGACACCCACCATGACCGAGCCGACCTGGCTGCACGAACACTTCGACACGTCCGGCTCGTCCATTGGTTTTCGCGTGACGCGCAAGCTGGACGAAGTGCAATCGCCGTTCCAGAAGATCGAAATCTTCGAATCGACCGATTGGGGCAATGTCATGCTGATCGACGGCGCGATGATGCTGACGACCCGCGACAATTTCCTCTACCACGAGATGATGGCGCACCCGGCGCTGTTCACCCATGCCGCTCCCAAGCGCGTGGTGATCATCGGCGGCGGCGACTGCGGCACGTTGCGCGAAGTGCTGCGCCACCCCGGCGTGGAGAAAGCCACCCAGTGCGACATCGACGAACAGGTGACGCGGATGGCCGAGAAATATTTCCCGGAACTGTGCGAATCCAATCAGGATCCGCGCGCCGAACTGCTGTGGGACGACGGCATCGCCTACATGGCCAACTGCGCGCCGGACAGTGTGGACATCGTGATCGTCGACTCCACCGATCCGGTCGGCCCGGCCGAGGGCCTGTTCAACAAGGCCTTCTTCGAAAGCTGCCACCGCGCGCTGAAGGCCGACGGCATCCTCGTCCAGCAGAGCGAATCGCCGCTGGTGCTGCTGGATCTCATCAAGGCCATGCGCGTGGAAATGGGCAAGGCCGGCTTCAACAGTTTCCAGACCCTGCCGTTCCCGCAGCCCTGCTACCCGACCGGCTGGTGGAGCTGCACGATGGCGAAGAAAACGGCAGACGCCGACTTCGGCTTCCGCGAAGCCGACGCACGCGACAAACGCTTCGAGACGCGCTATTACTCTGCAGGCGTGCACAAGGGTGCGCAGGCGTTGCCGCCATTCGTAGCGCAATCACTGGATTAGGGCAATGCTGAACACGTCCCTCCTGGACGTTCCAGCACACGCTGCATCCGGTGCATGCCCGGACGCAGCTCACGCCGACGAAATCAGCATTGCCTTGGTGTTGCAATCAGTGACTGGCCGCACAGCCGTCACCCCTGCACTTCCATTACCGTGCGAGGTCACCTGACACGGATAACGCATGAAGTCCGGCACACTCCTGCGAATGGCAAGCCTGCTGCTGGCGCTGCTGCCGGTGACGGGTGCCTGTCGGCAATACAATGCGGTCCCCAACTCTCCGGGGCGTGCCGAACTGTTCGACATGCACTTCGAGAGGGTAGTCGGGCCGGATTCCATGGACTCGACCAGCAAAGCCTACGAGGCCGACCTGGAAGCCATGCGCACCCTGCTGCCTCCAGGGGATGCGGCCCGCAATGTGCGCTTCCGTTCGGTGTACTGCACCAGCAATCGCTGGGAGAACCTTGCCCGCGGGCTGGCTTACTCGGACGATGCATTGAAGCGCGCCCAGGCGATTGGTGACTTCGGCTCCCAGGCACGCGCGCAATTCTGCCGCGCCAACTTCATCAGCATGATCCATGGCTCACCACGCGGATTGGTCGAACTCGACACCCTAGTGAAAATGCTGGAGAACTCGCCGGAGCGACAACTGCTGGCGGAAATCCTGATGGCCCGCGGCTCGGCCCTGTCCGATCTCGGCGAACAGGCACGCGCTTTGCTGGATTTCCAACGCGCCCGCGCCGCTTATCGCGCCGCCGGGATCGAACGCGAAGTCGACGCGCTCCTGCTCGAAACTGCCATCACCTACCGTCGGATCGGTGACTGGGATCAGGCCGAGCGCTATTTCACCCGCTCGACCGCGACGATGGAGGCCAAGCAGAATTGGGAGCGGGTCAATACCAACCTGATCCAGTTGGGCTACCTGTACGAGCAATCCGGTGCACCGCAGAAATCCCTTGAATCCTTCCAGCGCGCGCTGGACGTGGCCACGCAGCATCAACTGACGTTCGCCATGGGCAGCTCCCGCATGGGCCTGGCAGCGGCACAGATCGCCAGCGGAGAATTCGATGCCGCCCTGACCAACTTGGCATTGGCCCGCGAGAGCTTCCAGGCCAATCACGACGACAGGAACAACGGCATGCTGGCCCTGCTTGCCGGCCAAGCGATGGCGGGCAAGGGGAAGCCCACGGAGGCGCTCGCCCACTACCGCGCTGCACTGGGACCCATCGTGCACGACGGCAATCAGCGCTATCTGGCCATGCTCTACCAAGCCCGCGCCAGCAGCGAAGAAGCGCTCGGTCACAATGCCGAAGCACTGGCCGACTTCAAGCGCTACAGCGCGCTGCAGACGCAACTGCAATCCAAGATGCGGTTGGAACAGAGTCGACTGCTGGAATACGAATACGAAATCCGCCGCCGCGATTTCGAGAACCGCCGCCTTCGAACCGAGGCGGCCTCGCGCCTGCAACAGGTCAAGGCGCTCGAAAGCGTCCGTCGCTGGCAGCGGCTGGCGATCCTGCTCGGTGCGCTGCTGGTCATGCTGTTGGTCTGGCTGGCGATTCGCCAATGGCGCAAATCGCGTGCCCTGCGCACCTTGGCGATGACCGACCCGCTGACCGGAATCGCTACCCGTCGCGCGATCGAATCCCTGCTCGATCAGAAGCTGTTGCGTGCAGTCCAGGTCGAACATCCGCTGTGCGTGCTGATGCTCGACCTGGACCACTTCAAGGCGATCAACGACCGTTACGGGCACCCGGCAGGGGATCGCGTCCTGCAACACATCACCGGCGTCTGGACCCATCTGCTGCGCGTGAATGACCGCATCGGCCGCGTGGGTGGCGAGGAATTCCTGATCCTGTGCCCCGACATCCATCTCGAACAAGCCAGACCCATCGCAGAACGCCTGCTGGAAGCGACCCGCGCGCAGAAACTTCCCTTCATCGATCCTGCCCTGACGATCGCCGTGAGTATCGGGATCGCGGAGGCCACGCTCGGCGAAAGCCGCGAGTCGCTGGTCGCCCGTGCCGATGCCGCGCTGTATCGCGCCAAGCACAATGGTCGCGACCGGGTCGAATCCTGACATCGCCGTCACCTGATCGACGCCCTCAAACCCCGCATAATGCCGCGACTTCCGCGACAGCACTCCCATGCCGATCTTCTGGATTCGTTTCTACCAGCGCCAATGCCTGCTGCTTGCCGCCAGTGGCCTGGTCATCGCATCCCTGTTCCACGGCAATCACCTCGATCTGCTGCTGGCAGATCCGTTCTATGACCTCGACAACCGCCTGTGGCCCTACCGCAATGCCTGGTGGGCCAAGACGCTGGTCCACAGCTGGCTCAAGAACGTGCTGATCCTCGCTGCCCTGATCTTCCTGTGGACGGCGTGGCGGCACCGACGCGCCGCCGATCGCCTGCGCTGGCGCCTTGTCGCCTGTTCCATCATTGCAGTCCCGCTCACCGTGACCCTATGGAAGCGGGTCACGTCGATGCATTGCCCTTGGAACATCGACCGCTTCGACGGCGCGTTCCCCTATTTCGACCTGCTTTCGACCAGCCCGATCCCCTTGCCAGGCCCTGGTCGCTGTTTCCCGGCCGGGTTCGTCTCCACCGCCGGGTGGCTGCTGGCATTTGCGTTGGTCCGCTACCCCGAGAATCCCCGATTCAGCAGAAATATCGGCGGCGGGGCGCTCGTGCTGTGCCTGTTTTTCGGCCTGGTCCAGCAAATGCGCGGCGCGCACTTCATGTCGCACGTCCTGTGGACGATCTGGTTGAGTTGGGCCATCGTGGTCCTGCTGCACGCGCTGCTCGGAGTCTGGAAACAGCCCACGTCGCCAACCTGACCCGTCCCGGATTCTGTACTCCGACGTTCTGCACGCCAGCGTTCAACGTTACCTTGATTCCGGCCCGGCGTCATAGCGCATCGGCATCAAGTTCACCGGTTCGGATACGCACCACCCGCTCAAGGTCCCAGACGAAGATCTTGCCATCGCCGATCTTGCCGGTCCCGGCAGACCTCAGGATCGCCTCGGTGACCGCTTCGACCTGATCGTCGGACACCGCGATTTCCAGCTTGATCTTGGGCAGGAAATCCACCACATATTCCGCTCCGCGGTACAGTTCGGTGTGGCCTTTCTGGCGCCCAAAACCCTTGACTTCGGTGGCAGTGATCCCGGCCACGCCGGCTTCGGCCAACGCCTCGCGCACGTCGTCGAGTTTGAACGGCTTGATCACCGCCATCACCATCTTCATCGCCAAATCTCCTGAGCCCTGTGCGCAGCATAACCCGCACAGGCAATCCTCCGAACCGGACGCGAGGCGTTTTCCGATGCCCTGCCAAGGCCCGAGCCGAGTGGCAGCGGGGCACCATGCACACATCCTGTCAAGGAAACAGGAGACAGAGCATGCACGCCAACCCAAGGATCGACCTTGTCCAACTCGACGAACTCGCACGACGCCTCGCTAACCTGGTTCCGCCACCGCAACACGACGGGCGCGAGGCCCTGCGCGAGAATTTCAAGGTCATGCTGCGCGACACCCTCGGCACCCTCGGGTTGGTGAGTCGCGCTGAATTCGAGCTGCAGCGGGTGCAACTGGCGCTGACCCGCGACCGACTCACCGCGCTCGAAACGCAATGTGCGACATGGCGTCGCTCCGCTGCCCTCGACAACACGCGCACGCGGTAAGGCGGGTCGCATGAATCTCGCCATCGTGCACAGCCGCGCCCGGATCGGCGTTGAGGCACCCGCGGTGCGGGTCGAGGTCCACCTCGGCGGCGGCTTGCCAAGCATGTCCATCGTCGGCCTGCCGGAGGCCGCCGTCCGCGAGGCCAAGGACCGGGTTCGCGCGGCGATCCAGTGCGCCCAATTCGACTTTCCGGCCCGTCGGATCACCGTCAACCTCGCCCCCGCCGACCTGCCCAAGGACGGTGCGCGCTTTGACCTCGCGATTGCACTGGGCATCCTCGCCGCCAGCGGCCAAGTGCCGACGGAGGCCCTGGAAGGATGGGAATTTCTCGGCGAGTTGGCGCTCACCGGTGCTCTGCGCGGATGCGATGGTGCGTTGCCCGCAGCGCTCGCGGTCGGCACCGCCGGCCGTCGACTCATCGTCCCGCCGGATATCGGCGCGGAAGCCGCATTGGCTTCCAACGTCGAGGTGCGTTGCGCACGTACCTTGCTTGAAGTCTGCGCAGCCCTCGACGGCCGCATCAGCTTGCCGCTGGCCACGCCACAACTTTGCACACCCGCCCAAGCGCCCGACCTTGCCGATGTTCGCGGGCAGGCGCAGGCAAGGCGCGCGCTGGAAATCGCCGCCGCCGGCACCCATCACCTGTTGCTGATTGGCCCACCAGGAAGCGGCAAGACCCTGCTTGCCTCCCGCCTTGCCGGCATCCTGCCAGACCCATCCGAAGCCGAGGCATTGGAAGTGGCCAGCATTGCTTCCACCAGCGGCCACGGGCTGGACCTTTCGCGCTGGCGACAGCGGCCATTTCGCGCCCCGCATCACACCGCAAGCGCAGTCGCGCTGGTCGGCGGTGGTGCCGACCCGCGCCCGGGTGAGATCTCACTGGCGCACCACGGCGTGCTGTTCCTCGACGAATTGCCGGAATGGAGCCGACATGCCCTTGAGGTGCTGCGGGAGCCATTGGAATCGGGCAGCGTCGGCATCTCGCGCGCGGCGCGCCACTGCGAATTCCCCGCCCGATTCCAACTGGTCGCGGCGATGAATCCCTGCCCTTGCGGCTGGGCCGGTGATCCGTCCGGGCGGTGCCTGTGTAGCTCCGAAGTGATCCGCCGGTACCGCGCACGCATTTCCGGTCCACTCATGGAACGCATCGACCTGCACGTGGAGGTGCCACGCCTGCCACCGCGCTTGCTGCGCACCGATGCGCCGGCCGGAGAACCCAGCGCCTGCGTCCGCGCCCGAGTGATGGCCGCGCGCACGACCCAGCAGGCACGCAGTGCACAGCCCAATGCCCGCTTGGACCAGGCGCAGACCAACGCCCATTGCAGGTTGACCGCCAGCGACAGCGCCCTGCTCGAACGCGCAGTCGATGCATTGCGGCTGTCGGCGCGGTCGTTGCATCGGATCCTGCGCGTTGCCCGCACGATCGCCGACCTCGATGCGAGCGAATCCATCGAAACCCCGCACCTCACCGAAGCCATCAGCTACCGCACGCTGGAACGTGATCCGGGACGACAGGCAGCGTGAGCCGACGCGTCTCGTCCTACGGCTTCGACAGCGGCCAAATCCTGCCATTCGGATCCAGTTCGTAGGTCGCCATTGCCTGTGCCCGTCTGCCAAACCCGCACACGGCCAGTGGTCCGTCGATGGCGCCATGCAGTCCGAATGCATGCTCGATCTCGACTTCGTTGATCGCGGCGGTGACGAAGCTGCCCAAGCCCTCATGCGTCGCGCACAGTTGCAGGGTTTGCGACAGGTGGCCCACGTCAAGGATGCAGACGCGGTACGCCTTGGGATGGTTGCGGTATTTCCAGAAATTTCGACTGAACCGCGGTGCCAACACGCACAGCACGGGCGCCTCGGCGAACCAGTGCTGGCCGGACACTGCGGTTAATGCAAACGCGGCCTGGTCAAACCCAGCAGGCTGCGGCAGTGGCTCCAGCGCATGTGCGCCGAGGTGGTAGTGGTACAAGCCAGGCAAAAGACCGTCGACACGCTGGACGACCAAGTAGCACTCGGTCGGATGCAGGGCGCCACCTGATGGGCTGGTGCGCTTGATGACGTCGTACTCGTCTGCGGCCTGCATCCTTCCGCGCGCGCCAAAAGTGCGTATCAGCATGCGTGACAGCATAGCCAGCGGCAGCGGAGCCTGCGGATCGAAATTTCGACAGGTCGTGCGTGCATCCAGCAGCGCATCGAGCTCATCAGGCACGGACGCAGGCAATCCGATCCGCCCATCGTTCCCGCCGCGCTCCAGCACCGCAGCTGGCGGTGCGCCATGCTTCTCGCGCAGCCCCTCCGCACTGTTAACGCCGGCATCAATCATGCCCTGTGCGCTGTCCACGCCCTGCCAGCGCGAGGCCATGTGCCAGACCGAGGCCAGCCCATGCCAGTGCAGGCTCGCCAACCGTGCCTCGGCTTCACGTTGCGACGCCCAGGGCTTGGTGCTGCCGATCAGTAATCCGGCCTGCAGCAGCTTGCGCACGCATGCCGCACCGAATCGCTGGCGCATCACGTTCGCATCCATCCAGTCCGTCGGGCTTGTCTCCCCCAGCACCGCCACGGCATCGGCATCGATTCCGATCGGCGCAGGCAAGTGCGGCGCATGCGCGAACCATTGCAAGCGGCTGACGACGCCTGTGCCGCCAGCCAGCAGGTCGTTGAGATCGAACTGCGCCAATTCGCGCGGCTCCATCCACAGCACTGCACACCGCCGAACCCGCATCGTCCAGTCTCCCCTTGCCGCCACGTCAGCGGAAGCGTAGCGTCGGCGCGGGCGTTCACCAACCACGGCCTGGCCCGACCGACAACCTGACTAGGGGAAACGACGCATGGCGACCAAGAAAGGCCCGGCTCCCGCACCGCTGGATCCGAAAGTGGCAAAGAAACTGCTCGACCTGCTTTCGACCGACAACGAGTTCCGTCGCCTGTTCAAGAAGGACGCCCATGCCGCCCTTGTCAAGGCCGGCTGGAAAGCGCCTGCGGGTTGCGAAAGTACAGCAGAGGCTTCCGGTGGCGCTTGCCTGCAACTGAAACCAGGTGAACGTATCGCGCCGAAGGCGAAGATCCTTCGCGAACGCGCGAAATTGGAAGGCAGCGTTCCGCCGCCATTCAAATTCGACTGCCCCGCTGCATTCAAGGCGTAAGGCGCGCCAGTCTTTCCCTGATCGACTCTGGCAATTGCGCGAGGGGCCACGCGCGAAGGAACGCTTCGCGTTCCTTCGCGGCCTGTGCGGGCTGGTTGCGCCGCGAGCGCGCAAGGGCAGCATCCAGATGCGCCAACGTCGTATCCGCAACGCTAAGTGGCTGCAGGAAGCCGGACAAGCCCGGATCCATGTAGGCCGCCCCGCGGTTTCGAACCAGCCAATCCGCCTGCTCCAGTACGCCGGCGTCATTCCCTGTCGCCTGCAACGCGTGCAGCAGGGCCGAATGCACCGTCACCAGCGCATCGGGCCGTGACGCCAGCGGCTGCAGGCGTCGCACCGCGTCGGGAGCCCGCCCCTGCAAACGATCCAGCTCCGCATGCAACACGAGCTGCATTTGTACGGTCAATGGGTAGCCCGTGTACGAAGGCCACGCTTCCACACTCGTGATGGCCTGCTGGACCAGAGTCGGCGTGCCATTGCGTGCAGCAAGCACCGCCAATGCCTGAATCTGGTTGGCCTGGTTGATGCGGTCGGTGTCGTCCGTGGCCAGCCGCATGCGGCTGGCCGCTTGGCGCATGGCATCGGCCAACATGCCGGCCTGCTCGGCCTGCGAATGGGTGCCCGCCAACAGCTGCATGGCCAGCAGGCGGATGGCGTTCTCCGGCCCCATGTAGACCGGCTCGAGCTGGTTTGATCGGGCAGCAGCATCCTGCGCATCGCCCAAGGCGTCGCCCCAATGCCCTCGGTCCATGGCCAGGAGTGCCGCCTGCTGTTTGACTTCGAGCTCGCCCACCTGGCTTCCGGTCGGCTTGCGCATGGCCACCACGCGCAGTGCATCCGGCCATTGGCGTTGTGCCGCATAAACGTAGGCATAGGAATACACCGCGCCGGTCTCGCCATCGCGCCGCGCGGCGACGAACTGCCTGATCGCTTCCGCAAATTTCTGCTGGGCCAGCAAGGCCATTCCCTGCAGGTACATGGCGCTGCCACGGTCTTCATTCTGGGGCACGGATGCCGCCTTGGCATCGGCCAGGGCAAGGTCCGCACGATTGGCATCGAACAGCTCCAGCTGCCCGAGGACGAGGTGTGCCCGCAGTTGATCCGGGTACAGCGCCACCAGCTGCTGCCAGCGCTGCATGGCCGGCCCCGGTGGCCCCAGCCGGGCAAGGGTGGCATCCAGCTGCAGGGCTTCCCGTGGCGACAGGCGGCTGCGCAATCGCGACGCAGCCTTGAACTCCAGCAGCGCCGATGGGAAATCACCGTATGAGGCATACGCATTGCCCGCATCCAGGTGTGCCAAGGCAAATCCCGGATCCAGCTGGTAGGCGCGCTGATAAAACGCCAACGCCTGTTTCTTGTCATCGGCGATGTATTGCCTGCGGCCGATGGCGTAGGCCTTGAGTGCATCCAGGTTCGGCGTGCTCACGTCAGGCAGCGGCACCGATGTCTTCTGGACGTTATCTAGGGCTTCACCCAGTTTCGCGCGCAACTGGTCGGTGACTTCGTCGATCAAGGACAACGCCGAGTCGATTCCCTTGCCATCGGCAGTCACTGCATACACGGTGGCCTGGGTATACGGATCGATCACTTCCACGCTCACCCGCAGGCGCCCACCGACCTCCGCCACGGTCGGCAGCAACAGTGCGCGCGCGCCATCACGAAGCGCGATCTCAGACCCATTGGTGCGATCGACTTGGGCGTTCGCTGGGCGCTGCATGCGCTGCAGGGTCTCGCGCACTTTCAGGTCGCTCAGGATATTGACGTAGCGCGACTGCTCCAGGCTGATCATGAAGGCCTGTTCCAGCGTGTCGTCCAGACGCGGATCGCCGGTCAGGTTGCGCAGGTCGCCGACCACCACCCAATCGCGCTCGTTGAAGGCAAGTGCCGGCGCCGGATGCATCAGGAACCAGACACCTGCGGCGATGGCAAGCACCATTACCGCTTCCACAGCCAACGCGACAGGCCTTCGCCAGAGCGGAAGGTCGCGCCACGCCTTGGGCGTGTGTGCAGGCATCCGCAGAGGAGCCAGGCCCGGCTCGCCGACCTCGGACACGTCCTGCGCTTCCGGTACGCCCTTGAAACGCCAGCGGCCATAGGCTTTCCAGACCAGCGTGTCGCCGCGCTCGCCGAGTTCGCGCGCCGCCCGATGCGCCAGCGGCTCGGCGGTGGCCGACAGCAGGATCTGTCCCGGTCTAGCCAGGTTCATCAGTCGTGCCGCCAAGGGCTTGGCGAGGCCTTCGACCTCAAGCGACTTGGCACCCTGCCGCACCGCCTCGGCATCGTTTTCCCACAGCAGCACCTCGCCGACGTGCAGGCCGGCGCGGGCTTGCAATGCCTGGGTGAGCTGCAGTTGCTGGCCCAGCTCACGCAGGCCACGCATGTAATCGAGGGCGAAACCGAGGCCGTCGATCGGCCGCTCGAAGATCAGCAACAGGCCATCGCTGCGGTCGATCAAGCGACCGCGCCAGCGCTGCTGCAATTCCAGCACGATGCGGTCATGGGCGCGGAACAGGTCAGCCGCCGGCGCATCACCGAGCCGCTCGACCAGATGGGTGGAGTCCACCATGTCGGTGAACAACAACGTACGGACTTGGGGGGCGGCTGACGCCTGCACGGATTGGGTCAATCCTGCCACTCGATGCAGTCACCACCCGCCCGCTTGGCACGGTACAGCGCCTTGTCCGCGCGTGCATACCAATGCTCCCAGCGACCTTCGTCGCCCCGACCCTCGATCATGCACGCACCGATGCTGAGCGTGGTCATCTGCGGCAGCTGGCTGTGCGTGCGCACCAACATGCGCGCACTTTCCGCGATGTAGCCGGTGATCCGCGCCGCTTCCTCGCGGCCATGCCCGCGCAGCAGCAGGCAGAACTCGTCACCCCCCAGCCGGCAGGCGATGTCATTGGCCCCCGCAACCGCCCGCAACAGGTTGGCCACGCATTGCAGGACGCGATCACCGGCCAGATGGCCGTGGCTGTCGTTGACATCCTTGAAACGGTCGCAATCCACCAGGATCAGGACGTGCCCGCCGAGGCTGCCTTCGCTGAGGCAACGATCCAGATGCAGGCCGAAGCCACGCCGATTGGTGAGGCCGGTCAGCTCGTCGGTACGCGCCAGCGCTTCGGACTGGTCCAGCAGGCTGGTGGTGGAGCGCAGGGAATCCAGCGCCCCCTGCAACTCCCGATTGCGATGGCGCAGGCGGGCGATCAGGGCCTGCTCGTTCAGCACCACGCGCATAATGGCGCGGCGCAGGAATTGCGCCAGCAAATGCGGATCCCGCTTGGCGAGGATCTCGAACTCGTCGTGCCCCAATTCCAGCAGTTCGCTGTTCTCGGTGACGATGGCATCGGCGCTGCGCAGGTGATCACCGATCAGCAAGCCCAGCTCGCCGAAAAACGCGTGCGGCTCCAGCTGCTTGCCGACCAGATCGTCACCGAAGTCGAGGGCGACGCCTCCGTTCGACACCACGTACATGGCATCGCCGGCATCGCCGCGACGGAACAGCCACTGCCCGGCGTTGACCCGGCGCTTCCTGCCGACCTGCGCGAACATGGCGTACTCGTCGGCATCCAGTGCCGAAGCACTGGACTCGCCGCCAGCACGATCCCTCACGAAATTCGCCAACGAAGCCACGCCTTCCCCTGCAAGCCATCCGGCCCGTCCAATGCCCGGAATATAGCACCGCTCCGGCAAGAATAGGGTCGCCCCGGAAGCACCCTCGCCGCGTGCTCCGGCGAGGGCGACGGCGGCCATCAGGCAGCGGCGCGGGTGCCGTGGAATTGCTCTTCCTCGGTGCTGCCCTTCAGCGCCACGGTGGAGCTCTGCCCACCCTGGATGGTCTGGGTCACCGTGTCGAAATAGCCGGTGCCGACCTCGCGCTGGTGCTTGACCGCGGTGAATCCACGCTCGGCGGCGGCGAATTCCTTTTCCTGCAGCTCGACGAAGGCGCTCATCTGGTGGCGGGCGTAGCCATGCGCCAGTTCGAACATGCCGTAATTGAGCGCGTGGAAGCCGGCCAGGGTGATGAACTGGAACTTGTAGCCCATCGCCCCCAGCTCACGCTGGAACTTCGCGATGGTGGCGTCATCGAGGTTCTTCTTCCAGTTGAACGAGGGCGAGCAGTTGTAGGCCAGCAGCTTGCCGGGGAACTTGGCGTGGATGGCCTCGGCGAATTTGCGGGCGAACTCCAGGTCCGGCTTGCCGGTTTCGCACCAGACCAGGTCGGCATGCGGCGCATAGGCGAGTCCTCGGCTGATCGCCTGCTGCAGCCCGCTGCGGGTCTTGTAGAAGCCCTCGACGGTACGCTCGCCGGTGCAGAATGGTTTGTCGTTGTCGTCCACGTCCGAGGTCAACAGATCGGCGGCCTCGGCATCGGTGCGGGCGACGATCAGGGTCGGCACGCCGCAGACATCCGCCGCGAGGCGTGCGGCGGTCAGCTTCTCCACCGCCTCGCGGGTCGGCACCAGCACCTTGCCGCCCATGTGCCCGCATTTCTTGACGCTGGCCAGCTGATCCTCGAAATGCACGCCGGCGGCGCCGGCCTCGATCATTGCCTTCATCAGTTCGAAGGCATTGAGCACGCCGCCGAAGCCGGCCTCGGCATCGGCCACGATCGGCTGCAGGTAGTCGATGCTGTTGTCGCCTTCGGCATGGTTGAGCTGGTCGGCGCGCAGCAACGCGTTGTTGATGCGCTTGACCACCAGCGGCACCGAATTGGCCGGGTACAGCGACTGGTCGGGATACATCTCGCCGGCAACGTTGGCATCGGCGGCCACCTGCCAGCCCGACAGGTAGATCGCCTTCAACCCGGCCTTGACCTGCTGCATGGCCTGGTTGCCGGTCAGGGCGCCCAGCGCATTGACGAAGTCCTCCCGGTGCAGCGACTTCCACAGCTTCTCCGCGCCCAGCCGCGCCAGCGAATGCTCGATGTGCACGGTGCCGCGCAGGCGCACCACGTCCTCGGCGGAATAGCTGCGGGTGACGCCGGCCCAGCGGGTGTTGTTGGCCCAGTCGAGATTGATCTGTTCGGCGGTCGGAAGCGGGTTCTTCATGGTCGTCCTCGTGGCGGTCAGGAATTGAATGGGAAAGCGGAATCAGTCGATGCGTTCGTAGGCCGGCAAGGTCAGGAAATCGGCAAGATCGTCGGCATGGGTGAGGCGGTCGAGCAGGCCGATGGCTTCACCCACATGGCCGGCGCCGGGCAGGTCGGGAATCCGCGCCAAGCGGCTCGGCAATCCAATCAAGGTGCGATCGAGCAGGACGAAATCGACCGGCGTGCCGTCGTCCAGCGCCAGCGGCTCGCCGCCGTCATCAGTGAAATGCAGCCATTGCCAGAGCTGGGCGCGGGCGATCTCGGCGGTGGCGGCGTCTTCCATCAGGTGGTGGATCGGCACGCAGCCGTTGCCGTCCAGCCACGCCGCCAGATAGCGCACGCAGACCTCGACGTTGTTCTCGAAGCCGGCACGGGTGATCGTCCCGGTCACCGGCGCGATCAGGTCGTCACGTTCCACCTCCACGTCCTCGCGCAGAACGTGCTTCTGGTTGGGGCTGCGCATGCGCGCATCGAAGATTTCCTTGGCCAGCGGAATCAGCGCCGGATGCGCCACCCAGGTGCCGTCGTGGCCGGCGGTGACCTCGCGCAGCTTGTCGACGCGCACCTTGTCCAGCGCCGCCACGTTGGCCGCCGCATCGCCATTGATCGGGATCTGTGCGGCCATGCCACCCATCGCATGGGCGCCGCGGCGGTGGCAGGTCTTGATCAGCAGTTCGGAATAGTTGCGCAGGAACGGCCGCGTCATCCCGACCTGGCCACGCTCCGGATACACCCGATCACGGTGGCGACGGAAGGTCTTGATGCAGGAAAAGATGTAGTCCCAGCGTCCGCAGTTGAGGCCGACGATGCGCGCTTTCAGCGCGTGCAGGATTTCGTCCATTTCGAACGCGGCCGGCAGGGTCTCGATCAGCACGGTCACCTTGATCTGCCCCTGCACCAGGCCAAGCCGCGCCTCGATGAAGCCCAGCACCTGCTCCCACAGCGCCGCTTCCTCCATCGACTGCAGCTTGGGCAGGTAGAGGTAGGGGCCGCGATCCTTCCCCGCGAGCGTGGCGGCGTTGTGCAACGCAAACAGGCCGATATCGAACAACGCCGCCGACATCCGGGCGCCATCGACGCGCACGTGCTTCTCGTCCAGATGCCAGCCGCGCGGACGCACGATCAGCACCGCCTGCTCGGCTTCTGGCTTCAGTGCGTAATGCTTGCCGGTCTCGGCGGTGAACGCCAGGGTTCCCGCCACCGCCGCCTGCAATGCCAGCTGGCCCTCGATCAGATTGGCCCAGGTCGGGCTGGTGCTGTCCTCGAAATCGGCCATGAAGCAGTTCGCGCCCGAGTTCAGCGCATTGATCACCATCTTCGGGTCAACCGGCCCGGTGATCTCGACCCGACGATCACGCAGGGCGGCTGGCGTCGCTGCCACCGTCCAGTCGCCGGCCCGGATCGCGGCCGTGTCAGCACGGAAGTCCGGCAGGGCACCGGCGTCGAAGGCGGCCTGACGGACTTGGCGCGCCGCCAACCGGGCGTGGCGCGTCGCCTCGAAGCGCCGATGGAGGTCCGCCAACAGGTCCAATGCCGTCGGCGTCAGGAGCCGGTCCTGTTCCGGGTGCTGGCGGGTGACGTCCACGCCCGATTCCACGCGTTCTTGCAGCACTGCCGACATCGATCGCTCCATCCAAGGCTGGGTGGTCACCATCCGCTGCCGTCTGGTATTTGACAAACCAGATTTATCAATGCAAAACATCAATTTTCTAAATACTCAAAGAAAATCAATGGCCGATATCACCTCTTCGGCGCTGCGCTTCGCGTACAAGGGCTCCCGCCTGAAGCCCTTGCGGGCGTTCTGCCAGATCGCCCGGCTCGGCTCGATTTCACGGGCCGCCGAAGCGCTCTACCTCAGCCAGCCCGCGGTTTCGCTGCAATTGCAGGCACTGGAACGCGAGCTGGGCGCAAGGCTGCTGGAGCGCAGCGGGCGCAGGCTGACCCTGTCGCGCGAAGGCGAACTGCTCTACGACATGGCACGGCCGCTGGTGGAAGGCCTGGACAACCTTGCCGCGAGTTTCCGCGAGCAGGTGCGCGGCCTGGATGCCGGCGAGCTGCACGTCGCCGCCGGCAGCTCCACCATCCTCTACCTGCTGCCGCAGTTCGTGGAGGCATTCCGCAAGGCGTACCCGGACGTGCGACTGAGCCTGCACAACGTCACCGGCGCCAGCGGGCTGGACCTGCTCCGCAATGACGGCGTGGACCTGGCGGTGGGCTCGATGCTGGATGTCCCGGCCGACCTCGCCTACACCCCGGTCTACCGCTTCGAACCGATGTTGATCACGCCACCCGACCACCCGCTGGCGCACAAGCAGGAGTTGCGGCTGGAGGATCTGTCCCCGTACGGCCTGATCCTGCCACCCAAGCGCCTCACCACCTACCGATTGGTCGATCTCGTGTTCCAGCAGAACCGCGTGCCCTACACCGTCGCGCTGGAAGTCGGTGGCTGGGAAGTGATCAAGCAATACGTCGCGATGGGCCTGGGCATCAGTATTGTCACCGCGATCTGCCTGACCGAGGCCGACCGCCAGCGCCTCGCCGCGCGCTCGCTGGCGCGCTGGTTCCCGTCACGCAGTTACGGCATCGTCATGCGCAAGGGCAAATACCTGAGCAAACAGGCGCGCGCCTTCATCGACCTGATCCACCCGCAGGCGCTGGCGCCACGGCAATACGACGAAACCGGGCATTCGGAGCGCTGAGCAGATGCGCACTCAATCGCCCAGCAAATTCCCGATCAAAGCCGCATGGCGGCCGGCCTGCAGCGGACGACGCAGGCGGCTGGCGACGACGATGGCACAAGCCTCGTCGACCGCGGTGTCGAACACGTCATTGACGATGACGTAATCGAACTCGTCGTAATGCCGCATCTCCTCGCGCGCGGCCGCGAGCCGGCGCTGGATCACCGCCTCGGAATCCTGCGCACGCTTGCGCATGCGCTCTTCCAGCGCCGCCTTCGACGGCGGCAGGATGAAGATGCTGAGTGCGTCGGGCACCTTGGCGCGTACCTGGCGGGCGCCCTGCCAGTCGATCTCCAGCAGCACGTCCACGCCTTGGGCAAGCAGCGGCTCCACCGCCTGGCGCGCCGTGCCTTTCCAGTCACCGTGCACGTTGGCGTGTTCGAAGAAATCACCGGCGGCGATCATCGCTTCGAACTCGGACGCGCTGATGAAGTGGTAGTCGCGCCCGTTCACTTCAGCAGGGCGCGCGGGGCGTGAGGTGTAGGACACCGACAGCCGCAAGCCCGGATCGCGCGCCAGCAGCGCCCGCACGATGCTGGATTTTCCGGCACCGGAGGGGGCGGCGATGATGTAGAGGGTTCCGCGCATGGGCGTCATCCTTGCTTGAAGAACAGGCATCCTCGCGTGGCTTCGCCGACACATTCCTGCATCGAAAGCGAAGATACGCGAGCAAGCGGCTTATTCAATGTTCTGGATCTGTTCGCGGATCTGGTCGATCAAGACTTTCAGCTCAACCGCCGCGTTGCTGGTGCGCGCGTCCACCGATTTGCTGCCCAAGGTGTTGGCCTCGCGATTGAATTCCTGCAACAGGAAATCCAGCCGTCTGCCGACCGGCTCCCTGCCGCCCTTCAAGATGCGGCGCAGTTCGGTCAGGTGACTGCCGAGACGATCCAGCTCCTCGTCGACATCGAGCTTCTGCAGCCACAGCACCAGCTCCTGTTCCAGCCGCCCGGGTTCCAGCGCGGTACCGAGATCCGCCAGCCTCGCTTCAAGCTTTTGCCGTTGGCCCGCGCGTATTTGCGGCACCAGCGTGCGTACTTCACCCACGATCCGCTCGATGGCATCAGCGCGATCGCCGATGACTGCCGCCAGCTTGCCGCCCTCGCGCTGGCGTGCGGCGGTGAAATCGTCGAGCACGGCATCCAGCACCGCCAGGGTCTCGCGCTGCAAGGCTTCGCCATCGATGCCACGCGACTGCAACACGCCGGGAAACTGCAGCAGATCGGCGAAGCCCACCTGCATCTGCGGGAACCGCGACCCCAGCCGCGCGGCCAGCGCACCCAGCCGATCCACCAGCGCCTCGTCGACCTGCAAGGCATCGCCAACACTCGCCACCCGCAGGCGCAAGACCAGATCGAGCTTGCCGCGCGACACCCGCGCTGCCACCCGTTCACGTAGCTGCGGTTCGAACGCCCGCAGTTCCTCGGGCAGGCGCAGGCCCAGCTCGAGGAAACGATGGTTCACCGCGCGCAGCTCACCGGAGAGCACGCCAAATTCGGTGGCGCGTTCGCCTGCGGCGTAGGCGGTCATGCTGCGGATCATGCGAAGTCCGGGGCCGTCGGGATGTGAATGGTAATCTAGCGCCCCGCGGTCTGCCGGTTCCCCCCATGTCCTTCGCCCGTCCCAGCGGTCGCGCTGCCGACCAACTGCGCACCGTCTCCATCCAACGCGGATACACCCGCCACGCCGAAGGTTCGGTGCTGGTGAGCTTCGGTGACACCCGCGTGCTGTGCACCGCCAGCGTCGAGAACAAGGTACCGGCGTTCATGCGCGGCAAGGGCGAGGGCTGGGTGACCGCCGAATACGGCATGCTGCCGCGCGCCACCCACACCCGCAGCGACCGCGAGGCGGCACGCGGCAAGCAGGGTGGGCGCACGTTGGAAATCCAGCGCCTGATCGGTCGCAGCCTGCGTGCCTGCGTGGATCGCGCCCTGCTGGGCGAACGCACCATCACCCTCGATTGCGACGTGCTGCAGGCCGACGGCGGCACCCGCACCGCGGCAATCACGGGCGCCTACGTGGCAATGGCCGATGCGGTGCAAGGGCTGATCGACCGTCGTGAGATCAAACTGCCTGCCAATGGCCGTACGCCGATCTTCGGCGCGGTGGCGGCCATTTCGGTCGGCGTCTACAACGGCACGCCGGTGCTCGACCTCGACTATTCCGAAGACAGTCAGTGCGACACCGACATGAACGTGGTGATGAATGACGGCGGCGGCTTCATCGAGTTGCAGGGCACGGCCGAAGGCCATGCGTTCCGGCGCGACGAGCTCGATGCGCTGTTGGCGCTGGCGGAAAAGGGCTGCGGCGAATTGTTTGCGGCGCAGCAGGCGGCGCTGTCGATGTAGGAACGCACCGCAGGGGCGCGATCAAAGCGCGTATCGCGCCCTTGCGGTGCGCTCCTACGGTAACGATAGAACCATCTCATGAAACTGGTCCTGGCCTCCTCCAACCAAGGCAAGCTCACCGAACTGCGCGACCTGCTGGGCAGCGGCTTCACCCTGCACGCGCAATCCGAATTCGGCGTGACCGACGCCGAGGAAACCGGCGCAAGCTTCATCGAGAACGCCATCCTCAAGGCCCGCCATGCCGCCCGGATCAGCGGCTTGCCCGCTATGGGCGATGATTCCGGCCTGTGCGTGGACGCCCTCGACGGTGCGCCAGGCCTGTATTCCGCCCGCTACGCTGGCACCCATGGCGACAGCGCGGCGAACATCGACAAGCTGCTGCGCGATCTCGATTCGACCCCGGATGACGCTCGCAGCGCCCGCTTCGTCTGCGTGCTGGCCCTGCTGCATCAGCCGGATGACCCGATGCCGCTGATCGCCCAAGGCGTGTGGGAAGGCCGCATCCTGCGCACACGCCACGGCGAGGGCGGATTCGGCTACGACCCGGTGTTCTTCTCACCGACGCACGGCTGCAGCGCGGCGGAATTGCCGGCGGCGGTCAAGAATCGGGATTCCCATCGCGGCATCGCACTAGCACGCCTGCGCGACCTATTGGCCTAGCGGCACGCCACGCCCGACGCCGCGCCTGCCTGCTGCGCACTCCTACAATGGCGCATGCTCACCCTCCCGCCGCTGTCGCTCTACGTCCACCTGCCGTGGTGCGTGCGCAAGTGCCCGTATTGCGATTTCAACTCGCACCAGCGGCGTGGCGCGCTGCCGTTCGAAGCCTATGTCGATGCCCTGATCGCCGACCTCGAATTCGACCTGCCTCTGGTGTGGGGCCGGGTGGTCCATAGCGTGTTCTTCGGGGGCGGCACGCCATCGCTGTTCCCGCCCGAAGCGATCGACCGTTTCCTGCAACTGGCCAGCGCCCGCCTGCGCTTCGCGCCCGGCGCCGAGATCACCCTCGAAGCCAATCCGGGCACGCTGGAACATGGTCCCTTCCCGGGTTATCGCAAGGCCGGCGTCAATCGGCTCAGCATCGGGGTGCAGAGTTTCGATGACGATTGCCTGCAGCGGCTGGGCCGCATCCATACGCGTGGTGACGCCGCCGCAGCGGTCAAGGCGGCGCAGGATGCAGGTTTCGACAACATCAACCTCGACCTGATGTATGCGCTGCCGGGGCAATCCCTGCCGATGGCGCTGTCCGATCTCGAACAGGCGCTCGCGCTTGCTCCCACCCACCTCAGCCACTACCAGCTCACCCTGGAAGCCGGCACCGCCTTCGGCGCCCGTCCACCCACCGACATCCCCGACGAGGACCACGCCTGGGATATGCAGGAGGCCTGCCAGGCCCGGCTGGCACAGGCCGGCTTCGACCAGTACGAGATCAGTGCCTACGCCCGCGCAGGGCGCCGCTGCGAGCACAACCTGAACTACTGGGGCTTCGGCGATTACCTCGGCATCGGCGCCGGCGCCCACGGCAAGCTGAGCCTGCCCGCCGAAGGGCGCGTGCTGCGGCGCTGGAAGCAGAAGCTCCCCAATACCTATCTCGCCAATGCCGGGAGCGCCGCAGCGATCGACGGCGAGGAAACCCTCAGCCCGCAGCGGTTGCCGTTCGACTTCATGCTCAACGCCCTGCGGCTGAACGATGGCGTCTCGCTGGCCAGCTTCGAGGCCCGCACCGGGCTGCCGCGTACCGTCCTTGATGATCGGCTTGCCGTTGCCCGCGAACGCGGCTGGCTTGCCGATGACCCGGACTGGTTGCGCCCCACCCCGCTGGGGCTGCGCTTCGCCAACGATGTGATCGGGCTGTTCCTTGACTGAGGTTACGCTTGTTCAGTATTCCCGGCCGACTCTGTTAGGACATGGCATGCGCTGACACGTCGCCGATGGACCGGATCAGCGTGGCCACGAGCCGACTTGGATTGAATATCTGCCCCGATGGGTGCAGGATCCGTTTTTGATCATGGCATCGGCATGACAGACGCTGGGGGGCGTTGATGGCGGCGACAGGCACTGGCTCCATGGATGGCAAGGCAGCCTCGCCGCCACTTTCACGCCGGGCGCGCAGCGTGTTGGACCACCTGCACGTGGAGGTGCATGCATGGCTGGACTACCGCCTGCAACGGGTGGTCGAAAGTACCGAGATCGCGCTGACCGAACGGGTGACCAACGAAGACCCGGCCTTGGAAGCGGCTCGACTGGTTTCACTGCGCAACCTTGGCACAGGCAGCCCGGCTTTTGTCCAACGCTTCCTCGCCCATGTCGAGCGCGCGTTCCAGTCACCCCGCAGCAGCGCCGCACAGGAAGCCGATGATCTGGTCAGGGCGTTTGCAACCCTGAGCCTCAAGGACGAGGACAGCGATGCCGCTCTTGAAACCGAACTGATGGAATCCACGGCCAATCGCCTGGTGTTGCGCAACGGACTTGCCTTGCAATTGCTGGGACAGCGCTTCGGTGTACTGGCGCGCACGCCAGCGTTCGAGCCCGAAAGCCTGCCGCTGGGGCCGACCGTCCTGCGCGAAGGGCTCGTCGATGCGGCGGAGGCATTGGATCTCTCCCCCCCGGCGCGAATGCAGTTGTTCCAGCAATTCTGCAAGGCCATGATCGATGCCTATCCCAGCCTACTGGACGACTGCAACACCAACCTGGCGCACTCGGGAATCCTTCCTTTCCTGAGCTTTGTGCCGATGCGCCGACCGCCAGCCACGAGTTCGGGAAGTTGGGTGACGGACGAAGAAACAAACGTGCTGGCTGCACCGGTCCCGCCACCCGCAATCGAGGACATCACCGCAAAGACCGTGGCGCGCGTCCGCTCCGCCCAGCGCGCGCCGATCGATGCCAGTTTCGCCACCCTGCAATCGCTGCTGCAGCGCAGGCGAGCGGTCCTGGCGAAGCTTCGCCCATCATCGCAGGCGACCGCGGAGCGCGAAAAAACCTTCACCCCACTCGCCCATGAAGACGTGGTGGATGCGCTCAAACGCCTGCGCGCCAGCAATACCCGCGCCGAGAACGTGCAGGAGTACCGCCAGATCCTGCTGGCCCAGGCGCGCCAGCAACATGGTCGTGGGGTGGCGTTGTCGGAGTCAGACGAGGACAGTTTCGACTTGCTGGCGCTGTTCCTCGCTCAACTCAAGAAGGGCCTGCGACGCACCAGCCCCGGCCATGCATTGATGGACAAGTTGTTCTTGCCGATGGTGCTGTCCGCGGTCCGCGACCCAAACTTCTTCACCGACGGCAAGCATCCTGCGCGGGAATTGCTGGATGCGGTGTCGCTATCGGGCGCGCGCTGGCTTGCCGAAGACGACCTCGATTCGCAATGGCTCGGCCTGCTGCAACGCGCGGTCGCTTCGGTGCAGAATGATCGCGAGGGCAGCCCGGAGTCGATCGCGGAGTCCAACCGGACCCTGCAATCCGGCCTGCAGACCCTGTTGCGCAAGGCCGAGATGGCCGAGCGCCGGCAGGTTGATGCCGCGCGTGGGCGCGAACGCCTTGCCATCGCCCGCATGTGCGCCGGTGATGCCATCACCGCGCTGCTGGATGGACGCACGCTTCCCGAGTTCCACGACGTGTTCATCCACCACGCATGGGCCGACGTCCTGTCGCTGGCGTATCTGCGCAGCGGCGATGAGTCAGATGCCTGGCGCGATCTGCTGGAAAGCACCCGCAACATCATCGAGACCGGGCTCGCCAGCATCCCCAATTCGCTGCCCAACGCCAGCCTAGCGAGAATCTCGGCAGCGCTGGCGCAAGTTGGCTACCACGACGAGGAAGCAGCTGCGATCTCCCGCGTGCTCAATGCAGGATCGCATGCAGGCGAGCTTGATTCCGATCGGGCACAACTGCTTGGAAAACTCGGCTCACGCGCGCGCCTTGGCGAAGACAGCCTCAGCCGCAGTGAAGAAGAGCAAGACCTGCAGCATCCTGCGGTGCAGCAGGCCTACGACAGGCTGCGCAATGCCGAAATGCCGGCGTGGATCGAATTCACCAACGATCCCGAGCATCCGCTCCGGAGGCGCCTGGCGTGGATCGGCGAGGCGTCCGGCCAGGCGCTGCTGGTCAATCGCCGGGGCATGCGTGCGGAGGACGCCACCCTGGTCGGGTTGGCGCGCAAGTTGGCCACCGGCGATGCGCAATTGCTCGAGGGCGATGTCACGCCGGCGAAATCGGCCTGGGAGTCCACCCTGGAGGGCCTGCAACCACTGGCGCACGGTCACGACAAGGCCCAGGGCGAGGACATGAACGATGGGCATTGAACAGCGCCGCAATCCCCGTCGCGTCGTCGAAGGCCGCATCGATGTCTACGACACCATCGCCGAATGTTCGGCGGGTATCCTGGGCGATGTTTCCTCCGGCGGCATGCTCCTGATCGCCAGCAGTCCCTTGCCCGACGACGCCTTGTTCCAGTTCCGTTTCAGCCTTCCGGACGGTGGCCGCATGCTGCCGACGGTCGAAGTGGGTGCACACGTGCTGTGGCAGGCGCCTGCAGGCGCTCCGGGGCAGCATTACGCAGGAATGCGGTTCATCGGCCTGGAGCCTTCGGTGGCACGCATGCTGAAACAGTGGTCGGAGACGGGCCTCTGACGGGCTGCCGTTCCAGGTTCGACAAACACGGCTTGACGCGCCATTGCAGCTTCCTGCGGCAAAATGGGCAATCCCAGCAGGCGCCCGCCCATGACCCGGTCCGATCTCGCATCGCTCTACCCGGCCCACTTGGCCGTCCTCGCAACGCGTGCCGATGAGGCGCTGCAGCGCTGCCAGCGCGACCACCTGGTCATCCCCAGCGGCAACCTGCACCTGCGGGCGTTCGATGACCTCGAATATCCCTACGCGACCAATCCCCAGTTCAAGGCCTGGCTGCCGCTGACCAATGCGCCCGGCAGTTGGCTGGTGATCACGCCGGGGCAGCGACCGAAACTGCTGTTCCTGCAACCGCACGACTACTGGCACGTCGTACCTGCATCGCCTTCCGGCTATTGGGCGGCGCATTTCGACATCATCGTGATCCGCACCGCCGAGGAAGCACTGGCGCACCTGCCCGGCGATCCAGCCCGCTGCGCCATCCTCGGCGAACCGCACAGCGCGCTCGGTGGCTTCAGCCCAGACAACCCGCCTGCGGCGATGGCCTATCTCGATTACCACCGCGCCTTCAAGACGCCGTACGAAATCGAAATGATGGCCGCCGCCAACCGCACCGCGGTGCGCGGCCACCACGCCGCGCTACGCGCATTCCGAGCAGGTTCCAGCGAATTCGGCATCCACATGGCGTACTGCCAGGCCGCCGGGCAGGACAGCACCCGGCTGCCCTACGGCAACATCATCGCGCTCAACGAACATGCCGCGGTGCTCCACTACATGACGCAGGATCGTTTGCCGCCGAGCCCACTGCGCAGCTTCCTGATCGACGCCGGCGCCGACCACGGCGGCTACGCGGCGGATGTCACCCGCACCTATTCGGCGCACGAAGGCGACGATTTCGCAGCCTTGGTGCGTGCCGTTGATGACGCCCAGCAGGCGCTGGCGGCACGCGTGCGTCCCGGCCTTGATTACCGCCAGCTGCACCTCGACGCGCACCTCGCGCTGGCCGGCGTGCTCGGTGATGCCGGCGTGCTGCGCATCGACGCCGAGGAGGCGGTCGCACGCGGCGTATCACGCGCGTTCTTCCCGCACGGGCTGGGCCACGGCATCGGCTTGCAGGTCCACGATGTCGCCGGCTTTGCGGCGTCGGATGCCGGCGGCACGCTGGACAAGCCCGACCGGCACCCCTACCTGCGCCTGACCCGCACCCTCGCCCCGGGCATGGTGGTCACCATTGAGCCAGGCCTCTATTTCATCGACATGCTGCTGGACGAGCTCAAGGCCAATGGCCTTGGCGACACCGTCGATTGGGATCGAATCGACGCGTTCAAGCCATTCGGCGGCATCCGCATCGAGGACGACGTGGTGTGCACCGAGGATGCACCACGCAACCTCACCCGCGAGGCGTTTGCAGCCGCCTGACGCGACCGGCTGACGCGGCCAACTCAGGCCGTCGCACGGGCGGAGGCCATGCAGGCCTCCACCTCGTCGGCACTGCGCTCCAATGCCGCGCTCAGTACCCGGTGACCGCTGCGGGTCACCAGCACGTCGTCCTCGATGCGAATGCCGATGCCACGCCATTTCGCCGGCACGTCGGTGGCGTCAACGGGAATGTAGAGCCCCGGTTCGACGGTGAACACCATGCCCGGCTCCAGCAGCCGCGATGCACCATCGATCCGGTACTCGCCCACGTCGTGCACATCGAGGCCCAGCCAGTGCCCGGTCTTGTGCGGATAGAAACGCGTGTACGCCTCGCTCGAAACCACAGCCTCCAGACGGCCCTGGAGCAAGCCCAGCGACAGCAGGCCGTCACAGAGCGTGACCACGGCTGCCTCGTGCATCGCCGCAAAGGGTTTCCCCGGCCGTGCCTGCGCAAGCGCCGCTGCCTGCGCCTTGCAGACCAGGTCGTGCAAGGCGCGCTGCTCCTTGCTGAAGCGTCCGTTGGCCGGGAACGTGCGCGACACATCGGCCGCATAGCCGCGGTATTCCGCACCGGCGTCGATCAGCACCAGATCCCCCGCATGGATGCGGCTGACGTTGGCGCCGTAATGGAGGACGCAACCATTGGCACCGGTGCCCACGATACTGGCGTAGGCCGGTTGCGCACCGCTGCGGCGGAATTCGCGCTCGATCTCGGCCTGCAGGGTGTATTCGTGTTGGCCCGGCCGCACCGCGGCCATCGCCGCGCGATGCGCCGCAACCGTGATGTCCACCGCGTGCTGAAGCAAACGGATTTCGGCCTCCGACTTGAACAGCCGCTGCTCGTCGAGCAGGTGGCCCAGTTGCAGGAATTCCTGCGGTGCGCTGCCGCTTGAACGCCCGCGCAAGCGATTGACCCAGCCGATCAGCTTGAGGTCGAAACCGGCATCGAGGCCCAACTGGTAATACACCCGCGCCCGCCCTTCCAGCAGGCCGGGCAGGATGTCGTCGATGTCGGAGATCGGATAGGCATCATCGACACCCAACGCCTCACCGGCACGTTCCGGCCCCAGCCGTGGCCCGTCCCAGCCCTCGCGCGCGGGGTCCCGATCGCGGCAGAACAGGATCGCCTCGCCGTGCTTGCGCCCAGGCACCAACGCCAACACCGACTCCGGCTCGAGGAAGCCGGTCAGGTAGTAGAAATCCGAATCCTGCCGATAGGGATGCAGGGTGTCACGACTGCGCACGCGCTCGGGTGCGGCGGAGATCACCACGATGGCTCCATCGCCGGTTGAGCCCATCAGTTGCGCGCGCCGAGCCGCGTGGATCCGCTGCCATCGGGCATTCAAGGCCTGCACGCCAGACCCGACTCAGTGCAACCGGTGGCGCTGATGCGAAGCCATCGTGCAATCCGCATGCAGGAGCAACACCGCGACCCGGAGGTATTCCTCGATCTCTCCGAGTGCTTCTGCATCGTCCCGATCGCCCTCATCCTCCATTTGCGAGGACGCAAGATTGCCGACGTCGCGAAGCGCCTCCTGTCCTTCATCCGACAACGCCGGATTACCCGCAGCCAAGCCAAATCCGCCCAGGAATCCGCGGCACCATGAAAACAATGCCTCCGCGCGCACGGAAATCCGAGCATCCTCAGGGAGAAGCAGTTGGAAGCCGAATTGCGGATCTTCCAACTGGTCCGCGCTGGCCTTGCGCAGGCGATCGAGCACGTCGCCGTCAGTCGTCAGTGGCAAATCGGCATCCGCCATGACCGAACGCAGCCAGTCGTCCGCGCTCCCGCCGCCACCAGCCAGCCAGCCGCACAAGGCCCCATGCAGTTCTGCTGGCGTGTTGGCCAGCGCCAGCTGTTCGATGGCCGCAGCGACTTCCGACCAGTCCGGCAATCCATCGACGTCCACCCCAAGCCTCCTCGAACTCCTTTCCAAGTGTAGCAATCGATCCCGCACCTTGTTGCCGCAATGCGCCTGCGCCTACACTCGGGCCAGGGGATCGGCTTCCCGCCCCCGGTGCCCGCTGCGCACCGACAGTCAGGCCAACCGACCGCCCACGCCACCACCTTGAACGTCTCAATCGCCTCGCTGCTGGTCCTGTTGCTGTCATCGCTTGTCCTTGCGCTGGCATGGCTGGCGATCGCCAGCCATCGACGCCGCGAATCCGACCTCCGCCGGTTCAACGATGAACTGGAGGGACGTGATCGGCAGCTTCGGCTTGCGCTGTGGGCGTCGGATGAGATGTATTGGCAATACGATCTGCGCAGCAAGCATCTGGAACGTGTTCGGATCGTTTCCGTTGGCGACAACGAACTGGAGGCGCGCTTCGATCTGGACCGCGACACCCAGATCCATCCAGAAGACCTGCCGCGGGTACTCGACCAATTGCGCTCCTACCTGCGCGGGCATGCGCCGATGATCCAGCTGGAAGTGCGGTTTCGCGGCGAAGGCAACCAGTGGCAGTGGATGCGCGCACATGGCCGCGCAATCGCACACGACGGCAACGGGCACGCCATCCGGGTCGCCGGGACTGCACGCAACATCGGCACCATGCGCGAGCTGGAAAGCCAGCGCGAGATCGCCGCGGGGGTCTTGCGCAACATGGCCGAATCAGTGGCGGTAATGGACTCTGACTTCCACTTCATCACGGTCAATCCGGCCTTCACACGCATGAGCGGATACGACGCCCACGAAGTCGAAGGCAGGGATGCCAGCCTGCTCAACGGAAGCCAGCACGAACCGGAGTTCCACGATCGCGTGCGGGAGGAAATCCGCACCCGCAGCCACTGGACAGGGGAAATGTGGCAACGCCGCAAGGACGGTGTCGACTTCCTGTGCTCAATGCAGTGCACCACGATCGAGGATCCGGGAACCCGCGAACGCCGCTACGTGATGGTGGCAAGCGACATCACCGAGAAACGCCGTCTCGAGCACGAACTGCGCTTTCTCGCCAACTTCGATCCATTGACCAATCTCCCCAACCGCACCCAGCTTTCCGACCGCCTTGCGCGCGCAATCATGCAGGCGCGCCAGTACGAGACCCGGGTTGGCCTGCTGTTCCTCGACCTCGACAATTTCAAGGACGTCAACGATTCCTTGGGCCACGCCATAGGCGATCGCGTCCTGCGCGCCGCTGCCCAGCGGATCCTGGACGCGGTAGGCGCGGAGCGGACCGTCGCACGCATCGGTGGTGACGAATTCACCGTGGTGGTCGAGAACATCCTCGAACCCGAACAACTCGATGACATCGCCCAGGACGTGATCGATGCATTCGACGAACCGCTGCGACTGGACGATAGGTTCGAGTTCACGATCTCGCCATCGATCGGCATCAGCCTGTTCCCTGACCACGCGCAGGTTCCAAGCGACCTGCTCAAGCAAGCCGACACCGCCATGTACCAGGCAAAGTCCATCGGCAAGCGCACTTTCGCCCGCTACGCCGACTCGATGGACAGCGACAACCGCCGCCGCGCCAATCTCATCTCTGCGCTGAGGCGCGTGCTCGAGCGCGGAGAACTGCACTTGGTTTACCAGCCGCAGCTGATTCTCGGCGGCGGAAGCAGTCGCGTCGGCGCCGTGGAAGCATTGTTGCGTTGGGACAGCCCGGAATTCGGGACGATTCCGCCCTCGCAATTCATCCCGCTGGCGGAAGAAAGTGGCCTGATCGTACCGATCGGCGAATGGGTGCTTGACGAAGCCTGTCGCACCCTGTCCAGCTGGCGGCACATGGGGATCGACAACCGTCTGGTGATGGCAGTCAACATCTCGGCGATGCAACTGTTGCGAAGCGACCTCCCGAATAGCGTGCGCAAGGCTCTGGATGAAAGCGGCCTGCCGCCCTCGTCGCTGGAACTGGAGTTGACCGAAAGCGTGCTGATGAGCAATGCCGAACTCGCACGCGAACGTCTGCAGGCCTTCCAGCATATGGGCGTATCGATCGCGGTCGACGACTTCGGAACCGGCTATTCATCGCTGGCCTATCTCCACCGCCTGCCGATCAACACCCTCAAGATCGACAAGGCCTTCATCGACGGCCTGGCCTCCGGCGAAGACAGTGAAGACGACACCATCACCACGACGATCATCGCGATGGCGCGCACGCTCGGGCTGCAAGTGGTGGCCGAAGGCGTCGAAACACCCGAACAGATGGCTTTCCTGGAGCAACGCGCCTGCGACCTTGCCCAAGGCTACTGGATCTCGCGCCCACTGCCGGCCGATGCCTGCCTGAGGTTCCTGCTCGGCGACCGTGCCCCGGCAGTGATCCCGGCCGATCGGCTTGACCCCGACACGACCCCCGCCTAATGTGCCCCGATGGACACGCGCGACCTGCCCACCGAACTGCACAAGCTGCTCGCACGGATCGACCTGTTGGCGGAGCGCATGCGTCGGCTGCAGGAGGAAAATCGCGGCCTGCGCCAGCAGGTTGAGCAGATGGGTAGCGAGCGCGCCCAGTTGCTGGCCAAGCAGGAGCAGGCACGCAGCCGGGTCGAGGCGATGATCAGCCGGCTGAAATCACTGGAGCAGCACACATGAGCGAGCCGGTCACCGTTCGCATCCTCGACCGCGAATACACGGTTGGCGTCAGCGACGAGGAGCGTGCCGGACTCGCTGCGGCAGCGCGCATGTTGGATGCACGAATGCGCGATTTGCGCGGTGGCAACAAGTTGGTCGCACCGGATCGTCTCGCTGTATTGACCGCACTCAACCTCGCCCACGAACTCCAGCAGGCCCAGTCCGGACCGAGCACGGACGCCGGCAATGCCCTTGCGCTCATCGACGCAGCCAACCACAAGCTCGACGCACTGCTGGCAGCGGCGCCCTGAACGCCGCCCGGCACCGTGCACGAGAGCTGTCACACAAGCCCGCGCAGTGAGGTATATTGGAGCGGCTCTCTGCCGTGTGCGACAGCGTGCGCAACATTTGCCTTGTCCCTAGATGACGACCCAGGGGATGCAAAAGTTGCCGGGAGTGCAAGTCCGCCCGTGAGCGGAACGCCCGATGGCCGCTGCGCGTTCCCACTTGAACCGTTGGTTCAAGGTCGTTACGTACGCATCGCCTCGGCGGAGGCCTTTTCCTCGGCATCTCCGGACACCCCGCGCGTGAACCCAAGCCCCGATCGCGCGACCCTGCGCGCTGCGTTGCGAGAGCGCCGTCGTGCGCTGACTGCGGCACAACGCATTGCCGCCGCCGAAGCACTGGCCGAACGCATCCTCGAACTGCCGTTCTTCCCGCAGCATGGTTGCGTCGCCGGCTATTGGGCCGTCGATGGTGAAATCGGCCTGCATGTCTTGCAGTTGCACCTGCCGCCAACCCTGACCTACTGCCTGCCAGTGCTGCACGCGGACGGCAGTTTGCGATTCGCGGAATGGCGCACCGGTGCGCCGCTGGTCGAAAACCGCTTCGGCATTCCCGAACCCGACGTGGCACCGGAGGCCTGCCGCAGCGCGGCCGAATTGTCCCTGCTTCTGGTGCCACTGACCGGCTTCGACGCCGCCGGCAACAGGCTGGGCATGGGCGGCGGTTGGTACGATCGCAGCCTCGCCTTCCGCCGCGAACGGCCCGCACCGCCATGGCTGGTCGGTGCCGCCTACGCGACCCAGTGCACCGAACAGATCCCGGTCGAGCCCTGGGACGTGCGCTTGGACGCTATCTGCAGCGAAGACGCCACCTGGATCGCGGAGGAGCCCCAATGAGCACGCGCCGCCGCTACTGGATGATGAAATCCGAACCGGATGCGTTCTCGATCGACGATCTGGCGCGGGTCGGCACCGAGCCATGGAACGGCGTGCGCAATTACCAGGCGCGCAACTTCATGCGCGACGGCATGCGTGTCGGCGACGGGGTGATGCTCTACCACTCCAATTGCACCATGCCCGGCATCGCCGGGATTGCGCGGGTGGCGAGCCACGCCTATCCCGACGAAACCCAATTCGATCCCAAGTCGCACTACCACGACCCCAAGGCCACCCGCGAACAGCCGCGCTGGTTCCTGGTCGACGTCGCCTTCGAACGCAAACTGGAACGCCTGATTCCACTGGCGACGATCCGCGAACACAGCGACGCACTCGGCGAAGGCTTCGCCCTGACCGCGCGCGGCAGCCGGCTGTCGGTGTTCCCGGTCACCGCTGCACAGTGGAAACTGCTGCTCTCCCTCGAATGATCCCAGCGAACTTCCCCATGTCCGAAGCCAAGCAACGCGCCGCCCAGAAAGCCATCGACTACCTGGAAGACGACATGATCGTCGGGGTCGGCACCGGCTCCACCGTGGCCTACTTCATCGACGCGCTGGCCGCGTGGAAAGGCCGCATCCGCGGGGCAGTCTCCAGCTCCGAACGCAGCACCGCGCAACTCAAGGCACACGGGATCGACGTCATCGACCTCAATGCCGCCGGACCGCTGTCGCTGTACGTGGACGGCGCCGACGAATGCGATCCGCACAAGCGACTGATCAAGGGCGGCGGCGGCGCGCTGACCCGCGAAAAGATCATCGCCGAGGCCAGTGCAAAATTCGTCTGCATCATCGACCCAGCCAAACAGGTCCCACTGCTGGGCACCTTCCCGCTGCCGGTCGAAGTGATTCCGATGGCGCGCAGCCTGGTCGCCCGCAAGATCCTAGCCCAGACCGGTGGTCAGCCGGTCTGGCGCGAGGGCTTCGTCACCGACAACAGCAATGCCATCCTCGACGTGCACAACCTGCGCATCGTCGATCCGGTTGGGCTGGAACGCGAACTCAACCAGATCCCGGGCGTGGTCTGCGTCGGCCTGTTTGCCCGTCGTGCCGCCGACGTGGTGATCGTCGGCGGTGAGCCAGTCACGGTGCTGTAGAGATCAATAGGGTAAGATCAATAGGGTCAGAGTCATTGATTTCTGGCCTCTTTGAACGCCGCCGACTTTCTATCCCCACCCCGTCCTGACGGCACCGGTCGACGGCCCGTCCTGGCTTCGATCTGCGCCTTGAAACGATCACCTCCCAGCACCCAAGCCTTGTTCGTGGCTTCCCGAATCGCCGTCAAATCCCGCTCCGGCATCCGCCCACGAAACAGCGCGCGGTAGGCGGCCTGTCGCTCGACATCGGTCTTGCCTAGGCGGTAGTACAGCGGATGCGACGTCAGCAATGCAATCGGCTTGCCCAAGGCGTTGCCGTGGTAGCTTGACCACGGGTATTCCGACGCATGCTCCACCATGCTGGCTCGCACCGGATTCAGCTCGATGTAGCGGTACACCGTCAGCAGATAATTGTCGGCATCCACCAGCGTCGACTTGTACCGCCCCTCCCACAAGGTGCCGCTGCGGCCATGGGTGTAATTGAAGTATTGCACGTACTTCCGGCCCAAGGCCTGCATCATCCGGCTGGCGCCCCACTCGTCGCCGGGCGTCAGCAACAGGTGAACGTGATTGGTCATCAACACGAATGCGTGGATGGCCACCTGCTGCTTGATCGCCGCATCCTTCAGGAAGGCCAGGTAAGCCTTGTAATCCGCCTCAGCGTAGAAACAGGCCTCGCGGTTGTTGCCGCGCTGGATCACATGCTGGGCACATCCGGGGAGATGGAGCCTGGGCAATCGAGCCATCGAGGATCTCCTGATACACAAAGCAAAGGTACGCTTACCAGCAGAGAAAAAATCAATGACTCTGACCCCATTGATCTCCGTAAAAATTGAACCGGCCGGTATGTTATAATTGCCGAACTGAGTAGTCCACTATTTATGCCATGCAACGCACCACACCCTCCAAGAGCGCGACCCCCGGTCGACCGAAGGACCCCGCCAAGCGCGCGGCCATCCTTGTCGCGGCCACCCGGCTATTCCTGCTGGAGGGCTTCGAACGGGTCAGCATGGACCAGATCGCAGCCGAAGCCGGCGTCTCCAAACTCACCGTCTACAGCCATTTCGGTGACAAGGACGGCCTGTTCGCCGAAGCCGTGCGCGCGCACTGCGAACACGGCATGCCAACGAGGTTGTTCGACCCCCGACCGGGCGTGCCGCTGAAGCGCCGCCTGACCGAGATCGGCACCGCCTTCTGCGCGATGGTGATGAGCCCCGAGGCCATCGCCGGCTTCCGCATCCTGTGCTCGCCGCAGGCAATGGCCAGCGGCCTGCCGGCACTGGCGTGGGAGGCTGGACCCCGACGCGTGCAAGAGGCCTTCGCCGCCCTGCTGGAGCGGCGGATCGCCCGTGGCGAATTGGAGATCGACGACCCGGCGATGGCGGCCACCCACTTTTTCACCCTGCTCAAGGGCGAACCCCATGCCTGCGCCCTGATCGGCGTGAGCTGCTGCAAGACCCTGCCAACACCCAAGGCCCACGTCGCCAGCGTGGTCGATCTTTTTCTGCGCGCCTATGCCCGGCGCTGAACGGCAGCCGACCTGCACCGGGGGCGATGACTTCCGGCACGCGTGCTGGTGTACCAGCACGCTCAAACTGCGGAGCAATTGACGGGGCCCCATTAGAATTGACGACCCGCCATACAACGACCTACCGACATGAACATCGACCTCGCACGCGCCCGCGAAAACATGGTGGAACAGCAGATCCGTCCTTGGGATGTGGTCGACGGGCGCGTGCTCGACACGCTCGCCAGCCTGCCACGCGAAGCCTTCGTGGCCCCGGCCCTGCGCAGCCTTGCCTATGCTGACATCGCGCTTCCCATCGGCCACGGCGAGACCATGATGAAGCCGGTGCTGGAAGGCCGCTTGCTGCAGGCACTGCTGCCGGGCGCGGAGGAGAGCGTGCTGGAAATCGGTACCGGCAGCGGCTATCTCACCGCCTGCTTGGCCCGGCTTGCACGCGAAGTCATCAGCCTCGAACGCCATGCCGACCTCGCTGATGCGGCGCGTGTGCGCCTGTCGGCCCAGGGCATTGCCAATGCCACCGTCCACGCCGCCGACGTGTTCGCCGGCACCCCGGATCGTCGCTTCGACGTGATATGTGTCACTGGCGCCGTGGCGGAGTTGCCATCACAGTTCGTCGAATGGCTCAATCCGGGTGGCCGTCTGTTCCTGGTCCGCGGCCATTCACCGGCAATGGAGGCGGTCGTGGTGCACCGCGAGGTCAACGGCAGCCGCGTCGAATCGTTGTTCGAAACCGATCTCCCGTACCTCGCGGGTGCCGAGCCGGTGCCTGCGTTCACCCTGTAAACCGAAGGAATCGCGTCATGCTGCGTCATCCCCTTGCCATCGCCCTGGTCCTCGCCCTCGCCCCGTTCGCGGCGCAGGCGGACGATCTGATGCAGAGCTACCAGAACGCACGCAACAGTGACCCGCAATTCGCCCAAGCCGAATCCGCCCGCCTGATCTCCGCCGAACGGCCGGTGATCGCGCGCTCGGTGCTGCTGCCCCACATCAGCGGCTCGATCGGCACCACCCGTTACAGCAACGGCAGCGGCAACGGCCGCACCGGGTCCTGGGGCCTGAACCTGTCGCAGACCCTGTTCGACTACGGCGACATCAGCGCACTGCGTGGTGCCAAGGCACAGGACCGCGCTGGCGGCTATACGCTGGCAGCGGCCGGGCAAACCCTGATCACCCGCACTTCGGCGGCTTACTTCAACGTGCTGGTGCAGATGGAAACGCTATCGGCAGCAGAGGCGGCGGAAGCGGCGGCCAAGAAGCAGTTCGACTACGCCAGCAAGCGGCTGGAAGTCGGCCTTGCTCCGATCACCGACGTCCACGAAGCGCGCGCCCAGTACGACGGTGCCCGCGCCAACACCATGCTGGCGCGCAACGCGGTTCAGGACGCTTACCAAGCGCTGCTTGAAATCACCAATGCGCCGGTCAGCGTGCTCAAGGGCCTGCCTGACGACTTCACGCCGGCCCTGCCGGCGCAACGCAGCGCCGCCGATTGGGTTGCCGAAGCCATGGCGTCCAATCCCACCCTGCAGGCACAGCAAGCCAGCCTCGAGGCCGCCGAGGCCAGCGTCGCCACCGCCCGTGCTGGCCACTATCCGACCGTCGGGCTGTCTGCCAGCTACGGCAAGGCGATCACCGGCCTGTACGATCCGGCGTTCATCGGCCCCAACCACGCCTCCACCAGTGTCGGCTTGAGCATCAGCATTCCGATCTTCTCCGGCTTTGCCGTCCAGTCGAACGTGCGCAGCGCGCTGGCACAGCGCGACAGCGCCGCCGAGGCTGTCGAACAAACCAAGCGTGCGATCGAGCGCAGCACCCGCAGCGCCTACCAGGCAGTGGTCACCGGCATCAGTGAAGTTGAAGCACGGCGACTGGAGGTGGTGTCGGCGCAGAGCGCCTACGACGCCTCGCAGGTGGGGCTGGAAGTCGGCACCCGCACCGTGCTCGACGTCCTGAACAACCAGCGCACGCTGTTCTCGGCCCAGCAAGCCTATGCACAGGCCAAATACAGCTTCCTCCAAAGCAGGCTGCTGCTGGAACAGTCCGCTGGCTCCCTCGACGTGGCCGACCTCGAGGACATCAACCGCCTGCTGACCTCCGACAAACCGATCCAGGCAGGTCTGGCTTCACCCTGATCCGATCACAAGGAGATTGCTGATTTCCATCGTCGTCCCCGCGAAAGCGGGGACCCATGGACGTTGGCTTTCTCACACAGCAAAAACGTCCATGGATGCCCGCCTACGCGGGCATGACGAGGATGCGCAGCGCGTTGAGTTTTCCTCCCCGGGTCACCCCGCCTCCGGCAGCACCGGCGCAATCAGATCCAGTGTCCGGTCCAAGGCACCGCGACCTTCTTCCAGCAGTCGTGCTGCATTGGCGGCCATGGCTGTTCGCGCTTTTTCGTCGCCGAACAGCGCACCCAGCGCGTCGGCGAGGGTGACCGCATCATCAACCACCCGCATCGCCTGCGCCTCGCGCAAACGGCGGGCGATGTCGACGAAGTTGTGCAATTGCGGACCGCTGAGGATCGCGGTGCCGGTCGCCGCCGGCTCCAGCAAGTTGTGGCCGCCGATCGACTGCAGGCTGCCGCCGACGAAGGCCACGCGGGCGCAGGCATAGAAACTGGTCAACTCGCCGAGGGTGTCGATCACGAACACGTCGGTGTCGGGCTGCGGCCAGGTCTCGACGCTGCGGCTGGCCACCTTCAGCCCGGCCTCGCGCGCGCGTTGGGCCACCGCGCGGAAGCGCTCCGGGTGCCGCGGTGCCCACAGCAGCAAGACACCCGGGTGTGCGACGCGCAGCAGGCGGTGCGCTTCCAGCACCGGCGCTTCCTCGTCCTCGTGCGTGCTGGCGGCAATCCACACTGGCCGGTCCTGGCCGAGGGCACCGCGGAACGCCTGAACGAACCCGGCGGTCTGCGGCGGCGGAATATCGAATTTCAGGTTGCCGGTCACCTTGACCCGCTCCGGTGCCGCGCCGAGCCGTTCGAAGCGGCGGGCATCGTCCTGCGACTGCGCGGCGACCAAGCGCACGCTGGCCAGCGCGCGCCGGATCAGCGGTGCCAGCACCCGGTAGCCACGCAGCGAGCGCGCCGATAGCCGCGCATTGAGGATGTGGGTGGGGATACCGCGGTCACGGCAACCGAACAGCAGGTTCGGCCACAACTCGGTTTCCACGATCAGCGCCAGGGCGGGTCGAAACTGGTCGAGAAAGCGCGCCACCGCGCCGGGCAGGTCATAGGGCAGGTAGACGTGGGTGACCGCATCGCCCCACAGTGCAAGCACGCGCTCGGACCCCGTCGGCGTGATCGTGGTGACCACCACCCGCAGGTCCGGCCGCTGCATGCGCAGGCGATTGACCAGCGGCGCAGCCGCGTTCACTTCACCGACCGAGACCGCGTGCAACCACACCGGCGCGGCGACGCCGGCAGGCGAATAGTTGGCGTAGCGCTCGTCCCAGCGCTGGAAATAGGCACGCTGACGGAACCCACGCCAGATCAGGTGGTACAGGGTGATCGGCACCAATAGGTACAGGGTGGCCGAATACAGGCCACGCAACGCGCGTTCGATGAAGTCGGCCCGCATCCGCAAAGGATAGCGGAGCAGCGGCGCCCGGTAGAATCCCCGTGATGACTGTTGCGCCACCGCCTCGTCCCTCGTTCGCCCCGCGCCACTGGCTGGCCTGGCTGGGCGTGGGCGTGTACATGGCGATGGCGCAGCTTCCATGGCCGCTGCAACGCGCGTTGGGCGCGGTGCTCGGCCGTTTGGCCCTGTGGCTTGCCGTCTCGCGCAGGCGTGCGGCACGCACCAACCTGCGCTTGTGCCTGCCGGAGCTTGCCGAAACCGAGCGCGAGACGCTGTTGCGTGCGAATTTTCGCGATGTCGGCATCGGCCTGTTCGAATTCGCGCGCGCCTGGTGGGGCGAAATTTCGCCATTGCGCGCCAGCGCCAGCATCGAGGGATTGGAGATTCTGGAACGCTTGCGCAACCAAGGCCGTGGTGTGTTGCTGGTCTCGGGCCACTTCATGACCCTGGAATTGTGTGGCCGCCTGCTCTGCGACCACATCACACTGGCCGGGATGTATCGCCGTTACAAGGATCCCGTGATGGAATGGGCGGTATTGCGCGGACGTCTGCGTTATGCCTACGCGATGTTCGGCAACCGCGACACCCGCGCCGCACTGCGCCACCTCAAGGGCGGCGGCGTACTGTGGTACGCGCCGGATCAGGACATGCTCGGCAAGGACACTGTGTTCGCGCCGTTCTTCGGCATTCCGGCCGCCACCATCACCGCAACCCACCAGTTCGCACGCATGACCGGCTGCGCGGTGGTGCCGTTCTTCCATCGCCGCGACGGTGGCCGCTACATCCTGCGCGTCGGCCAGCCGCTTGACCCCTTCCCGACCGAGGATGCCGTGCAGGACACCAGCCGCGTGAACGCCGCCATCGAAGCGATGGTGCGCGACGCTCCCAGCCAGTACCTCTGGCTGCATCGCCGCTTCAAGCGCCAACCGGATGGCGCTTCGCGCTACGACTGAGACGCAGGCTCAGGATCGAGCCGGCCCCACAGTGCACCCGCGTACAGCCCGGCCATCAACAGGACCGCGCTGCCCCACACGCCTGCATACACCGGCGGGCTGGCATTGAACGGAACCAGCATCGCCGCCAACGCCTGCAAGGCCGGCCAGGCGCTCATCCTTGCGCCCGTGTCGGCATAACGCCAGGCCCGCCACGCCAGCGCCGCCCCGGCCAACCACAGCAACACGCCGATCAATCCGGTTTCGGCCGGAAGTTCCAGCAGCAAGCCCAGTCCGTTGCTGCCTGCATCGGAACCCGAATCAGGCGCGCAATCGCTGGACCCGGAGACCATCGCGCCGACGCCGACACCATTGATCGGATGGGTCCGCATGAGGCACCGCGACTCTCGCCACGAAGCGGCCGTTGTTTCGGCCAGATCCTGGACCACGGTCGCCGCACCCCCCTCGGGCGCTCGGCTCATGTTCGACCACGCCAGCCCCGCGCCGAACCCGACAACCACCAGCACCCCCAGCAGGCGCCGGCGGTCGAACCTGCGCACTAGCTCCAGGACCAACACGCAGGCAAACGCGATCCATGCCGACGGTGCATTCGACAGCGCGATGCCGGCGACGAACACCAATGCGGCGACCCACCACGCCACCACGGACCTGCGCGCTGCCCAATCCAACGCGAACGGCGACAGGCAGGCCAGCGTCAGCCAATGGCCCGGACTGCCCAATGCCCCGATTCCATGCGATGCATCCGTCGCGACGCCGGGCATCAGAGTCGCAAGGCCCGCCAACAGGCGCCCTGCATTGGCATACAAGCCTTGCAGCAGACTGTGCCCCGCCGCCACCGCGAGCAGACCGTCGACCGTCCACGCCAGTGCCAGCGCCGCCAACGCCGCGAACAGCCATCGCCGCCTCGCGTCATCGGCCACCGCCACGGCAGCCAGGCACAGCAGCGGCAACAAGCGAAGGTCCAGCGCAACCCAACGCCATGCCGATCGCGCCGTTTCGGCATCCACGGCGGCGATCACCTCGGGCAGCCAATAGGCACAGAACAACACCCCAGTGAGCGCCCATGCAGGGCCACTGAGCACGGCGCCGCCGCCACGCGAGCGCCGCCACAGCAGCCAGCACAACCCCACCAGCGCGCCCACGCTGAGCAATGCCTGTGCAACGACCGGCAGCGGCCATGCCGCCACCAGCGCGACGATCCAGACGGGTGTCCAGCGCAGCGATGGCGCCTGCGCACCGCTCATGCTTGCCCCATCACCGATGCATACACCGCCAAGGTCGCCTCCTGCATCGCCTGCAGCGAATACGGCATCGTAACGGGCGGCGGCGCTGGCTGGGCCAGCATGGCATGCGCACGCGCCAGCAACGCCTCCGCATCGAAGGGCGCAACGGCGCCCGCCGGCGCCAATTCCGACAACACGTCCCCGACGCCACCGTGCGCCCAACCGACGACCGATCGACCGACACACAGCGCCTCGATGACGGTTCGCCCGAAGGCCTCCGGCTTGCGCGACAGTTGCAGGACCAGATCGGAGGCGGCATAGGCAGCGGCCATGTCAACGGTTGCCTCGGTCATCGCCAAGGCCTGATCCACGCCGGCCTCGCTGGCACGTGCCTGCAATTCCCGTAGATAGCGCGCACGCCCCGACTGCACCACGCCCGGCATCCACAGGCGCGCATCGAGCCCACGGCTGCGCAAGCGTGCGAGCAGGTCGATGGCATCGACATGGCCTTTCAGACGGGTGCCGCGCCCGGGCAACAGCAGCAGCGGGCCAGCGCCACCCAAGGCCGGATACCGCATCGCCCATGCCGCCCGTCCCGCACGATCCACTGCAGCCACGCGCGCAAATGCCTGCGCATCGACCCCACGCGGGATCACCTGCAGGCGCGCGGGATCAACCCGTGGATAGTGTCGCAACACATGCGCACGCACGGTCTCGGAGACGCAGATCACCCGCTGGCCACGGCTCAGGATCGCACTGTAGCGCGATGGTGAATTGAGCCCATGCACGGTGGTGACAAAGCGTGGTCGCTGCCCATCAGGCATCCCGCGCAGCGCCAGCCAGGCGAGCCACGCCGGGAATCGCGAACGCGCGTGCACGATGTCGGCCTGCGCGAACCGCGCCCGCAGTGCACGAACATGGCGCAGACTCAGCGGCGACTTGCGACCGATCGCCAGATCGACATGCTCGGCGCCGCTCGCCAGCAGGCGAGGCAGCAGGCGGCCGCCTTCCGAAATCACGATGGCGCGATGGCCTGCGCCGACCAGTGCAGCTGCGATTTCAAGGGTTGAGCGCTCGACGCCACCCGAATCGAGCGCCGGCACCAACTGCACCACGCACAACGGACGTGTGGTGGCCGTCATGCCGGCACGCTCCGCACGCGCCGCAAGGGGCCGGCTTCGATCAATCCACCAGCACGTACAACGCGCTGCAGTACGGACAGCGCGCGCTGCCGCCATTGGTCTCGATCGGCAGATACACGCGCGGATGCGCGTTCCACAGCGACATCGACGGCAGCGGGCAGCCCAGTGGCAAATCGGCGCGGCGCACCTCGTAACGCATTTCGGCGTTGGGCTGCTGCGCGGGGGTGGAGGCGTGATCGGCCATGGGAACTCTGATCTTGCGGGACACGCCAAGTTTACTTCAGCACACCGCCGCTGGACACTCGGCCACCCGACGCGGGGCCTTCCGTGAGCCTGTGACGAAAGGCCCGTGGCCTCCGCGGACCCTCCGCACGGACCCAGCATTTCAAGGCAGTTCGAACACCAACACGTCGACGGTTGCGCCGATGCCCGCCAAGTGGACGGTTCCGCTTTCCTCGACGAAGCCCATGGCATCACCGGCGACCAGCGTGCGCCCGTCCAGCTGCACCTCGCCGGTGGCCACATGCAGCCAGTAGCGGCGGTCGGCTTCGAGGCGGGCCTCCACGCTCTCGCCCGCGCCCAGCCGCGTGGCCAGCAGGCGGGCCTGCTGGCAAATCGCGATCGAGCCCTCGTCTCCATCGGGTGTCGCCAGTGCCACCCAACGTGCCCGCCGGGCGTCGGGATCGAACCGTTTCTGGTCGTAGGCCGGCGGCGCGTTCAGGCGGTCGGTTTCCAGCCAGATCTGCAGGAAGTGCACGGGATCGACGTGCGAGCCGTTGAATTCACTGTGCTCGATGCCGTGTCCTGCACTCATCCACTGCACGTCACCGGCGCGGATCACACCCGAATGGCCTGCGCTGTCCTTGTGCGCCAGCGCGCCGTCGAGCACCACGCTGATGATCTCCATATTGGCGTGCCGGTGCGGGGTGAAGCCGCCGCCCGGTGCCACGGTGTCGTCGTTGATCACCCGCAACACGCCGAACCCCATCCAGTCCGGATCGTAGTAGTGGCCGAACGAGAACGTGTGCCGGCTGCGCAGCCAGCCCAGGTTGACGCTGCCGCGTGCTGCGGCCGGGCGCTGGACGATCACGACGGTTACTCCTGCTTCGCCGCTGCGATCGAGCCCTCACCGGTGATGCGCAGCATGACCACATCACTGACCGCCGGCGCGAACGCGTCTACGCCGAAGTCGCTGCGCTTGACCTGCCCAGTCGCCGAGAAGCCCAACGACTCCAGCCCGGTCATGCCGTGCTTGCCGGCCCCGTTGAGGGTGACCTCCAGGGTGACTGGATGGGTCTTGTCCTTGATGGTCAGATCGCCGATCACGGTGAACCGATTCGGCCCTGCGGCCTGTACGCTGGTGCTCTTGAAGGTGGCGGTCGGGTATTTGCCGACATCGAAGAAATCGGCTTGCTTCAGATGCGCGTCCAGCGCCGGCACGAACGTATCGATCGCGGCGATCGGCAGGGTGACCTCCACATGCGAACGGGTGACGTCCGCGGCATCCCAAGTCAGCGTGCCACTGCCGACACGGAAGTGCGCGCTGGGCTGCGACAGGCCGAAGTGGGTCCATTGCACCAGCACGCCGGTGTGGTCGGGATCCAGCTGGTAGGTGCCGCCCGCCGGGTGGATCTCCCCCGTTGCAGGCGCCGCGGCGGTCGCCGCCACGGGTGTGGCCGGTGCTGCGGTCGCAGGCGCCACTGGCTGGCTGCAACCGACCAGTGCAAGCGACAGCGACAGGGCGAAGACAAGCTTCAAGGAACGGTTAGCGATCATGTCGCACTCCATGGGGCTGCACCGCCGCGAGGCAGGCGCGGACTGGCGTAGCCGGTTCTGGACGAGGATCATTCGATCCGGCAAGCCTCGTCAAAGCCGAGCCGCGGCGAGCGCGGGAAGATGCTGGCCGGATCGCCAGCGCCAAGGTTGACGAGGATATTGGAACGGATCGAGGTGCCGGCGAAAAACGCCGCGTCGACCTTGGCATTGTCGAAGCCCGACATCGGCCCGCAATCCAGGCCCAGCGAACGTGCCGCCAGGATCAGGTAGGCGGTCTGCAGGGCGCTGCTGCGCATCGCCACCCAGGCCAGGTTGTCGGGGTCGCGATGCTCGAACCAGGCCTTGGCGTCGGTGTGCGGGAACAGCACCGGCAGCTTGTCGTAGAAGCGCATGTCGTAGCCGACGATGGCAACGACTGGCGCGTCCATGGTCTTGGTGTAGTTGCCTTCCGACAGCGCCGGGCCAAGCTTGGCCTTGGCCTCGGCGGATTTGACGAACACGATGCGCGCCGGCGTGGTGTTGGCCTCGGTCGGGCCGAACTTCAGCAAATCGTAAAGTTGGTGCAAGGTCGCATCCGGCACCTCACCATCGAAGGCGTTGTAGGTTCGGGCAGTGCGAAAAAGTTGATCGAGCGCCGAGTCGGTAAGTCTGTCGCGCATGGCATCATCACGAGGTTGGTTGGGGATGGGCGTAGTGTATCGTTCTGCTGCTGAAAGTAATTTGCCTTAAACGAAACTGATCATGCCATTTTTGCAACAATCAATTCCGTACCCACGCAGTTTGCAACAAACGTCGCGGTGCGGTTGATCGCCTGCCACGACGGTCGCGCCGGCAATGCGCGACAGGCAACTGCTCTCGCGCATGCGCTGGCGGGCCGAATCGACGAATGCATCCTGCAGCCCAGCCTGCTGGCGCGGGCGTTCGCCCCGCACCGCTGGCCGCGCATGCAACGTCCGTTCGGCGCTGCATTCGACGCCCTATCGGCCTCGCCGCCGCGATTCGCCATTGGTTGTGGGCGGCAAGCCGCACTGGCCACGCGCCTGCTTCGTCAGCGCGGCACCCAGGTTGCGCAAATCCTGAATCCCCGGTTGGACCCGAAGCTGTGGGACCTCGTCATCGTGCCGGAGCACGATGCCTTGCGCGGGGACAATGTGCTGGCCTTGCGTGGCAGCCTGCATCCGGTCGATGACGATTACCTGATGCGGGCGCTTTCGGCCTTTCCGGCGCTCGCGCTGCTGCCCGAACCGCATACCGTGGTACTGGTCGGTGGCCCGACCCGGCATGCCCCGCTGCAGTTGGCCGAGTTCACCACGATGCTTCGGCAGGTCGCCGCCTGCGTTCGCAGCGAAGCAGGCAGCCTGAGCCTGATCGCATCGCGGCGCACCCCACCGGACTGGCGACAGGCCTTGGTCAATACCGAAGCCGACCTGCCCGGCGTGCGCTGGCGCGACACCGGCGATGGCGCCAATCCCTACGCAGGCTTGTTGGCCTACGCGGATCGGATCGTTAGCACGCCGGACTCGGTGAACATGCTCAGCGAGGCGGCGGCCACTTGGGCACCGCTGTTCCTGGGGTTACCGTCACGGGTGCAGGGACGGCCGCGAGCGTTCCTGGATTCGCTGCTTGCCTCGGGCCGCGCCAAGGCCTGGGGGGAAACCACAAGCGACTTCCCGGTCAAGCCGCTGCGCGAAACCGCCCGGATCGCCCTTGCGGTGCGTGCGCGATTGGCGTGTTGAAGCCCGAGCCACTCCAGATGCGTGCAGGGTTTCCCGGTCCCTGCCTTTCCTCCTGCACCTTGTGTTCAGGCCCCTGCGAGGTCCAGTCCCTGCACTTGCAAGGCCTCGCGGATCGCCTTGCGCGCTTGCAAGGTTGGTGAATCGCCTGCCAGCGCACGTCGCGGCTTGCGATCCAACGTGCAGCGCAACCCTCCGTCCAGCAACTGCGCATGTGCATCACGCAGCGCGGCATGGTCGGCAGGCCCGATGGCGGCAACCGCAAGCGCGGCGTCGAGCAGCGCCGGCGTCGTGCGGGGTGCACGCAGCGATGGGTGCGCCATGGCATCGCGCAGGACAAGGAATTGCAGCAGGAATTCGAGGTCCACCAGCCCGCCTTCACCCTGCTTGAGGTCGAACCAGGAAGCATCGCTGCGGTCCAACTCGGCACGCATCCTGCAGCGCATGGTGACGACGTCACCGGCCAGCTTCTCGGCCTCGCGCGGCATCGCCAACACGTCACTGCGCAGGCCCTCGAATTTGGCCAGCAATTCGGCATCGCCGGCAATCCCGCGCGCCCGTACCAGCGCCTGATGCTCCCAGGTCCACGCCCGCTGGCGCTGGTAGTCGGTGAAGCTGGCTAGGCTCGACACCAGCAAACCCTTGGCCCCATCCGGACGCAGCCGCACATCGACATCGAACAAGCGCCCCGCGCTCGTGCGCACGCCGAGCAAGGACACGATCTTCTGGCCCAGTCGCGCGTACCAGCGCGGTGCGTCCAACGGCCGTGCGCCATCCGACTGCGCATCCAGCGGCGCATCGAACAGGAACACGAGGTCGAGGTCGGAGCCGAAGCCCAGCTCCTGTCCGCCCAGCGAGCCGTAGCCCAGGATCGCGAAACGCCCCGCCGGGACAGCACCATGTGCCGCGCGCAGTTCGGCATCGGCCAGCGACAGCACGCAAGCCACCACCGATTCTGCCAACCATGCCAGCCGCCGCGCGCACTCCTCGGCGCTGATGCGCGCATCCAGCAGCGCCAAGGCGAAACGGAAACTCAACGCCTGCCGAATCTCATTGAGTGCGTCGAGCGATGCCTCGGCATCTCCTTCGACCAGCGCCGCCATGCTTTGCGCCTGCAGCACCGCACGATCCGGCAGATCCCCACTCACGCGCACGTCCAGAAATTCATCCAGCAACAGTGGATGCGCGGCCAGTCGCTCGCCCAGCAGCGCACTGCGCGCAAGCGCATCGACCAGCCTCGCCACTGCCGCTGGCTGCTCGTCGAGCAAGGCCAGGTAACTGGTCCTGCGCAGGATGTTGTGCAGCAGCGGCAGCACGCGTCGCAACACCACGTCCGGCTCGGTGGACGCGGCAGCATGCTGCAACAGCGCTGGCACCACCCGATCCAGGCGTGCACGCGCAACGTCCGAGAGGTCGCGCACGCCGGGACTGCGCGCGAAATCGCGCAACAGCGCATGCAACTCGACCGCATGCACGAACGCTTCCGTTTCGAGTTGGGCCGCCTCGCCATGGTCCGGCAGAGCGCGCCAGTAGGCCGCAAGACCGCCCGAATCGGCCACGCCACGCCGCCGCGGTGCCAGCAAGGCCGAAAACTCCTCTGCCACGCGCGCACGATGCCCTGCCAGCTGCATTTCCAGCGACGACCATTCCGTCGCACCCAGGCCACGGGCAACCCGCTCGCGCGCCAAGGCGCTCTCGGGGACGGCATAGGTCTGCGCATCGGACAGCATCTGCAGGCGATTTTCCAGCCGACGCAGGAAGCAATACGCCGCACGCAGGTCGCGTGCGGTCGCGGACTCGATGTGCCCGGCCAGCACCAGCGCCTGCAGCGATGTCAGCAAGCCGCGCAGGCGCAGGCCGGGCTCACGCCCTCCACGGATCAACTGCAAAGCTTGCGCAAGGAATTCGATCTCGCGGATCCCGCCCGGTCCGCGCTTGATGTCGCCCGCCATCTCCTTGCGTGCCACTTCCGCCACGATCAAGGCCTTCATCGCGCGCAAGCCGTCAAGCGCGCCGTAGTCCAGGTAACGGCGGTAGACGAAGGGCTGCAGGAGCTTCAGCAGGCGCTCGCCCGCCTCCAGGTCGCCCGCCACCGGACGCGCTTTCTGCCAGGCATAGCGCTCCCAGTCCCGGCCTTCACGCTGGAAATATTGCTCCATCGCCGCGAACGACAGGGCCACCCGCCCGGAACTGCCGAACGGCCGCAGACGCAGGTCGACGCGATGGCAAAAGCCGTCGGCGGTCACCTCGTCGAGCAATTTGGCCAGCTGCTGGCCCAAGCGCGCGAAGTAGTCCTGCGCTGCGAGTGCGCGCGCGCCATCGGACTCGCCCTCGTTGTCGTAGGCATACACCAAGTCGATATCGGAACTGAAATTCAGCTCGCGGCCGCCCAGTTTGCCGAGACCGAACACCACCAGCCGCTGCGGCTGGCCCTTGTCGTCGCGCACTGTCCCGAAGCGCTGGGTGAACTCGGCTTCCAGCGCCGTCAGCGCCAATTGCAGGCAGGTCTCCGCAAGCACGGAGCTGCCGACGAGGATTTCCTCCACCTCGGCACCTTCAACCACATCGCGCCAAGTCAGCCGCGTCGATTCGGCATGGCGATAGTGTCGCAACTGGCGTGGCCACGCGTCGCGCTGGTCCGGCGCCAAGCTGGGTGGTGGAATCGGCGATCGCGCATCGGCCTGCAGCTGCCCAAGCAATTCGGGCTGCCTGGCCAAGGTGTCGATGGCGAAGTCACTGGCGATCGCCAGTCTCGTCAGCGCCGCGTCCGATTCTGATCCAAACACACATCCTGCCGTGCGCAGCCGTTCCAGCGCACGCGCGCCGAGTGCATCCAGTTCCGCTTGGCACAGTGCATCCATGCCTTGATTGTGGCATCCCCGACTGCCCGCTATCGTTGCCACCCATGAGCGAACTGCAAGACCTAGTGGCGCTGATCCGCGCCGAAACTCCGCTGCTGGTCATCGAAACCCCCGATGAAGCGCGGGTGATGGCGCTGTTCCGGCAATCGCTGATGCACGCTTGGCGCGCGCTGTGGCGCTGGAGCGTGACCGAAGGCCTGCGCCGGGTGGACATGGACAGCGAGGACGAGAGCCAGATCGCCCCGGACCTCAGCGCCACCCTGCAGGACATCCGCGCTGCCACCCAGCGCGGCATCTATGTGCTGCTGGATGCCACGCCCTACCTTGGCTACGCCAGCTACCAGCGCGCCCTGCGCGACCTGATCGAACGCCGCGACTGCCAACCCCACGTGCTCGTGCTGGTCGGCGCCAAGCTCGAACTGCCGCCTGCGCTGGAACCCTTCGCAGTGCGCTTCGCCCTGCAACTGCCGGATGCCAACACCCTGCTGAAGATGGTGAAGGAGGAAGCGAGCGATTACACGACCCAGAACAGCGGGCGCCGGGTCGAGGCCGATCCCGATGCCGTCCGCCAGATCGTGCGCAACCTGCAGGGCATGAGCTTGACCGACGCGCGTCGGATCGCACGCCACCTGATCTGGCGCGACGGCGCGCTCGGCCCGCATGACCTGCCGGAGCTGGATCGGCTGAAGTTCGAACTGCTCAACAAGAGCGGCCACCTGCACTACGAATACGACACCGCGCACTTCGCCGACCTCGGCGGAGCGCGCCGGCTCAAGCACTGGATCGAATTGCGCAAGCCGGTGTTCGTGCAGGACCCGCCGCCACCCGGGCTGGAACCGCCGAAAGGCATCCTGTTGCTCGGCGTGCAGGGTTGCGGCAAATCGCTGGCGGCCAAGGCGGTGGCCGGCGGCTTCGGCGTGCCGCTGGTGCGGCTGGATTTCGGCACCCTCTACAACAAATACCAGGGCGAGACCGAGAAGAACCTGCGCGAGGCATTGGCCTCCACCGAGCAACTCGCGCCCTGCGTGCTGTGGATCGACGAAATCGAAAAAGGCCTGGCCACAGACTCCGGCGAAACCGACGGCGGACTGTCCAGGCGCGTGCTCGGCTACCTGCTGACCTGGATGGCAGAACGCAAGGCCCGCGTGTTCCTGGTCGCCACCGCCAACCAGGTCCAGCAACTGCCCGCTGAATTGCTGCGCAAGGGACGCTTCGACGAAATCTTCTTCGTCGACCTGCCCGACACCGCCACCCGCGTCGAGATCTTCGCCCTCCACCTCGACCACCGCAAACTGGCCCGCGATGCCATCGATCTGGACGCACTTGCTGCCGCCAGCGACGGCTTCTCCGGCGCCGAGATCGAACAGGTCATCGTCAGCGCCCTTTACGCGGCGCACGCCAACCAAGGCGGGCTCGACACCGCGACGCTGCTGCAAGCCATCGCCGAAACCCGCCCGCTGTCGGTGGTGATGGCCGAACAGGTGGAAGCACTGCGCGCCTGGGCGCTGCCGCGGACCGTGCCGGCGGATTGAGGGAAGCTGCGGGCGAGGCGCCCGCTCCCTTGGGCGAAGCAACAAAAAAGCCCGCTTCGACCGAAGTCTCAGCGGGCCTGCTCCCTCCCCCACGTCGGGATGCGCGGCTATCGTGAAGGATTCGTTACGGTCGATGCACGCTGCAGCGCAAAAACTAGACCGTTGAGTCCACTTTCCATGCTTGGCGCACGCGTGAGCGCGAGGCCGCGGCCACCGGCAGGCCCAGCTGCCTTGCCACCGCGGCCGCGGCTTGTTCCCCGGATTCGCAACCGCCTTCCATGAAGCCCTGGGTTTCCAGCGCACACTGCTCGCCGGCGAAATGCAGGCCCCCGACCGACTCCCCGATCGCACCTCGCAGGCTCGACCATTGCCCCGGTCGGAAGCAGGCGTAGCTGCCCAGCGTCCACGGATGGCTGGGCCAATGCATGCGGGCTTCGCGACCACCGATGCGCGCCGCTGCCACGCCCGGGAACATGCGCTCCAACTCGGCAACTGCCCGTGCAGCCTGTTCGGAAGCACTCCCTTCGCCAAGCGCGACGCCATGGCGCCCGCCGGTGAAATTGGTGAGGATGCCCGCCGCACCGGGTTGCTTGCGCGACGTCTCCCACGTGGTCTGGAACGCGAGATCGCTCATCGAAGCGCCGTTGGCACCACCGTCCCGCCATGGCCGACGATCGAAGCCGATCATCAGCTTGGCATTGCTGCCGTAGCCGAGTTCGGCAATCGCGCGTCGTTTGGCCGGTGGCAATTCGACATCGAGCCGCACCTGGCGCAACAGGGTGAACGGCAGGGCCAGCACCACCTGTTGGGCGCGCACGTCGCGCGTCGCCGCGCCGCTGCGGAATGTCAGGGTGAAGCCGGAACCGTCGCTGCGCACCGCTTCCAACACCTGTCCGGTTTCGATTGCATCCTCCATGCGCGCGGCCAACGCCTTGGGCACCCGGTCATTGCCGCCGCGCACATGCGAGCGCTCGTCGCTTTCACCGAACACCTTGAAGGCTTCGCGGTCGGTGCCGATGAAGGTGAGGAAGTTGAGTGCCGATTGCTCGCCGCATTCCAGCCCCATTTCGGTGGTGTAGGCGACATCCAGCAGTTTTCGCAACCAACCATCGATGCCATTGCGATCAAACCATTGCGACACGCTGATCGCATCCAGGGCGTGGAATCCCGGGTTGCCGTCGCGGTAGTCCATTGCGCCATCGCCTGCGGCGGCAAGATCGCGGTCGATCGCGGGGATGATCGGGACGAAGGCGCGCACGATTTCATCCTCAGCGATGGCACGCCCATCGAAGAACCAGGTGTCGTGCCCCGTATCGCCTTCCAGCAGGTCATCGAGCGGCAGGGCGAGTTCTGTGGCCAAGGCGCGCAGACGCACATGGCCGGTGTCGATCAGCTCACCGCCGAGTTCCACCACCTGCCCGTCGGGGAAATGGTTGGCGAGGCTGAACATGCGCCCGCCGACGCGTGCCTGCGCCTCGTACACGCGCACGCGCACGCCCTGTTGGCGCAGCCGCCACGCCGTGGTGAGCCCGGCAATGCCGGCACCGACGATCGCGACCTCGTCCCGTTTGGCCTGCAGCGGGTTCGGCAAGGTCGTGCAGCCGGACACCAGCAGGGCCGAGGCCCCACCTTGCAGCAGGCGGCGCCGAACGCGGTCGATCCGGCGATCATGCGCCAGCTCAAGGAGCTCATCCAGCGGTTGCGGCGCATGCAGCGACACTCGCGCAATCCCTGCGGCACGCCGGAGCAGGCGGACCAGTGCGGTCCGGCTGGCGGGCTGGTATCCCATGCTGTTCTCCCGTTCCCATGGACGATTACGCAGTCCACGGCTGAAGGGGGCCATCTCAATCCGGCCGCGTTCATTCCGGCCGCGGTCTGCGCCGCAGGTCGTGCAGGATTTCGCGCGCGGCGTTGCGGCCGGGCAAGCCGGTGACGCCGCCGCCGGGATGGCTGCCGGAGCCGCACAGGTACAGACCCTTGAACGCGCCGCGGTAGTTGCTCTGGCCGAGCAAGGGGCGCGCGCTGAACATCTGATCCAGCCCGAGCGCACCGTGGAAGATGTCGCCGCCGACCAAGCCCAGCCGCTGCTCAAGATCCATGGGAGAGAGCGCCTCATAGCCGAGCACGCTGCCGGTGAAGTTCGGCGCATAGGTGTTGACCGTGTCGATCATCAGCTTGGCCACGGTGTCGCGGTGCACCTCCCAGCCGCCATCCACCTCGGGGTTCACCTGCTGGCAGAACAGGCTGGCGACGTGCTGGCCCTTCGGTGCCAGGGTGTCGTCGAGGGTCGAAGAAATGACCACTTCGACGATGGGTTGCCGCGCCCAGCCGGGGTTGTGTGCTTTCGACTTGGCATCGAAATAGGCCTGTTCGAAATAGGCCAGCGACGGCCCGATCAGGATCCCGCTCTGGTGGTGCGGCTGCAGTTTCTTGCCCGGCAGCGCGGTGAAGTCCGGCAACTCGGACAGCGCGACGTTCATGCGGAAGGTGCCGGAGCCGCAGCGGTAGCGGCGCATCCGGGTCGCGGTATCGGCATCCAGCGCACCGGGTTCGACCAGTTGCGTGTAGAGCAATTTCGGGTTGACGCCACTGACCACGGTGCGCGCGCGGAATTCGCGACCATCGACAAGCTGGGCACCCACCGCCTTGCCGTCTTCGATGAGCAGGCGTGCTACCTCGGCCCCGGTCTCGATCGCCACCCCGCGCGCTTCGCACTCGGCGCGCATCGCCTGGGTGATCGCCCCCATGCCGCCGATGGCATGGCCCCAGCTGCCCTGCTTGCCGTTGACCTCGCCGAACAGGTGATGCAGCAGCACATAGGCACTGCCCGGCGTGTAGGGACTGGCGAAATTGCCGACCACCGAATCCCAGCCCAGCACGGCTTTCAGGGGTTCGGACTCGAACCAGTCGTCGAGCAATTCACCTGCCGACTTGGTGAACAGATCGAGCAGGTCGCGCCGCCCGCGCATATCCAGCGACTGCAATTGCTTGCCGACCGCGATCGAATGGATCCAGTCGGCCAGCACGAAATGGTCGGACACGTTCGGCGGGGTGCGCTGGATCAACTCGCGCAATACCACCACGATGCGGTCGAGCATCGCGGTGTAGTCGGGGAAACGCTGCGCATCGCGCTTCGACCATTTCGCGATCTCGGGCAAGGTGTGCTCGCCGCCGAAGCGGAAATTACGCCCATTCGGCAGCGGCAGGAAATTGGAATACGGCCGCTCGACGATCCGCAGGCCATGCTCGTGCAGGCGCAGTTCGCGGATCACCTTCGGGTTCAGCAGGCTGACCGTATAGCTCGCCAGTGAATTGCGGAAACCGGGATGGAACTCCTCCGTCACCGCCGCGCCGCCGACGATGGCCCGCCGCTCCAGCACCCGCACCTTCAGCTTCGCCGCCGCGAGGTAGGCCGCGCATACCAGCGCGTTGTGGCCACCGCCGAGGATCAGCACATCATCCGCAGTTTGCACCACGTATGCTCCAGTCAGGTCGCGGGTTGTTCAGTCCCGGCAATTTTCCGCCAATGCGTGCGACTGCGCCACGTTTGCCGGGAGCGCTTGGCCTGGATCAGTCCGCACTCCCCCGGCCATGAACCACGATAATGCCCGCCATCCTGCCTGGACATGCGCCGGCGATAAGTCGCTTTGACTACAACCAGCCCTTCTGCCGCGCCAGCCGATAGGCTTCGATGCGATTGCCCACACCCAGTTTTCCGATCGCTTCGGACAGGTAATTGCGCACGGTGCCGTGCGAGAGGTTGAGCCTGTCCGCGATCTCACCTGCCGACAGGCCTTCGCCGGCCAGCCGCAACGCCTGGCGCTCGCGATCGGTCAATGGATCGGCCTCGCCCCAGGCCTCCATCGCCAGCTGCGGATCGACCGACCGGCCGCCGCGGTGCACCTGGCGAATGGCGGCAGCCAGCTGTTCGGCCGGCGCATCCTTGAGCAGGTAGCCGCGCACGCCAGCCTCCAACGCGCGGCGCAGGAAGCCGGCGCGGGCGAAGGTGGTGATGATCACCACCTTGATCGGCAATTCGTGTCGGACGATGCGCTGGGCCAATTCCAGCCCGGTCAGGCCGGGCATCTCGATGTCGGTCAACAGCACATCGGGCTTGAGCCGTTGCAGCTCGCGCCAGGCGGTTTCGCCGTCACCCACGTTGGCCACCACGTCGAGGTCAGACTCCATCCCCAGCAGCGCCGTCAACGCACCGCGCAGCATGGCCTGGTCTTCGGCGAGCAGCAGGCGGATCATCCCTGCGCCTTGGTCTGGGCGGCGCCCGGAAATCCGCCCGCCGTGGGCACCGCGCGCAGGGGCAGCAGCGGCTCCTGCCAGCTCAGCGGCACCCGCACCCGCAGCGTAGTGCCGGCATTGCGCGGCGACTCGACGCTGAGGGTGCCACCCAGCGCCCGCACGCGATCGCGCATGCCGGACAGGCCATTGCCGTCCTCCGTGACGCCGCCGCAGCCGTTGTCACTGATGCGCAATTGCACGGCTTTGTCTTCGCGGACGAATTCCACCTGCGCCTGCGCGGCCCCGGCGTGACGGCCGATATTGGTGACCGCCTCGCGCAGCACCAGCGCCAGCCCGCGCTCCACGTCCGGCGGCAAGCCCGCCGGTGTCGGGCCGTAGTCCAATTGCACCCCGGCCGATTCCAGCATCAGCTTTGCCGACGCCAGCTCCGCGGCAAGGTCGGTGGCCCGGATCCCGGTGACGGCGCTGCGCACCTGCGCCAGCGCGTCGCGCGCCACCGCCTCGGCTTCCTCCAGCTCGCGCCGCGATGTCGCCGGGTCACGTTCGAACAGTTTGCGCGCCAGTTCGAGTTTCAAGGTGATCAACGACAGGGTGTGGCCCAGCAGGTCGTGCAGGTCGCGGCCGATGCGCTCGCGCTCGGCGGTGGCGGCAAGCTTGCGCACCTCTTCCTGTGACAACGCCAGTGCGGCATCTTTCTCCTGACTGACGTTCTCGACATTGACGATGATCCCGATCACCAGGGTCATGGCCGGCACCCACAGCCACAGCTCGCGGGGATAGCCCAGCCACGTCGCAACGCCCACGTAGACCAGGTTCATCGCCAGCAATTGCAGGATGTATTTCCCCAGCGCCAGCCGGTGCACCGTGATGCGCAGCATCACGCAACCGAACACGAAGTAGCTCAGGCCCGAGGGGTACCAGCGCAACAGCAGCAGGCTCATCACCGCCATGCCAATGGCGTAGCGCCATGCGGTTCGACGCGACGCCAGCAAGGTCTTTGCGTACAGCCAAAGGAAGGTGGGGTAGGACACCACGGTCAAGCCAGCCCACAACCGGGTGTAGTGGCCATCACCCATCAGCGGCGTCAGGAACACCCACAGCGACCACAGCAAGTGCACGCCATCGGTCCACGGCGATTTGCCGCGCCGGATCGCAGCGGCGACCGACGAATCCGGTGCGGGCATGAAATGGCGACGTAGCCAAACGGGGATCATCATCCGCGCATCCTAAGCCAAGCGATCAACCGTAGCGCCGCAGGCGGCGTGCGGCGATCCACAGGAAGCCGACGGTGAAGCCCAGCAGGACCAGCACATGCGGCAGGCGCGCACCCATGTCGAAGCCAACCGCCGACAAGGCCAGCGCGTTCAAGTGATAGCTGGGCCAGATCGGTGCCAGCTGTTGCAGGAAGGCCGGCATCATCTTCAGCGGGAACCACAGCCCGGACAGGAAGGCCATTGGCAGGTAGACCATGTTGAGCAGGCCCGGGGCGCCTTGGCCTTTCAGCAAGGTGCCCACCCACAGGCCCAGGGCACAAAACGGCAGCACGCCGAGCGCATCGACCACAAGCAGTTCCACGCCTTGTGCACCGGTGAGCGGCGCATGCGCAACGCCCAGCGCCAGTGCCAGCAGCAGCGCACCGACCACGCTGGCAACGAGCACCGCCATCAGCATCTTGCCGACCAGATAGGCACCCGGCGGCATCGGCAGCGCACGTTTGAGGGCGAGCAGGCCGCTGCCGCGCTCGAGCGCCAGCGACACGCCGAAACCGAACAGGCCCGGCGCCATCACCCCGAAGCTGCTGTAGCTGGCCAGCATGTAGCGGGCGGCCTCACTGTTGCCGTGATTGAGCACGAGTCCGAACATCACGAAGAACACGTTCGGGAACAGGATGATCGGCAGCAGGAAGCCGGGTTCGCGCAGGTAGCGCAGGATCTCGCTGCGCGCTTCCTGCAGGTAGGCGCCGATGACACGGCGGCGCGGCATGGCGGCGGTCATGGCGTTCATCAGGCGGCTTCCTGCAGGTCGAGGTCGTCATCACGGGTCAGCTCGGTGAAGGCTTCGGCCAAGCCCGCGGCACGCACTTCCAGTTGCGCCAGCGTGGCGTCCTGCGCCAGCAGGCGCCGTACCAGCAGTTCGGCATGTTCGGTGGACAGGCACAGGCGCTCCCCATCACTGCGCGCCTCGGCCACTTCCGGCCAGCGCGTCACCTCGGCCAGCGGCAAGGCGGTGGCACACCACACCCGCTTCATGCCGATGCGCGCACGCAAGGCCTCCACGCTGCCTTCGCTGATCACCCTGCCGCGCGCCATCACGCAGACGCGGTCGGCCAAGGCTTCGGCCTCTTCCAGATAGTGCGTGGTCAGCACCACGCCATTGCCTTCGGCCACCAGATGGCGGATCGCGGCCCACAATTTTTGCCGCGCCTCGATGTCCATGCCCACGGTGGGCTCATCGAGGAACAGCAGGCTGGGCCGCCCGCACAGCGCCAATGCAAACTGCACGCGGCGCTGCTGGCCGCCGGAGAGCTTGCCGTAATGGCGGTTCAGCAAATCCGACACACCCGCCAGCTCGGCACTTTCGGTCACGCTGCGCGGATTGGGGTAGTAGCTGGCCGTCAGCCGGATCAATTCACCCACCTTCAAGGTCAGCGGCAGTTTTGCGTCCTGCAGCATCACGCCGATGTGGCGGCGCGCCATGATGTCCTGCGGATCGCGCCCGAACAGCTCCACCCCGCCGGCATCGGCACGGATCAAGCCCAGCAGCAAGCCAATCGCGGTGGTCTTGCCGGCCCCGTTCGGCCCCAGCAAGGCCAGCAATTCGCCTGCGCGCAATTCCAGATCGATGCCGTGCAGGGCCTCGACCGCGCCATAGCGTTTACGCACACCATTCAATCGCGCCAGTACATGTTTCATCGCTTGCATGGGTAACACTCCGCGGAGATCGGCGCCCATGCTCACCGCGCGTCGACGACACGTCAGTGCACGCCCATCAGCCGAATCAGATGACACCCGTCACCTGACGGCGGTCCTCTCCATCCGTAACCTGCCGGCACCATGACGCTCGCCCCATCACGCGCCCCATCACTCGTCCCATTGATCGTGGATCGCCCAAGGCATGTCGCCGCCCTGTCAAGTAAACTTGACAGGGCGTGCCGGATACGCGAGGGTGCCCACGCGCCATCGCGAAGGCCCCAATGCGCACGCTCCCCCTGACCGATTCCACGAGCTTCCTGCCTCCATGAACTCCAACGCCGACCTGCTCAAATCCCTGAAGATCGACCGCAACGCCGCGCCGCCGCCGGAGTCACGCAAGGGCTTGTGGATCGGGCTGGCGGTCTTCGCGGTCTTCGTCCTTGCGGTCGCCGGGGGGGTCGCCCTGCGGGGCGGCAAGGGCATCGAGGTGCGGGTTGCGCCGGTGACGGCGATTGGCGGCGGCAGCTCGTCCGGCGCGGCCGTACTCGATGCCACCGGCTATCTGGTGGCACGACGGATGGCCACGGTCTCGGCCAAGGTCACCGGCAAAGTCCGCGATGTGTTGATCGAGGAAGGCCAGCGGGTCGAGGAAGGCCAGATTCTCGCCCACCTCGATCCCGTCGATGCCGATGCGCAGCGTTCCCTGTCGGCCGCGCAATTGGGTGCAGCGCAGAGCCAGATCGCCGGCGTCGCCGCCCAGCTCAAGCAGGCCGATGCCGATGCCAACCGGCTGGGCGCGCTGGTGCGCCAGCAATTGGTTTCGCGCGCGCAGTACGACCAAGCCATCGCCGCCCGCGATGCCCTGCGTGCGCAACTGGTGACCGCCCAGCGCAATGCGCAGGTGGCACGCGATGGCTTGCGGATCGCCGACCACGGCGTCGACAACACCATCGTGCGCGCACCGTTCGCCGGCGTGATCATCGCCAAGGCGGCGCAGCCGGGCGAAATCGTTTCGCCGCTGTCGGCGGGCGGCGGCTTCACCCGCACCGGTATCGGCACCATCGTCGACATGAGTTCGCTGGAAGTCGAGGTCGAAGTCGGCGAGTCCTACATCAGCCGGGTCAAGCCGGGCATGCGCACCGAGACCGTGCTCAATGCCTATCAGGATTGGAAAATCCCGGGCAAGGTCATCGCGATCATCCCGACCGCCGACCGCGGCAAGGCGACGGTGAAGGTGCGCGTCAGCCTCGGCGCGCTCGGCGATCCGCGGCTGGTGCCGGAGATGGGCGCACGGGTGAGCTTCCTCGACGAGGCCAAGCCGGCGCAGGCCAATACCCACCCGGGCGTGCTGGTTCCCGCCAATGCCATCGTCGAACGCGGCGGCAAGTCGGTGGCCTTCGTGCTGACCGGCGACACCGTTTCGATGCGGACACTGCAACTCGGCCGCACCTTGGGCGATGACCGCGAAGTGGTGTCCGGCCTGTCGTCCAGCGACCAGGTCGTGCTCGATCCACCCGAACAGCTTGCCGACGGCGCCCGCGTCCACATCGCACCCGAATCCACCGAAGCCGACACCGGCAACGAATGACCGCCGTCACCCCCGCGAACGCGGGAATGACGAAGCAACCAAGACGCGACACACCAGAGGAAATCCGACCCATGACTACCCTCGTCAGTATCCGCAGCCTGCACAAGACCTACCAGCGTGGCCCGGAAAAAGTGGACGTGCTGCGCGGCATCGACCTCGACATCGCCAAAGGGGATTTCGTCGCCCTGATGGGCCCCTCCGGCTCGGGCAAGACCACCCTGCTGAACCTGATCGGCGGACTCGATTCGCCAAGTGCCGGCAGCATTGAAGTCGCCGGCCAGCACATCGAGACACTCGGCTCCGGCCAGCTCGCGCAATGGCGCAGCAACCACGTCGGCTTCGTGTTCCAGTTCTACAACCTGATGCCGACCCTGACCGCGCAGAAGAACGTCGAACTGCCGCTGCTGCTGACCAGGCTGTCGGCGGCGCAACGCAGGCAGAATGCGGCGGTTGCGCTGCAACTGGTGGGCCTGGGGGATCGCGGCAAGCATCGCCCGAACGAACTCTCCGGCGGCCAGCAGCAGCGCGTGGCGATCGCCCGCGCGATCGTCTCCGACCCGACCTTGCTGATCTGCGACGAACCCACCGGCGATCTTGACCGTGCCTCGGCGGAGGAGATCCTCGGCCTGCTGCAGACGCTCAATCGTGAGCACGGCAAGACCATAGTGATGGTGACCCACGACCCCAAGGCCGCCGAGTACGCCAGCCACACCCTGCACCTCGACAAGGGCGTGCTGGTCGAACAGGCAGCGCACGCGATTTAAGCCCCTCTCCCCCCGGGAGAGGGGTTGGGGTGAGGGTTCGTTGACGAGCCACTCCCCGATCCCGAACTCCTATCCGGCGCTCCGCGCCAGCTTCCCGTGAGTGGGAAGGACAAGCTGGAGGCACCATGAAATATTTCCATCTGGTCTGGGCCGCGCTGGTGCGCAGCAAGACCCGCACCCTGCTCACCCTGATGTCGGTGGTGGCTGCGTTCCTGCTGTTCGGCATGCTGGATTCGGTGCGCGTCGCCTTCAATTCCGGCGGCAGCGTTGCCGGCGCCAACCGCATGGTGACGATGTCACGCCTGTCGATCACCCAGATGCTGCCCTACAGCCTCGACCAGCAGATCCACGCGGTGCCCGGGGTGAAGCAGGCGGCCTATGCCGCGTGGTTCGGCGGCATCTACCGCGACCCGAAGAATTTCTTCGCCAATTTCAGCGTCAGCCCGAACTACCTCGACCTGTACCCGGAGTTCAAGCTGCCGGAGGCGCAGCGCAAGGCCTGGCAGGCCGACCGCCAAGGCGCGATCGTCGGCGAAGCGCTGGCCCGGCAGTTCGGCTGGAAGATCGGCGACACCATCCCGCTGCAGGCCACGATCTTCCCGACCCACGGCAGCAACGACTGGAGCTTCACCCTGCGCGGCATCTACCACGTCGACGATCCGAAGATGAAGGCGCAGGAGCGCGTGCTGTTCTTCCATTGGACCTATTTCGACGAGGCCAATGACTATGTGAAGGGCCGGGTGGGCTGGTGGATCGTGCAACCCGACAAGACCGCCTCGGCCGATGCGGTGGCGCGCGCCATCGACCGGCTCAGCGAGAACTCCGACCACGAGACCAAGACCCAAAGCGAAGCCGCGTTCAACCAGTCGTTCGCCAAGCAATTCGCCGATATCGGCTTGATTGTTTCCGCGATCATGGGGGCGGTGTTCTTCACCCTGCTGCTGCTCACCGGCAACACCATGGCGCAGGCCGTGCGCGAGCGCATCCCGGAACTTGCGGTGCTCAAAACGATTGGCTTCTCCAACCGCAGCGTGCTGTGGCTGGTGCTGGCGGAATCGGTGCTACTGGTGGTGTTGGGCGGGACCCTGGGCATGCTGCTGGCCGCTGCCATCGTGCCCGCGGTCGGTGCCGCCAGTGGCGGCATGATCGCCCTGCCCGGCCTGCTGCCGCAGACCTGGGGAATGGGTTTGGCCCTGATGGTCGGCATCGGCCTGCTGGTGGGCGTGCTGCCTGCCCTGCGCGGGATGCGCCTGAACATCGTTGATGCGCTGGCTGGGCGCTGAGGAGAACACCATGCAACGTCTCAAGGGATTCCTGTTCGGCCTGCTCACCGTCCTGGCGCTGGTCATCATGCTGGTCGCGTGGATCGTCGCGCCTTGGTATGTCGTCCTCGGTCTGGCCGTCGTCATCGCGCTGTGGCTGTCGCTGACCCGAAGCGGCCGGCTGGCGCGCGAAGCCGCGAAGATCGGCATCGCCAGCCTGCCGCAACGCTGGGGCGCGTCGCTGGTGATCGTGATCGGGATTGCCGGCGTGGTCGGCGTGCTGGTGGCGATGCTGGCGATGGGCGAAGGCTTCAAGGCCACGCTCGACCAGACCGGCAGCACCGACAGCGCGATCATCCTGCGCGCCGGCTCGCAGGCGGAAACCAATTCCGTGATCACCCGCGACCAGGTGCCACTGATTTCCGCGCTGCCGGGCATCGCACAGGGAGCGGACGGCAAGCCGCTGGCGTCGCCGGAGTTGTCGCAGGTGGTGAACCTGCCGACCACGGCCGACGGGACCGATGCCAACGTGCAATTCCGCGGGATCGGCCCCGAAGGCTGGGCGATCCGCCCGAACGTGCGCATCATCGAGGGCCGTCGCTTCAACCCCGGCCTGCGCGAGTTGGTGGTCGGCAAGGGCGCGCTGCGGCAATTCCGTGGCCTCGCCGTGGGCCGCCAGTTGAAACTCGCGAACCAGATGTGGACCGTGGTCGGCGTGTTCGAGGCCAAGGATTCGCACGACTCCGAACTGTGGACCGATGCCGACGTGCTCGGCCCCGCCTACCAGCGCCAGGCCTTCCAGTCGATGACGGTGAAGCTGGACGGCAAGGCCGGGTTCAAGCAACTGAAGGCGGCGCTGGCCGCCGATCCGAGGCTCAAGCTCGATGTCGATACCACCCGCGACTACTACGGCAAACAATCGGAAGGCCTGACCACGCTGATCAGGATCCTCGGCAGCGTGATCGGCGCGATCATGGCGATCGGCGCGGTGTTCGGCGCGCTCAACAGCATGTACGCGGCGGTGGCCGGGCGTGCGCGTGAAATCGCCACCTTGCGCGCACTCGGCTTCCGCGGCCTGCCGGTGGTGACCGCGGTGATGCTGGAAACCATGCTGCTGGCGCTGCTGGGCGGCCTGCTTGGCGCCATCATCGCCTGGACCGTGTTCAACGGCTACACCGTCAGCACCCTCGGGCAGAACTTCAGCCAGGTGGTGTTCCAGTTCAAGGTCAGTCCGGAACTGGCCTGGACCGGGCTGAAATGGGCGCTGGGGATTGGTTTGGTGGGTGGTTTGTTCCCGGCATTGCGTGCGGCACGACTGCCGGTGACCGAGGCGCTGCGCGCGGCAGGTTGATTCAGGCCGGCGGAATCAGGCAGGCACAGGCCCGCTTCGGCGGGCCCGCAGCAAACCCTCCAGCGCGTACAGCGCCAGCGCGACCCAGATGAAGGCGAAGCCGATCGCGCGGTCACGGTCGAACGGTTCGCGCATCACCAGCACGCCGATCAGCAGTTGCAGGGTCGGCGAGATGTATTGCAGCAGGCCCACCAGTGAAAACGGAATGCGCTGCACCGCCGCGGCAAATCCGATCAGGGGCAAGGCGGTGAGCACGCCGCCGAACACCAGCAGGCCGGTGATGCCAACATCCCAGGCTGGCGCGGCCGCATGGGCGAACAGATGGCTCTGCCCGTTGGCCTCGGCCCAACCGAGGAACAGCAGCGCCGGCAACAGCAGGTACAGGCTTTCCACGCCCAGCCCACGCACCGGCGGAGCGCCGAGCAATTTGCGCAGCAGGCCATAGGTCCCGAACGAGATCGCCAGCGCCAGCGCGATCCACGGGAAGCGGCCGTAGTTGAAGGTCAGCCAGAGCACGCCGAGCGCAGCGATGAGCACCGCCGTCCATTGCACGCGATTGAGGCGTTCGCGCAGCACGACCACGCCGAGGATCACGTTGAACAACGGGTTGATGAAATAGCCGAGCGCGGATTCGACCACATGGCCGGCGTTCACCGCCCAGATGTACAGGCCCCAGTTGAAGGCGATCAGCACGCCACTGATGGCGAGCATCGAGGCCGCACGCGGCCGCGCCAGCGTCTCGCGCAGCCAGCCACGCCCGTACTTGAATGTCAGCCATGCCGACACCAACAGCGCGCTCCAGACCACCCGATGCGCCATGATCTGCATCGCGGGCACCTGTTTGAGCAGGTGCCAGTACAAGGGCATCACGCCCCAGGCGACGTAGGACGCCACCGCAATCCACATGCCGCCACGATCCAGCCGGTCGGTGCTCATGCGGCTTTGGCCCGGACCACCTTGGCGAGGTTGATCGCCACCACGCCGGACAGGATCACGCCCATCGCCAGCAACTCGTGCAAGCCAAAGCGCTCATGCGCCAGCAATGCGCCCAGCAGCACCGCGATTGCCGGATTGACGTAGGCATAGCTGGTCGCCAGCGCCGGGCGCACGTGATGCAGCAGCCAGACGTAGGCCGAGAATCCGGCCAGCGAACCCAGCACCACCAGATACCAGAATGCGACGATGCCCTGCGCACTGGGCAGGCCATCGAAACGCTCGCCAACACCGAGGCCAACACCGCACATCAACGCGCCACCGCAGAGCATCTGTCCGGCCGCAGCCATGAACGGCGAAGGCAGATCGCGGCCGCGACTCCAGATCGAACCGAACGACCACGCCAGTGAAGCGCCCAACAGCGCCGCCAGTCCCAGCGGCGTGCCGGTGAAACCCCCGCCCGCGCTGAGCCAGAGCACGCCAAGGAAGCCGATGATCAACCCCGTCCACTCCATCGCGGTCGGTCGCTCACCACGCAGCGCGGCGAACACGCCCATCCACAACGCCGACGAGGACACGATCACCGCGGTCATTCCCGACGACACCGACAGCTCGCCGTAATTGACCAGACCATTGCCACAGCCCAGCAGCAAGGCACCCATCACCGCGAGGTTGCGCCACTGCGCGCGGCTGGGTGTCGGCACCCCGCGCCAGCGCAGGTAAGCGAACAGCAGGCCACCGGCGACCACGAAGCGGATGCCGCCGAGCAGGAACGGCGGGAAGCCTCCCTCCAGCGCAAAGCGAATCGCGAGGTAGGTCGACCCCCAAATCAGGTACAGCGAGCCCAGCGCCAAGGCAACGCCGGAGGCGGGCGCCGCGCGGGTTGCTGCCGTGGATGTGGAGGAGGTTGCCATCGTGTGCCCATCGAACGAAAGCGGGTGCCGATGGCACCCGCTTGGTCACGCCTGATCAATCGGAATGTTTCGTGTTCAGTCAGTCCAGCGTCCTGCCGCGTTGTGGGTCTGCGGCAGTACCTGCGCAGCCAGCCGGCTGTTCTGGCCCAGCAGACTGACGGTGTCGGACAGGATCGCTGCCGATTCGCGCAACAGTGGGTCGGTGGCCTTGCGCGCCGCTTCGGTGCGCGCCACGTCTTCGGCCGCGTTGCGCTCGTCCGCCGTGAGGCCATCGTCTGACCGCCCTTCCAACAGGGGGTCGCGGGTGATCCCGAGGCGTGCACGGATCTCGGCGCGCTGCTTGCGCTGGGCGTCGAAGCGATCCCGTTCGGCGCGGCGTTCTGCTTCGTTGAGGGAGATCGTTTTTTTCGCCTGCTCCTGGCGGAACTGCCGAACGTCCTCGATCCACCACTGGTATTCCACGTCACGCGCCGAGCGTGCTTCATGGCGAGTCCGCAATGACGCCAGCAGGTTGGGCATGAAATTGCCATAGCGCACGTGTGGCGAGGCCACGATCCGGCTCCACGGCAGCGCATTCGGATAAGTGCTCTCGCCGTACTCGTTGGCATCCACGCTGACCGGGAAGCTCACGTCCGGCACCACGCCCTTGTTCTGGGTGCTGCTGCCGTCGGGCCGGAAGAACTGGGCAATGGTCAGTTTGAGTTCGCCGAAGTTGGCATCATCCTTGGAGGGCCAGCGGTCGAGGTCGAGCATGGTTTGCACCGTGCCCTTGCCGAAACTGGTCTCGCCGATGATCAGGCCACGTCCATAGTCCTGGATGGCACCGGCGACGATCTCGGATGCCGAGGCCGAGCCACGATTGATCAGCACTGCAAGTGGGCCATCCCAGGCCACACCGCTGTTGCGGTCGTGCTGCACGGTCACCTTGCCGCCCGCCTCACGCACCTGCACCACCGGGCCCTGGTCAATGAACAGGCCGGTCAACTCCACCGCCTCGTTGAGCGAACCACCACCGTTCCCGCGCAAATCCAGGACCACGCCGTCGACCCTCTGGTTGCGGAAGTCGGCCAGCATTCTGGCAATGTCGCGGGTTGCCGACGCGTAGTTGGCATCACCGCGCCGGCGCGCTTCGAAGTCTTGGTAGAACCCAGGCAGCTTGATCACGCCGATCTTACGCGCCGGCGCATCCGCGCTGGCCGGGACAACGATGGTCTCGGCATGGGCGCGGGCATCCTCGATGCGCACCCGCGCCCGCGACAACAGGATTTCCACCGGCTTGCTGTCCAGCGGCGCTTCGGCCGGGACCACGTCAAGCCGAACCTGGGTGCCAGACTTGCCACGGATCAACTGCACGACATCATCGGTACGCCAGCCGATGACGTCCTTCATTTCACCTCTCGGACCCTGCGCGACGCCGACGATGCGGTCGCCGGACTTGATCCGGCCACTGCGCGCAGCCGGTCCGCCGGGCACCAATTCGCGCACGACGATGACGTCGTCCTGACGGAACAGCACGGCGCCGATACCCTCGAGCGAATTGGACATCGTGATCGCAAAATTGGCCGCGCTGCGCGGATTCATGTACTCGGTGTGCGGATCGATGGACTCCGCATAGGCATTCATGAAGGTCTGGAAGACGTCGTCGCCCTTGAGTTCGTTGACGCTGTCGAGCATGTTGGCGTAGCGCCGGTCAAGGGTCTTGCGGATCTCGTCCGGCTTCTTGCCAGCGAGTTTGAGCCGCAACCAGTCGTTCATCACCGACTTCCGCCACAGCGCATCCAGTCCGGCCGCGTCGGCCCACGGCGCATCCTTGCGGTCATAGGCGTAGCTTTCGTTGCCGCTGAAATCGAATTCACCCTTCAGCAGGTTGCGCGCATAGGCCACCCGTTGGCGGACCCGATCCCGATACACAGCGAAGATCGCCCAGGCCGGTTCCACCTGCCCACTGCGGATCGCATCGCCCAGCGTTCCGACATACGGCCGGAACCCGTCCACGTCCTGGGCGGTGAGGAAGTACTTGTTCGGATCCAGTGACTTCAGGTATCCATCGAAGATCTGCCTTGACAACGCGGCGTCCAGCGCACGCGGCCGGTAGGCATACCGGCTGTCCGACAGCAGCCCATAGACCATCCGCGAAGTGGTCTCCTGCGCCGCGCTCGGACCGTTGCCAACGTCCGATTCCTGACCGGAAGCACTTCCAGCAGTGGTCAGTGCCAGCGGCAAGGCAAGAGCCAAACCAAGCATCAAGGAACGCAAGGACCGTGAATCGAAGTGGATCATCGTGTCTCCGCGACGCAGGGCGCCGCTGCCAAGGGATCGTGGAAAATTGCAACAGATGCAGGCGCCCGGCCAGTGCCGGAAGTCCGCACCCTCTTCGTGCCTTCACTGTAGCTTGCGCGCATCAACGAATGTGAACGCTGGCCATGTCCCGGGGCCACCCGCCGTCCCCAGGTGGCGGCAAGCCCGGACTTCAGCGGCCCCATCAGACAGGCACCTCCGGGGGCGTCTCGGCTTTCCGCCATGCCAGCCCGAACTGACGCGACAACTGATCCACCAGCACCGGTTTCACCACGTCCAGCGAAGTCGGGCCTCCGATGTCCTGCAGCGCCACCACCTGCAGCCCGGCATAGCCACAGGGGTTGATGCGCGCAAACGGTGGCGTGCTCTCGCCGGTGATGTTGAAGGCAAGACCGTGGAAGGCACAGCCGCGGCGGACCCGGATGCCGAGCGCGGCGATCTTGGCATCGCCCACGTAGACCCCGGGCGCACCGGCACGCCGAACGCCAACCACATTCCATTCCGCGAGGGTGTCGATGACGGCCTGTTCGATCTTGCAGACGTAATCACGCACCCCGATCTTCAGACGTTTCAAATCGAGCAAGGGATAGGCGACGATCTGGCCGGGGCCGTGGTAGGTCACCTGGCCGCCGCGATCGACATGGATGACGGGGATATCGCCCGCCATCAGCACATGCTCGGGTTTCCCGGCCTGGCCGAGGGTGAACACCGGCTCGTGCTCGACCAGCCACAACTCGTCGACTGTGTCCGCATCACGCGCATCGGTGAAGGCCTGCATCGCATGCCAGACCGGCGCATAGGCTTGGTAGCCGAGATCACGCAGGACGGCAGGGCGAGGGTTCCGGACTGTCATGCGTTCGCCGGCATTCCCCCGCGCACCGGCGAGCAGGCATACGGGGCTCACAGCGTCCACTTCACTTCCGGGTGTTCGCGCAGCGCGCGGTGGGCACGCTCGTAATCTTCGCGCGAGGCGGCGCGGAAGCAGATACGCACGGAGACATAGTTGCCGTTGGCGGAATACCGCCAGTTGACGGTTTCGTGCAGGACCTCGATGCCGGCCGCCAGCAGGTGCCGCGGCAGTTCGGATTCAAGCTGCCTGTCGGCACGGCCCATCGCCGACAGCTCGAAGACGCCGGGGAACTGGAAGCCGTGCTCGGGACTGTCGGAATGGATGTTGTTCATGCCAGGAAAATGGGGATGGCCCGCGCTTCAGGCAAGCACCTGTCCGCGCATGCCGCCACCGCGATCAGCTTTCCCACCACATCAGCAGGTCGTGCCAGAGGCGCTTGAAGAAGCCCGCTTCCTCCACCGCAGCCAGCGCCACCAGCGGCGCCTGCGCAACCACCCGGCCGTCCAGCATCACCTTGACCGTGCCGATCCGCTGGCCTTTTGCTATCGGGGCGATGAGCGAACGCGGCAGGTCCATGCTGGCCTTGAGTTGCGCGTACTTGCCACGCTGCGCAGTCACCAGCAGTGGTGCCGCAACGCCAACCCGGACCAAGTCGGCCTCGCCCTTCCATACCTTCGGCGTCGCCAGCGGACGATTGGCTTCGTAGAGTCGGTGCGTTTCGTAGAAGCGGAAGCCCCAGTTGAGCAGGGCCAACGAATCCACCGCGCGCTGGTTCTCGCTGGTGTCCCCCAGCACCACGGTGATCAGGCGCTGGTCACCGCGCTGGGCCGAGGCCATCAGGCAATAACCAGCGTTCGCGGTGTGTCCGGTCTTGATGCCATCCACGGAAGGATCGCGCCACAGCAGCAGGTTGCGGTTGGGCTGGGTGATCGGGCCGACGGTGAATTCCTTGATCCTGTTGTAGGCGTAGGCTTCCGGGAAATCATGGATCAGCGCACGCCCGAGCAAGGCCAGGTCGCGCGCGGTGCTGACGTGGCCCTGCGCCGAGAGCCCATGCGGATTGACGAAGTGCGAGCGGGCCATGCCGATCCTCTTCGCATAGGCATTCATCAGCTGTGCGAAGGCCTCTTCGCTGCCGGCGGCGTGTTCGGCCAGCGCGATCGCGGCATCATTGCCCGACTGCACCACCATGCCGATCTCCATCTGCTCCAGCGGGGCAGTCTTGTTGACCTCGAATCCGCTGTAGCTGCCATCGGTGCCCGCGCCGCCTGCGCGCCAGGCGTGCTCGCTCATCATGACCGGATCATTGCGATGGATCTTGCCGGCGGCGATCTCGGCTGCGAGCACATAGCTGGTCATCACCTTGGTGATGCTTGCCGGCTCGAGTTGGGCATCGATGTTCTCGCCTGCAAGGATTTCCCCGGTCTGGTAATCCATGACCAGCCAGGCCTTGCTGGACTTGGGTGCCGGTGCGGCGGGGATCGGCAGGCTGTCGCTGAGCGCCGCGGGGGCGGTCGCTGGCGGCGACTGGGCAAAACCGGGAGCGGGCAGCAGGCCTGCTCCAATAACGAGGCCGGCGCTGGCCAGCACGATCAACGACAGCGAACGCAACCGCATCCGGGAATTCTCCTCAGGGGGCCGGGGACAGACCGGCAGGTACGACGAACGGAAGGCCTATTCTAGTGATGGTTGCAGCGAATCCGGGCTGAATCTCCTCGGATCGCTCCGACCGCTGACTGCAGCAGGAAGCCAAAACGCCATGCGTCCCTGCCGGCGGGGACACGTGCCCACCATGGCTCAGTCGATCACGCGCTGCGGTCGACCCATGCCTAGACCTTCGATCCGGGACGCAAGTTCCGACACGGACTCCGGCTCGACCGGCCCCACCCGCAGCCGCCAGACTTGGCGGCCCCCCACCTCTGCGACCAGCAGCCGGGCCTGCGTGACCGCCGCGTGCTGCAACACCGACAACGCCTGTCGGGCGTTGTCCTCGTTGCTGAAGCTGGCGACCTGGAGCACGACGGCATCGCTTCCGCTCGTAGGCAACGGCGCAGCGGGTGACGTCACGCCGGTCGCGACGGTTGCCGGTCCGGAGGCTTGCGTGGTCGCAGCATGGGCGACGGAGCCAGTCTGGACTGCGGCGGCGGGAGCCGAGGCCAACGCGACTCCGGCAACCGCTGGTGGCGCGTCAGGCCGTGATTCGGTGACAGCAGGCGTGGATCGCACCGACTCTGGTCGGCCGGTGGCCACACGGATGCCGCGCGTGGCCATCCAAGCGTCGAATTCGCCGGCGGTCATGTTGCGTCCGCCCTGCTGCATGTAAAACCGATTTCCGTTGGCAGCAGCGGTGGGTGCAGGGGCAGCACGCGGTGCCTGGGATGCGGCCGGCAAAGGACCTGCGGCGGCGGCACCCCGTGCCCCCGGGGGCATGGGGGGAGGGGATGTCGCACCTGTTGCCGACGCCTGCGGCAACCCAGCCACCAAACGATCCATCCCGCTCGGCGTTGCCAGCGTTTCCGCGCGTGCCGCCTCGACGCTCTCCCCATCCTCGGGCGTCAGTGCTTCCACCCGCACCCGCGCGGTGCCGCGTTCGCGATAGCCGAGCTTGACCGCGGCGGCATAGCTCAAGTCGATGATCCGGTTGGCATGGAACGGTCCGCGGTCATTGACCCGCACGATGACCGAACGGCCGTTGGCGAGATTGGTCACCCGAACGTAACTTGGCAGCGGCAGGGTGCGGTGCGCCGCGGTGAAGGCGTACATGTCGTACACCTCCGAACTGGAGGTGCGACGACCGTGGAACTTCCTGCCGTAGTAGGAGGCATTGCCTTCCTCGACATAGCCTTCGGCATCGTCCAACACCCGATATTTCCTGCCAAGGACGACGTAGTCGCGGTTGCCCGTGCGCGCCCGCGGTTCGTCGCGTACCACCGGTTCGGGAATCGCGTCGACATCGGGGATGTCGGTCGGCACGGTGTCCGGCACGCCCGGCTGGAACAAACCACCTGCCACATAATCACCGCGCTTGGTCGGGTCTTCCTGGGCTGGCGCATACGGCGACGTCCGGAGCGCCTCTGGCGGCGCTGTCGCCGCGGCGTCCGGCACGTTCGGGGCCGGTGCAGGAGCCGGGGCGGATGCCGTCCGGTTGCCGGTCGTGGCGCAGGCCGCCAGCACCAGCGGCAGCGTGGCCAGCAGCAGCCGGCGCAAGCTCACCCGGCGTCTCCGCTGCGGCCGGCGATCAGTTCGGACAGTTGGTAGACCGCGGTCGCGTAGTGGCGCGAGATGTTGTAGGTGGTGATCGCCTTGAAGTCGTTGAAGACGATCCAGTATTCGGGTCCGGCGGCACCGTCGAGGGTGATCAGGGTCAGCGGCGTGGCCGGCGCCAAGGTCACCGGACTCGCCGGTCGATAATCCAACGCGGCCAGCCCCGCCAGGGTCTGGTCCAAGGTGACGGCGTTGCCCGGATTGACGAAATCCTGCGCGTCGGCACCACGGACGGCACGCACCATCACCAGCCCACCACGCTGCCACTGTCCCTTTTGCGCAAAGTAGTTGGCCACCGACGCGAACACGTCATCGAGGTCATTGAACAGGTCGCGCTTGCCATCGCCATCACCATCGACCGCGAATTGGCGATAGCTCGACGGCATGAACTGGCCCCAACCCATCGCGCCGGCATAGCTGCCCTTGAGGCTGGTGATGTCGAGGTGTTCTTCCTTGCCCAGCGCAAACAATTGCGCCAACTCATCGCGGAAGAACGCTTCCCGTCGATCCTCGTAGGCGAGCTTGGCCGGATCGCCGCTGCGCGGATAGGCGAAGGCCAGCGTGTACAAGGCATCCACTACCGGATAGCTGCCCTTGTTGCCGCCGTAACCGGTTTCCACGCCGAGGATGGCGGCGATGATTTCCTTCGGCACGCCGTATTTGTCTTCGGCGCGTTGCAGATCTTCGCGATGGGCGGCGAGGAAAGCGCGTCCGGCGTCGATCCGCGCAGGCTGCAGGAAGATCGGGCGATAGTCGCGCCACGGCTTGGCTTCAGCCGGACGCGACATCGCCTTGATGATGGAATCGCGAATCTGCGCGCCCGCGAGAACCACCTCGATCTGTGCCGCCGGAATGCCAAAGCGCTGTGAGGTATTGCGGATGAACTCCGCGCGCGCGGCGTCCAATTCACGGATGTGCATGCTGGCTGCAGGGGGCTGCTGGGTTCCGGCAACTGCGGGCGCGGTGGCCACAGGAGGCGAGATTCCCCGCGCCGCAGCCACGGGGGCCGGCTTGGGCGGGGGCGCGGCGCACGCAACCAACGCGAGCGCAGCGACACAGGGCAGGGCGCGGCGGATCATCCGCGCGCAGGGTAGCACGCAGCGGGCGGTTCGTAAGACTGCTGCATTCAGGTTCCGGCTTCCCGGAAGCCTCAACCGCGCTGCCCGGGGCGCCGCGACTTGAGCGCCATCACCAAGCCGAATCCCAGCAGCAAGGTGACTGCCGAGGTGCCGCCGTAGCTGAGCAGTGGCATCGGCACGCCCACCACCGGCAGCAGGCCGGAGATCATGCCGCCGTTGACCACCACATAGGCAAACAACGACAGCCCGATCGTGCCGGCAGCCAGACGCGAAAAGGGATCGCGGGCGTCCATCGCAATCCACAGGCAGCGTGCAACGACAAACAGGTACAGCGCCAGCACGAAGGCGACGCCCAGCCAACCAAATTCTTCCGACAGCACCGAGAACGCGAAATCGGTGGTGTGTTCGGGCAGATAGTTCAGGTGCGACTGGGTGCCCTGCCCCCAACCCTTCCCGGTCAAGCCGCCGCCACCGATCGCGATCTGCGATTGCAGGATGTTCCAGCCAGCACCCATCGGGTCGTTGTCCGGGTCACGGAAGGTCAGGATGCGGTTCTGCTGGTAGGGGCGCAGGAAGGAGAACCACTCGATCGGCGCCAGCATCACCAGCGCAAACAGGCTGCCGCCCATCGCGGCACCACTGCACCACCACCACCATGAGGTGCCGGCAAGAAACAACACGAACACGCCGGTGGCCAGGATCAGGACCGCAGTGCCAAGGTCGCGCTGCAGCAGGGTCAGGCCGACCGGCAACGCGATGATCGCCAGCGCCTTGAGCAAGACCGTGAACCGTGGCGGAAGCGCATGGCGATTGAAATGCCAGGCCAGCATCAGCGGCAGGCTGAGCTTGCACAGTTCGGCTGGCTGGACGTTGAAGAAGCCAAGTTTGATCCAGTGGTTGCCGTACTTGCCGCCACCGATGAACAGCACCAGCACCATCGGGACCAGCGACAGCAGGAACAGCGCCGGGGTCGCCTGCTTGAGCAGGTGCGACGGCGTCCGCGACGCCAGCCACAGCGCCACCGTGCCGATGCAGTAGAACGCACCTTGCATGGCGACGCCACGCAACGATTCGCCGCTGGCGCTGTACTGGGTCACCAGACCAACCCCCATCAATGCCAGCAAGGCCGCCAGCAACGGCAGGTCGAGGCTGCGCGCCACGCGTTCGAAGACATCCGTGAACAGCCGCAGCAGAAGCTTCATCGCACGTCCTCCGGCGACGGCCCTGGCAGTGCGTCCGGGCTACCTTGGACTCCGGAGAAATCCGGGCGATCCACCCGCACCTCCGCCGCCCCCGGCTGCGCGGGCTCCACCGGTTTGCCGACCAGCCAGGCATCAAACACCTTGCGCGCGATCGGTGCCGCCGTCGAAGCGCCGTAGCCACCACCTTCGATCGACACCGCAATTGCTATACGCGGCGCATCGGCCGGCGCGAAGGCGATGAACAACGCGCGATGGCGCAGGTGCATCGGCAGGCTGCGCGGATTGATCGCCGCCGCACCGCGGCGGCTGACCACCTGCGCGGTGCCGGTCTTGCCGGCGATCAGATAGGTCAGGCCAGGGCGAATATTGGTGGCGGTGCCGTACCCGTGGACGGTATCGATCATGCCCTCGCGCACCGCTTGCAAGTGCGCCGGATTGGTACTCATGCGTTCGGCCGGACGCACCGGTGCGCGCTGCCATGGGGCATCGAACCGATCGCGGGTGTCGATGACCAGATGCGGAGTGCGCAGCCAGCCGGTGGCCAGCCCTCCGGTGGCCTTCACCAGTTGCAGTGGCGTCACCTTCCAGAACCCCTGGCCGATCCCGGTGATGACCGTATCCCCGGGATACCACCTGCCCTGGCTGGGTGCGTTCTTCGCCTTCCACGCTGGCGAAGGCAGGATGCCCCCGGTTTCGCCGGCAAGATCCACCCCAGTCGGACGACCGAACCCATAGCGCCCCAGGTAGTCATCGACACGGCCAATGCCCATGTCCAGCGCCAGCTTGTAGTAGTAGGTATTGACCGACTGCGAGATCGACTTGCGCAAATCGGTCCAACCGTGGCCACCGCGATGGGAATCACCATACCCGCGCCGTTGCCCGGGCAAGAAGAACATTCCGGTCGACAGGGTCCGGTCCTCGGGTCGACGCACGCCGCTGTCGAGGCCAGCAAGGCCAAGGATCGGCTTGATTGTCGATCCGGGTGCGACGCCGCCGAGAACGACGCGGTTGAACTGCGGACGCGAGGGATTGTCGTTGAGCGCCTTGAAATCGGCGTGGCTGATGCCGTTGACGAACAGGTTCGGATCGAAGCTGGGCAGGCTGACCATGGCCAGGATCTCACCGGTGCGTGGATCGATCGCCACCGCCGAGCCTTCCAGATCACCAAAGGCCTCGGTCATCGCCCGCTGCAGGTCAATGTCGATCGACAACTTCAGATCGGTGCCCGCCACGGCCGGCACGATGCCCAACGTGCGTACCGTGCGTCCGGCAACATTGGTCTCCATTCGCCGATAGCCGGGGCGCCCGCGCAGCTGCGTCTCGTAGTAGCGCTCGATCCCGGTCTTGCCGGCGTGGGTGAAGACGCCTGCCACATCCCCCATTTCAGACTGATCGCGTTCATCGACGCGCCCGACATAGCCAACCACGTGCGCCAGCAATGCACCATAGGGATACACGCGCTCAAGATAGGGCACCAGTTCGACGCCGGGCAGGCGCCAACGGTCGACCACGAATCTCGCCGCCTCCGCATCGGAAATCCGCAGCTTGATCGTCACCGGGCGGAACGGCCGGCTAGCACGGTAGTCGCTGAGGAAGCGACGCTGCTGCTCGGGATCAAGTTGAACCACGCCGCGCAGCCTGGCCAACAGCACCACTCCGTCTCCGGCGCGTTCCGGGGTTGCCTCCAAGCGCCATGCGGCGACGTTGTCGGCTAGGATCTTGCCGTTGCGGTCATAGATCAGTCCGCGCGCGGGTGCCACAGGGACCAGTCGCATCCGGTTGGCTTCCGAACGGGTCGCGAAGGTGTCGTGCTCCAGCACCTGCAGCTTGAAATACCAGCCGGCCAAGGCCAGCAGGCCGAGCGCGGCGATCAGGAATCCCACCAGAGCTCGATTGCGGAACAACGCTGCCTCGGCAGCCTGGTCCCGCATCGGGCGCGCGCCGCGGACCATGCCTCAGGCCCTCCGGCGCAAGCGCACGAGGTCCATCATGAGGTGCAGCGGAGGCCACAGCAACAGACCGACCAACGGCGCCAACCACGCTTCCCACGGCGGTGGCGGGACACCCAAAACGAGGTGGACCGCAGACACGACCACCTTGTCATTGAACAGCAGGATGCCCATCGAAAGCGCCTGCTGTGACATCGGGAAGAAGCGCATGCGCGCACGGAAGCGTTCGATGATGAACGCAAGGATCACCAATCGCAGCGCCTGTTCGCCAAGCAGGCTGCCGTAGGCAAGATCGCCCGCCAGACCCACTGCAAACGCCACCCCGGGACCAACCCGCTCCGGCGCCTCCAGCAGCCAGTACGCCAGCACCAAGGCCAGCCAGTAAGGCCGCAGCGGCTGCAACACGCCGGGCAACGGCAACAGCTCCAGCAGGATCGCCAGCAGCAGGCTGACCGGGAGCACCCAGCCGTTGCGCAACCGGGTCATGGCGTGCGTCCTTGCTGGCCTGATGCAGTCGCAGTTGCAGGCACCCCGGCCACCGTGGCAACCGGCGGGCTTTCCGGCGCACGGTAGCCGCGCAGCAGGAGCACGTCGAGTCCTCGATCGAATTGCGCCGCCGGAATCACATCGCCCTCGAGGAACGCATGGGCCTCGCCCACGTGCAACGCGCCGATCCGCCCCACGGCGAGTCCCGGGGGGAACCGTCCGCCCAATCCCGACGTGAGCAGCTCATCACCCACCCGCACGTCGGCGGAGCGTGGGACATCGCCCACCTTCAGCTCGTTGCTGCGACCGACGCCATAGACGACCAGCCGCACCCCGGAACGTGCCACCAGCACCGGCACCGCGTGGTCCGGATCGGTCAGCAACAGCACGGTCGCGGTCGTGGCCGTGGTTGCAATGACCTGCCCCATCAGCCCACCGGCATCGATCACGGTCTGCCCGGAATGCACCCCGCTGCTGCTCCCGAGATCCAGCAACAGGCGCTGGCGGGTCGGATCCTGGTCGATGTCGATGACGGCTGCCAGCTGGACGTCGAGCCGCCGCCGTTGCGCGGTATCCAGCAGCCCGCGCAAGCGGTCGTTCTCGGCAGCCGCCGTGCGCAGGCGCGCATAGCGCGCGGAAGCGAGCAGCAGCTCGTGGCGCAGGCGTTCGTTGTCCCGCGCCAACTGCACGCGGGTGGTGGCGTTTTCGCTCAGCGCGGTCCCGATCCGCGCCGGTTGCCCCGCCAGCCACCACAGTGGCTGCACCAGCGCCTCGGCCCGGGCACGGGTGGCGTGCAGCCAACCACCGCGATGATCGAGCACCATCAGGGCAACGGCCAGGATGATGAAGGCCAGCAGCCGCAGCACGCCGGCGACTTCGCCGGGACGGACTGAGGAAGTGCTGGCGGGACTGGGCACGGCAGTGGCTCAGCAGGGCGGTTGAATGGACATGACTTTCGACAGTTTGGCCCAGGACCGGAAGGACTTTACAACGCAGCTGCCGAGCCGTTGAGAGCGAAGCCGGATCGGGTGCAGGCGGAGCACAGCAACCGCAGTTGACTGCTGCTCAATGACAATTGCGCGCACCGCATGCGCCCGAGCCAGGCGAGCGCAGCCGGCTCAATCAGGCGCAAAGAACTCGTTGCCGTGCATGTCCACCAACTCCAGTGCCCGCCCGCCGCCGCGCGCGACGCAGGTCAGCGGATCGTCGGCCACCTGCACGTGCAAACCCGTCTCCACGCTGATCAGCTTGTCCAGATCGCGCAGCAGTGCGCCGCCGCCGGTGAGCACGATGCCACGCTCGGCGACGTCGGCGCACAATTCCGGCGGGGTCTGCTCCAGCGCCAGCCGGATCGCCGACACGATGCCGGCCAGCGGCTCGCGCAGCGCTTCGAGCACTTCATTGGAATTGATCGAGATGATCTTGGGCACGCCCTCGGCCAAGTGGCGGCCGGAGATCTCGATTTCGCGGACGTTGTCCTGCTTGTAGGCGTTGCCCAGTTCCAGCTTGATCCGCTCGGCAGTGGCATCGCCGATCAGCATGCCGTGGTGGCGACGCACATACGCAATGATCGCCTCGTCGAAACGGTCTCCGCCGATCCGCACCGACTGCGAGTAAACGATGCCGTTGAGTGCGATCACCGCCACTTCGGTGGTGCCGCCGCCGATGTCGACCACCATCGAGCCGCGCGCCTCGGTCACCGGCATGCCGGCACCGATCGCCGCCGCCATCGGCTCCTCGATCAGGTAGACCTCGCGCGCGCCGGCTTCTTCCGCCGATTCCTTGATCGCGCGGCGCTCGACCTGGGTGCTGCCCGCCGGCACGCACACCAGCACCCGCGGGCTGGGCCGCAGCACGCGGCTCTTGTGCACCTTGCGGATGAAGTATTTGAGCATCTCCTCGGTGTAGCTGAAGTCGGCGATCACGCCATCCTTCATCGGTCGCACCGTGGTCATGTGGCCGGGCGTGCGGCCCAGCATCTGCTTGGCCTCGCTGCCCACCGCCGCGACCGAACGGCCACCGCCGCCGCGGTCCTGGCGCACCGCGACCACCGACGGCTCGTTGAGGACGATGCCCTGGCCGCGGACGTAGATGAGGGTGTTGGCGGTGCCGAGGTCGATCGACAGGTCGCTGGAAAAGTAGCCCCGAAGGAACTTGAACATGAACGCGTGCGCCGGATAGGGGGAAGGCGAGGGGGAATGCGCAGAATGCGCGGGCAGCGGGCGGGCGGGCCGCCGCACTGCCAAAGACCGGGTAGCGTAGCAACCGCCGGGGTTGCGGGCAAGGAACAGCCTCTTCCAATGACCGATGAGCTTGGGCAGGGCGGGCACCGAGTGCGTACCGGTTCAAGCCGCCATCTCCGTGCCGTGCAAGCACCTGGCCGGATCGGCGGTTCGTCGCATGCCCAGGCGGCTCAACTCGGTGCGGCTCAACTCGGCGGGTGTCCTCGATTCCGTGCTCCTCGCGATAAACGGAAGCATTCAGGGCGGGCCAGCCTGCAGCGG
>NZ_JADZDS010000021.1 GCF_020850895.1 Thermomonas sp. | reverse complement strand
TGCTGGTGGTGACGGTTTGGCGTGGGACAGCCGCGGTCGTCGGTCCGGTCATGCGCAGCGCCAGCGTCCTGTGGATGGCGCTCTACACGCGTGCCGAAAACGGCTACTTGAAGATCCTGCCCGCCGCGCTGCGGCGGCCGACCCCCATCCTTCTCGCGGCCACCGTGGCCTTCGCGCTGACCTTGGCGGTACTTCCTTTCCTGGGCACCGACCTGATCCCGCAGCTGGCGCAGGACCGCTTCACGATGACCGCGAAGCTGCCGCCGGGCACGCCCCTGGCGCGTACCGATGACCTGATCCGGCAGATCGAAGCAGCCCACGACCGCGACGACGGCGTGCGCGTGCTGTACGGGGTCTCCGGCACCGGCACGCGACTGGATGCCAATCCGACCGAAAGCGGCGAGAACATCGGCAAGCTCGACGTGGTGATGAGCGACAACAGCGCCGAGGGACCGCTCACGGAAGCGCTGCGCGCCAGCATGCGCGACCATCCGGGCGCACAGGTGAATTTTGCGCGGCCGGAGTTGTTTAGCCTTGCACCGCCACTTGAAATCGAGGTCGAGGGCAATGACCTCGAGACGATCCGCACCGCCGGCAATAAACTCGCGGCGATGCTGCGCGCCAATCCGCACTACGCCGACGTGAAATCGACGGTGGAGCAGGGCTTCCCGGAAATCCAGATCCTGTTCGACCAGGACCGCGCCGCGGCGCTGGGTCTGACCACACGCCAGATCGCCGATGCCGTCACCAAGAAAGTGGCCGGCGAAGTCGCCACCCGTTACAGTTTCCGCGATCGCAAAATCGATGTGCTGGTGCGGGTGCGTGAGTCCGACCGTGCTTCGGTGGATGCCATTCGCCACCTGATCGTCAATCCCGGCAAGGGTGCCCCAGTGGAACTGGCGGCAGTGGCACGGGTGGTCGCGACCTCCGGCCCCAGCGAGATCCATCGCGTCGACCACCGGCGGGTGGCGGTGATCTCGGCCAACCTGCGCGACATCGACCTCGGCGCCGCGGTGCGCGAGGTGGAGGCGATGGTGGCGAAGGACCCGCTGGGCGTGGACATCGGCATCCGCATCGGTGGCCAGGGCCAGGACCTCGACGAATCGCTGCGCTCACTGCTGTTTGCCTTCGGGTTAGCGGTGTTCATGGTCTACCTGGTGATGGCCTCGCAGTTCGAATCGCTGCTGCACCCCTTCGTCATCCTGTTCACCATCCCGCTGGCCCTGGTCGGCGCGGTGGCGGCGCTGGTGCTGACCCGATCGCCGGTGTCGGTGGTGGTGTTCATCGGCCTGATCCTGCTGGTGGGCCTGGTGGTGAAGAACGCGATCATCCTGATCGACAAGGTCAACCAACTGCGCGAGGACGGCGTGGCCAAGCGGCAGGCGCTGATCGAGGGCGCGCGCTCACGCCTGCGCCCGATCATGATGACCACGCTGTGCGCGGTGTTCGGCTTCCTGCCGCTGGCACTGGCGTTCGGCGATGGCGCCGAGGTGCGCAGCCCGATGGCCATCACCGTGATCGGCGGACTGCTGGTGTCGACCCTGTTGACCCTGGTGGTGATCCCGCTGGTCTACGACTTGCTGGATCGTCGCCCGGATGCGTTCTACGCGGAGCGCGGCCGACGCGCGCGTGCCGATGCCAGCGCGCTGGATGCGGTGATCGCACACGAACACGACCCCCTCGATGGCGGGTCGGCCGGGTGAGGATGCAGGCGTGAACATCACCGAACTGTCCATCCGTCGACCGGTGTCGACCATCATGCTGTTCGTCTCCCTGGTGGTGATCGGCCTGATCGCGGCGTTCCGTTTACCCTTGGAGTCGCAGCCGGAGACCTCCGCGCCGTTCTTCTTCGTTTCGCTGCCTTACCAGGGGTCGACCCCTGAAGAAGTCGAACAGAACGTGGTCAAGCCGGTCGAGGAAGCGCTGGCAACGATGTCCGGCATCAAGTCATTGAACGCAACCGCCTCCGCCAACAGCGGCAGCATATTCGTCCAGTTCAGCGACTGGGGCCGCAATGTTGCGGTTGCGGTCTCGGAGGCACGCGAACGCATCGACGCCATCCGCGACCAGTTGCCCGACGATTTCCGGCGTTACTTCGTCTGGCGCTGGAACAGTGGCGACGAGGAAGCGATCAGCCTGCGCCTGACCAGCCACGATAACCTCGTCGCACGCGGCGAACTGATCGACCAAACCATCAAGCGCCGGCTGGAGCGCCTGCCTGGGGTGGCCCGGATCGAAGTCGAAGGCATTCCGGAGCAGGAGATCGAAGTGGCGATCGAGCCCGACCGCCTGAATGCCAACGGCGTGGTGCTCGACGAATTGGTCTCGCGCCTGCAGGCCGCGAACTTCTCGGTGTCCGGCGGCATGATTACTGACGACGGCCGCCGCCTGCGCATCCAACCCAAGGGCGAGATGACCGATGTCGAACAGTTGCGCGCGCTGCCGATCAATGGCCGCGGCGTGCGCCTCGGCGACATTGCCGAGGTCACGAACAAGCCCCAGCGCACGACCTACGTGCGCCAAGTGGACGGCCGCCCCAGTATCGGCGTGGACATTTTCAAGGAACGTGCCGCCAACCTGGTCGACCTGTCGCGCGCCGTGAAGACCGAATTGGAGTCGCTTCGGCGCGATCCGGCGATGCGTGGAATCAACATCGAAGTGACCGAGGACCAAGGCGATCAAGTGATCAACTCGCTGCTGGCACTGGCGGAAGCAGGCGCAATTGGTTTGGCGCTGTCGGTGTTCGTGCTGTGGTACTTCCTGCGCCACTGGCCGTCGGTGCTGATGGTGAGCACGGCAATCCCGATCTGCTTCATCATGACCCTGGGCTTCATGTACTTCTTCGGGATCACCCTCAACATCCTCTCGATGATGGGCCTGCTGCTGGCGGTGGGCATGCTGGTCGACAACGCGGTGGTGGTGGTCGAAAGCATCTACCAGGAACGCGAGAAATACCCCGGCCAGCCGCGCCTTGCCTCGGTGATCGGCACCCGCCACGTCGCCATCGCGCTGTCGGCCGGAACCCTGTGCCACTGCATCGTGTTCCTGCCGATGATGTTCGGCGAGAAGAACATGCTGACGATCTACCTCACCCAGTTGGCGGTGACGATTTCGGTCTCGCTGCTTGCCTCATGGCTGGTGGCGATCAGCCTGATCCCGATGCTGTCGGCACGGCTGCAAACCCCACCCGCGCTCAAGTCTCCGTTCATCACCCGCCTGCAGGCGCGTTATGCCGACGTGCTGCGATGGACCTTGGAACACCGCGGTTGGAGCGTGCTCGGCATCTTCCTGATCGTCGCCGTGAGCCTGGTCCCAATCACCTACACCAAGGGCGATTCCGGAGACCAGGGGGATCCATCCGAGGTCGCGATCTTTTACCAGTGGAACGGTTCCTATTCGAAGGAGCAGATGGGGGAAGTGATCGGCGCAGTGGAGCGATACATCAATGCCAACCGAAGGCAATTCGACGTCAAGCAGGTGTATTCCCGCTATGCCGAGCAGGGCTGGGCCGTCACCCAGATCGAGCTGAACCACTCGGACAGTGAACAGGCACAAGCTATCGCAGACCGGCTCCGCGACGGGTTGCCGAAATCGGCGCGGGCCAACATCGGCGTGGGCCGCCAAGGCGGCATGGGTGGTGGTGGAAGTCAGGACATTTCATTCAGCCTGATGGGGGATTCGACCCAGACCCTGAAGGAGATCGCCAACGACGTCATCCCGATCCTTTCCCGCAGCCGCAGCCTGCGCGATGTGCGCGTGGATACCGGCGATGCCGGAAGCGAATTGACCGTCCACGTCAACCGAGATCGCGCCGCGGCCTACGGATTCAACGCGCAGCAGGTGGCGCAATTCGTGGGATTGGCCCTGCGCGGCTCCTCGCTCCGCGAATTCCATCGCGGGGAAACCGAGATCCCGGTGAACGTGCGCTTCCGGGGCGTTGATCACTACGGCCCGGAAAACCTGCAGTCCTTCACCGTGCGCGCCCCGGACGGCCGCAGCGTGCCGCTGCTGGCGATGGTGGATGTGTCCGAGACGCCCTCGGCCAACTCGATCCAGCGCATGAACCGCCAGACCATGCTCAAGGTGCAGGCCAGCCTCGCGCCGGGCGCGGACATGGAGCAGGCGCGCAAGGACATCGAAGCCACCCTGAATTCACTCGACTTGCCACCCGGCTACGGCTACACCTTCGAGGGCAGCGGCTTCGGCATGAACATCGACATGAACCAGCAGATGATGCGCAACACGCTGATCGCCGTCGCGCTGATGTTCATCGTGATGGCCTCGGTGTTCGAATCACTGCTGTTCCCTCTGGCGATCATGAGTAGTGTGGTGTTCTCGATCCTCGGCGTGTTCTGGGGCCTGTGGTTGACAGGAACCCAATTCAACATCATGGCATTCATCGGCGTGCTGGTGCTGATGGGGGTGGTGGTGAACAACGGTATCGTGATGATCGAACACATCAACAACCTGCGCCGGCGTGGGCTGCCACGGATCGAGGCGTTGATCGAGGGCAGCCGCGAACGCCTGCGACCGATCCTGATGACGATGGGCACGGCGATCCTGGCAATGATCCCGATCGCGATCTCGAACACCCAGATCGCCGGCGACGGCCCACCCTACAACCCGATGGCACGGGCCATTGCCGGCGGATTGGCGTTCTCCACCGTCGTCACCCTGTTGTTCCTGCCGACCATCTATGCGCTGCTCGATGACCTGCGAAGCGGCACCGCGCGGATCATTGCCCGGGCCCGTGGCTTGGACACTGCCCAGCCAGCACCAACGGGTACCGCGGAGGCTGGCGCATCCGCAGGCTGAACCGGCGTTGGCGTGGATCATTGTGCAATGACCCCAGGATTCCCCCGGGATGTCGGCCAAGGAACAGATTTCCCCCGACGGCTTGGATGACCGACGTTCCCTGGGGAATTCCTTGAGCGTTCGGATCCGATCAGCGGCATGCCCATGGCAACCCGCCAGCGTGTACGATCCCCACATCCCCTCCATATCGAGGCAGCCGCCATGTTCGAACGCTTCTCACGCAGTTGGAGCCTGATCAAGGCCAGTGCCGGCGTCCTGTCCAAGGACAAGGAATTGCTGGTGTTCCCGCTGCTGTCGAGCATCTGCGCGCTGATCGTGGCTGCGGCCTTCGTGCTGCCGATCCTCGGCATGCGTTCGCTTGACGCCCTGGGCGAGGGTGGCGCAGGCGTGCAGGCCGGGGCCTACGTGGTGACGTTCCTGTTTTATCTGGTCCAGTATTTCGTGATCTTCTTTTTCAACTCGGCCCTGGTAGGTGCGGCACTGATCCGGCTCGACGGTGGCAATCCGACCGTGGGTGACGGCCTGCGCATCGCCACCCGCAAAATCCTGCCGATCCTCGGCTACGCCGCGATCGCGGCGACCGTGGGCATGATCCTGCGTTCACTGCAGGAACGCGCCGGGCTGCTTGGGCGCATCGTGATCGGCCTGATCGGGGTGGCGTGGACGGTGGCGAGCTTCCTGGTGGTGCCGGTGCTGGTCAGTCGCGACGTCGGCCCGATCGATGCGGTCAAGGAAAGCGCGGCACTGCTCAAGAAAACCTGGGGCGAGAACCTGATCGGGCAGGGCGGCGTGGGCGTGGTGTTCGGCCTGATCTATGTCGCCCTGTTCTTCGTCACCGTGCTGGCGATCATCGCCTCCGGCATGTCCGGAAGCGGCGTGCTGGTGGGCACGGTCGTGGCCTCGATGATCGTGGTGTTCCTGCTGGTCGCCTTGATCCATTCGGCGCTTGCTGGGATCTATTCGGCCGCGCTGTACCGCTACGCGATGGGACAGGAATCGTCGACCGGCTTCGATGGGCAGATCCTGCAACAGGCGTTCCGGCTGAAGTAAACACCGGACACGGATGCCCTACAGCAGCTTGCCGAGGATCCGCGCGCCGGCCATCCATTCGCCGGCGACCGTGCCGAGGTTGGTGAGCAGGAACACCAGCAGCACGCGGGTCACGCGATTGCGATACCAGCCACCCACCGTCTGGGCGTCGTCGCGCAACGCAAGAAAGTCCGGATAGGCGGGCTTGCGCAGGCGCAGGTCGACCAGCGCACTGAACATCCCCGAGGGCAGGCCGGGGCGGAACGGCTTGAACGGGGCCACGATGGTGCCGAGCAGGACACCGAATGGATGCGTGCCGGCCAGCAGTGCGCCGAGCGCGGTCAGGCCGCAGGTCCACATCACCCATTGCAGCAGCAGGTCGCGGCCGAGGCTGACGCCGCCGTGGTACCAGCCCCAGGCGATGCCACCGAAGATCAGGGTCAGCAGGGTCAGGGTGATCCACGGAATCTTGCGGCGCTGACGGATCACGCACAGGCGTTCGATCACCGATTCTGGCGCGTCGCTGCCCTCGGTCAGATAGGCGGTCATGCCCTTGAGATGTCCGGCACCCACCACCGCCAACACCCGCTTGGCACCGTCCTCGCGCTGGCGCAGGCGCGCTGCCATGTACTGGTCGCGCTCGTCGATCAGGGTGGCAAACAGGGTCGGGGTCTGCTGCGCGAATTCGCCGAAGCTCGATTCGAGCATGTCGCCTTCCTTCAGCCGCTCGATGTCCTCCTCCGACACCTCGTCGGTGGAAAACAGGCTGGCGCCGACGCCGCTGACCAGCTTCATCCGGTCCCACCAGCCCAGCCCCTGCAGGATGCGGCGAAAGGTGATGCCGACATCGCGGTCGATCAATTGCAGGGACAGCCCGCGCGCCTGTGCTTCGACAGCGGCGGCCTTGAGTTCCGCGCCCGGCTCGATCCCCATCTGCTCGGCCAGCCGGCGCTGGTAGGCGGCCAGGGCGAGGTTGGCGGCGAATGGTGCCACCTTGCGCTCGCGGATGACCTTGACCAGATCGAGTTCGGCCAAACTGTCGGGTTCGGTCAGTGCCTTCAGCCGCTGCGGGTCGAGTTCGACCGCGATCGCGTCGAACTGGCCGGAATCAATCGTCGCCAGCACTGCATCGACGCTGGCTTTCGAGACGTGCGCCGTGCCCAGCAGGGTGTAGTGCACGCCATCGCGTTCGAGTTCAACGATGGGTTGGTCGGTGGATTGCTTCAGGATCGACTGATCGATGGGCGCGGCGGCTTCGGTAATGGCGTCAGTCACGGTAGCGCTTCACCAATTCGTCGTAAGCATCGATGCGACGGTCGCGCAGGAACGGCCAGATCCGCCGCACCTGCTCGCTGCGCCCCATGTCGACGTCGGCCAGCAGCAGGGTCGGCTCGCCGCCGGCTTCGGCGACGACTTCGCCCTGCGGTCCCAGCACGATGGAATTGCCCCAGAAATCAATTCCGGACGCCCCCAGTGGCGACGGCTCGTGGCCAACGCGATTGCAGCTGAGCACCGGCAGCCCGTTGGCGACGGCATGACCACGATGGCTCAGCACCCAGGCATCGCGCTGGCGATTCTTTTCGTCCTGCGCATCATCGGGGTCCCAGCCGATCGCGGTGGGATAGAGCAACAGTTCGGCTCCGGCCAGCGCCATCAGCCGCGCGGCTTCCGGATACCACTGATCCCAGCACACCAGCACGCCGAGCTTGCCGACCGAGGTCTGGATCGGCGTGAAACCGAGATCACCCGGGGTGAAATAGAACTTCTCGTAGAAGCCCGGATCGTCCGGGATGTGCATCTTGCGGTAGGTGCCGGCGATGCTGCCGTCGGCTTCGAACACAACCGCGGTGTTGTGATACAGCCCTGCCGCACGCTTCTCGAACAGCGAACTCACCAGCACCACCCCGTGCTGCTTCGCAAGCGCCGACAATCGCGCCGTGGATGGTCCGGGGATCGCCTCCGCCAGATCGAACTCGGCCACCGCCTCGTGCTGGCAGAAATAGGCGCCGTTGTGCAGCTCTTGCAGCAGCACGAGTTTCGCGCCGGCCTTCGCCGCTTCCGCAATGCGTGCCTCGATCACCGCGAGATTGGCCTCGGCGGAACCGTGGTTGCGCTCCTGCACGAGGGCGACGGGAAGAGTCTTGACGTTCATGGCAGCATTGTAGGGGAGGGGTGGGGAAGGGTCACTTGCAGACGCCTGTACCGACCCTCCCATGGCGGCCCATGTCAAAACGGCCGGCAGTGCCGGCCCGTTGGGACGTGATGACTCAATCGTGAAACAGATTGACCGACTGCCCGCCACCGCGACCGCTGCGCCCTTGGCTGGTCGTCACGATGGTGTTCCCATCCGGGCTGACCGCCAATCCGACGGGGAAGGGGTCGACGTCAACACTTTCAACCACCCGCCAGCTGGCGAGGTCGACCTTGACCAAGCGCGCCGCATTGTTCACGGCGACGTACAGGCTGCGTTGGTCGGGACTGAGTTCGATCGTGCGTGCACCCGGTCCCACGGACAAGGTCTCGCCACCCGGACCACTGACTGTCTGGCCGTTGGCTTGGCGGAGCGCCGCAACCATGGCCGGCAAGCTGTAGCGCCCGACTTGCCCACTGCTGTTGCCGCTGATGTACAGGGTCTTTCCGTCCTTGCTGATGACCAGATGGCGCGGATTGCCGACGATGCCGCTGAGGGTGCCGAGATAGCGGCCGGTCATCGAGTCGAAGCCCGCCAGGCCACCGCCGCCCATCCGTGCAACCAGCACGGTCGTGCCATCGGGCGTGTAGGTGGTTCCGCGCAGGCAGAACCCGCAATTGCTGTCGCGGTTGCCGGAGATGCCTTCCGTCGGCAGCCGTTGTTCAACCACCCAATGCCCCACGTAGTGGAACTTCGCTGGATCGTCGCCGCTGATGTCGAGCACCCCCAGGGTGTTGTCGCCCCAGTGGGTAATGACCGCCTGTCTGGAATCGGGTGAAATGGCGACGTATTTCGGCAACGGTCCGGTGGGCATGACGCGAACGATCTTGTCGGTGCGGGTGTCGATGATGGCCAGGGCCGATGGAGACGAGGCATTGCCGTCGAAGCTCCGACGGTAATAGGGCACCCACAGGAAACGCCCGCGGTGCGAGAACGCCATCTCCACCGGTTTGCCCATGAACCGGTTGTATTGCCCCGGGGTGCCGTTGAAGAACCGATAATCGAAGGCCGTGGTTTCCCCATCCTTGAACAGTGCGGCATCCGCTGCGCCGAAACTGTGGCGGATGACGGTCAGCAGCTTGAGCTGCGGGAAGCTGTAGACCAGCGTTTCACCGCCTTCCAGCGCATTGATGTAGAGCTTCCTGCCATCAGGAGAGAAATGCGCCGACTTGGGCGACTGGATGTGTGTGTCGTAGATGTCACCCGGCGTTCCGGATGGCCCCAGCGCTTGAATGCGGGCGAAACGCTGTAGCGTGCCATCCGCTCGGGTGGCGGCCGATGCAATCAGGAGCAGGGCTGCCAGTACGGTCGTGATCTTTGGCATGGGGAAATCTGGCGCAGAAGAAGTGGATCGAGCATGGCAATCCGGTCTTGCGCTGTCAATGAAACGCTCGATTGCACTGAGATGGCATTCGATGAATGCCGGACGTGCTGGGCCTGGTCGCGCCGGCTCGCTCTCATCGATCCGAATTCGAGAAATACCTGTACACGTCGATGCGCCCCCCGAAATCATCATCCGCCAGGACGTTGTCGATCTTCCAGCCATTCCCGGCAGGAATCAGGATATACGTCGTTTTCACGACGGTTCCTCCATGCCGACCATAGTCGAAAGTCACTTCGACGCGATTGGATCCGGCAGCCCCCGACGTCCCTTCAATGGTCTTGGCAGAGACGTCCTCCAGGCTAGGCGTATCCTGGCCTTGGGCAATGAAGTCGTAATCAGGCCCGCAGATTCCTTCCACATCGGCACAGGCCCTGTCATTGGTCTTCTTGGCAGAGAGGACGTCATCGGAGAACCAGGCGCTCGTCCAGTTCACGTCGTCGCCGTCATCCGCAAGATAGTTCGACAGAAATCTGCAGACGAAAACATCCGGGCTCTCTTTCTGGCCAGGGGGAACCGCGCCCACGTCCATGCAGCGCGTTGAATCACTTCCGGTTGGCGAGGGAATGCTGCCATGCGCAACGGACGCAGGCTCCGTTGCAGTCGCAGGTGTTGAAGCCGTCGCCGCATCTTCAGGAGACACAACGCCCGCGCGTTCGCCTTGGGTGCATCCAGACACGAGCATGGCCAGAAACAGGGAATGGCTTGTTCTCCGCATGATTCCACCTCCCATTGCATGAAACCTGATTCCTGAACCTATCACGATTTCAATGGATTCCTTCGGCCAGCCAGATTGGAGCGTTGGGCTGCGAGCGCACACGACGTTCAAGCGCGAATGACCGGTCTGCGGGAGTTGCGACTGTCGGCCTGATCGCGGTTGTACCTGCGATGCGAATCAGGTTTCTGTCGATACCAGCCCTGTCGGCAACTGCATGGTGATGCAATGCAGGCTGCCGTTCTGCCAGATCAGCGGGCGGCAGGGGACCTGGACGATTTCGCGGTCGGGGAAGGCGCGGGCCAGCACGGCGGCAGCTTCGATATCGGCAGGGTCACCGTAGGCGGGCATCAAGACCGCGCCGTTGATGATCAAGAAATTTGCATAACTTGCGGCGAGGCGGCGTTCTCCGTCCAGAATCGGTTTGGCCCACGGCAGTGGGAACAGGCGGTAAGGTGTGCCGTGTTTGGTCCGCAGCGCGGCGATTTCATCGGCCATCGCGGACAGGTCCGCGTAGTGGGTGTCGGCGGAATCGTCGCAAGCCTGGAACACGATGGCATCGGGCGCCGCGAAGCGGGCGAGGGTGTCGATGTGGGCGTCGGTGTCGTCGCCTTCCAGGGCGCCGTGGTCCAGCCAGAGCACGCGATCTTGCTGGAGCCAGGCTGCAAGCTTGTCACTCAATTCCGTGCGTGACGCATCCGGATGGCGCTCGTGCAGACACTGCCATGTCGTCAGCAAGCTACCGTCACCATCGGTCTCGATGGCACCACCTTCCAATGCAAAATCAATTGGTTGTCTGGAACTATTGAGAAACAACTTCTGGTCGACGAGGCGCTCGACCAAGCGATCGTCGGTGCCAGCCTCGAACTTGCCGCCCCAACCGGTGAAGCGGAAATCGAGCAGGTGGAAAGCCAGCCCCTGATCCGGCCTGCGGCCACCTTCTCCCCGCGGGCGGGGAGAAGGAAAACCGTCGCAGCGATTTCCCGCACAGGGATGTGCGGGCCGCGAATCCGCTCTGGCGGATTCGTCGCGATCCGGTTCGGACATGCGTCGAACCGGATCGGTCCGGGCCGCGGCAGAATGCCCGGTCCCGGACAACACAAGGCTCACCGGCCCGGTATCCCGTAGCCAGGTGTCATCGTAGAGAGCGATGACGAAACGCACCCGCGCCACGTCCACGCCAGCGTCATCCAGACGAGCGGTTGCATGTGCCTGCAGCGTGGCATCGGCCACGATGATGACGACAGTCTGGAAACGCGTGATGGCGGCCACCAGCGCGACATAGGTGATTTCCACCTCGGCCAGGCGGGCCGCCCAGTCGGTACCGGCATGCGGCCACGCGATCAAGACCGCCGATTGGGGCTCCCACTCGGCGGGGAAACGCAGGTCAGGCAGGGGCATCGCCGGTTATTTGGCCGGCTTCGGACCGATTTCGTCCGGCGTGGCCTGGTTTGCGACCGCATCGACCACGCGGCCGTGTTCGAAATAGACCACGAAGGCTGGATAAATCCAGCGGGTGATCGCCGGCCAAGCGCGACGCTGCCCACCCTGCGGGGCCAATTGCTCGCTGGGGGCGCCGTATTGCGCCTGCACTTGGGCGGCGGTTGCGCCGCGCTTGGGCATGTTGGCAGTTTCCTGCTGCACGCGCTGGATCAGCAGGGTGTCGGCGCTGGCAGCACCGACCATGCCGAGCAGGGCGATGGCCAGGGAGGTCTTGCACACCAGATGCTTCATCGATGCACTCCTACGCGGTGATGGTCATTGATTCTAGGGCGAAAACACCAAGGTCGGCACCCCCTTCGTTCGCCTGAAGCGGCCCGAACGCGCCGCCTGCAACGAAAAGAGCCGCCTCGCGGCGGCTCCCACCCACGCCAGCGGTGCCGGAACTCAGCGCTGACGGGCCTTGAAGCGGGGATTGGACTTGCAGATGACGAAGACCTTGCCGCGGCGGCGGACGACCTTGCAGTCGCGGTGACGGGACTTCGCCGACTTCAGGGAGGACAGGACCTTCATGACACACCTCGGCAGGAAAACAGTGATTGATTGAATTGCCACGGAAAACAACGATCAAGCCGCGCATTCTAACCGATTTGTTCGGTAATGCGCAACGTGCAGTGTCTTCCCTTGACGCACGACCTCGAGGGCCTCTGCGCGGTCCGACGCCGATAGGCACAACGCGGCACACGGCGGAGTCGGCGCGACATTGATCGTCAAGGTATACGGCGCGTGGTTCGGATTCACCTTGCACATTACCTACGTCTGTTCCGTACACGCACGTCCGGCGCTCCAGGAATCCCTCATTGCGGAATCGATTGTTTGCAGACTGAACATTGCGGTGCTGCGCCGCATCGGCTTGGGCTAGCATGGCCACATGTCGATCTGCGGCCGGCTGTGGGCATCGCTACTCGCGGGCATCCTGCTCGCGGTCGGTGCTGCGCATGCGCAATCGTCGATCACCCCACAGTACCGGACCACCACCTGGCGCACCGCCAATGGGTTGCCGCACTCCAGCGTCAGCTCAATGTTTCAGGACAGCGATGGCTATCTGTGGGTCGGCACCTACCTGGGTGTCGCGCGCTTCGATGGCGTGCGTTTCACACCCTTGTCGGAGCTGAGTGGTTCGGAGTTGGTGGCCGACCTGATTTCATCGATCACGCAGACACCTGATGGCGTTCTTTGGTTTGCTGGGACCTACCGTGGGTTGCTGCGCATGGATCGCGCCGGGCACTTGACGCGCTTCGACACCGGCAATGGCCTGCCAATGCAGTCCATCACCCTGGTGCGCCCACATCCTGAAGGCGGATTGTGGCTGGGCACGGGCAGTGGCCTGTTCCATGCACACTTTGGTGCGACTCGGGTTGAGTCCCTGCAGCGGGTGCTCGACCAGACGGTCTGGAGCCTGGCCCAAGATCAGGCTGGCACCGTGTATGCGGCGACTGAAAACGGACCGTGGCGCCACAGCCAGACGGGATGGCAGCCAGCCTCCGTGGATCCACAGGTCAGACGGTCGCATCTGTGGACGATCGTGTTCGATGCCGCCGGGCGCGGCCATGCGGGTTTTCGGGGCGGGCTGGCTGAGCTTGGCCCGAACGGTTTCGAATTCTCGCCACGCACGGCCGCACTGCCTTCGCCCATCGTTCGCGCCCTCCAGCCTGACCGGGATGGCCTGTTGTGGATTGCCACATCGGGAGCCGGCCTGATTGCCGACCGGGGAGGCACCCTGCGAACGATCACGCGCCAGCAAGGCCTCGCTTCCGACGTGATCTGGAACCTGTTGCGCGATCGTGAGGCGCAGCTGTGGGTTGGCACCGCGGGCGGACTGTCGCGCATCAGCCGTGTGCAGGTCCAAATGCTCGGCGATGGCGAAGGTGTACCGAAAGGCTTGGCCTGGGTCGTGGCGCCTCGACGGGCCGGGGGTTGGTGGCTCGGCTTCAATGATGGTGGCTTGGTCGCTTTCGATGGCCGCCAACGAATCGACGTGGCCCGCGCCCAGGCGATGCCTGCGGCAGCCAATGCCGTGCTGTCGGTGCTCGACCAAGGCGAGGTGCAGTGGATCGGCACCGTCGGTGGCCTGTTCCGGAGGCGGGCCGACGGCCGCATGGAAGGGTTTCACGAGTTCACCGGACGGCGCATCCAATCGCTTTATGCCATTGATGAGGCAACGTTGCTGGTCGCCACCAATGCAGGGCTGTGGCGACTGCACAAGGGGCAGGTGGATGTGGTGGAACTGCCTGGTGCAGGGCGACCCGTGGTCTCGCGCATCCGTGCCGATGGGCCGGGCAACTGGCTGCTTGCGGTACCCGATGCCGGCATCTATCGCTATGACGGCCGCGTGGCGACCCGAATCCTGGCCCTGCCGAACCAAAGGGTACGTGATGTGTTGCGCGCCCCCGATGGCCGCCTGTGGTTGGCGGCGATCGGCCTGTTTGTGTACGACCACGGCAAGTTGACTGCCATCGAGCCGATCAACCGAGTGTTGCCAGTGCAGTTCCACGCGCTCGAACTGGATTTCGCGGGTCGACTGTGGACCTCGACCAACGCAGGCGTGTTGCGAGTGCGGTTGGGCGAGCTTCACCGTTACCTTGCCGAACCTGCGGTGACACCCGACTTCACCCTGTTCGGTGAAGCCGAAGGCATGCGCTCGAGCGAAGCCAACGGCGGCACCCAGAATTCACTGATGATCGATGCGGAAGGAACCGCCTGGGTCGCCACGACCGAAGGCGTGGCGAGGATTCCCGCCGACGCGGAGCCAGTGCATGCACCCTTGCCGAAGCCACGCATCGAACGCATGGTCGTCGACGGCACGATCCTGCTGCCTGCCCGGGAATTGTCACTGCCGGCGGGGCCAAGGCAGGTCACGATCGACTACACCGCATTGCGCCTGGCCGATGCCGAACGCCTGCGATTCCGCTACCGCCTCATGCCGTCGCTGGATGACTGGAGCGAAATCGGTGCGCGCCGCAGCGTCGTGTTCGATGCACTGCAGCCGGGGCGCTACACCTTCGAGGTCGCGGTCGGCACCGCGACCGAGCCGTGGGGTGAGCCGGTCAGGCTGGCTTTCGAAGTGGCGCCGTATTGGTGGCAACGCACGGATCTTCGCTTGCTGGCGGTATTCGGACTCGCGCTGTTGACAGCGGGCCTGATCCTGTGGCGCACGCGGGAACTCAAGGCTCACGCCCGGGAACTCAAGGCCGAAGTGCAAGCGCGCACGCACGAACTCGAGCTTGCCAATGAAGCGCTAGAGAGCGCTGCCAACCATGATTTCCTCACCGGCCTGCCCAATCGGCGCGCATTTTTTGAAAGCCTCGAACGCCTGTTCTCTGGCAACGAGCCGCTGGCGATGGCGATGATCGACATCGACCATTTCAAGGCCTATAACGATGCCCTTGGCCATGTCGCCGGCGACCGCTGCCTGGTCGAATTCGCCAAGCTGCTCGAATCGCAAGCCAATCCGCAGGTGCAAGCCGCTCGCATCGGTGGTGAAGAATTCGCACTGGTTTTCAGCGCTGATACGGTGGCCACGGCGGGGCAACGCCTCGATGATCTGGCGGCAGTGCTGTGCGAACGCGCGATCCCGCACCCGGCCTCACCGCTACGCAGTACCGTGAGTTTCAGCGCCGGACTTGCCCTGCGTCACCGGGGCGACACTGACGTCCAGGACTTGATTCGACGTGCGGACGAGGCGCTCTACCGTGCCAAGGACGAGGGTCGCAACTGCTGGAGACGTTCGGATTGAAGCGAGGCCTCGGGCCTGCCGGCCGACGGCGGCACGGCGCAAGGCCCAGGCGAACCTGATGCGCCTGCAGCCGATCCATACCTGGCCTGTCAAGGCCCGGCTCCGCACGGGCTTGGCTCGGCACACCATGCGCCCCCCTTCCTGCTGCCGGTCTGGACCCGCACGAGCACGACCCGCGCTGCTCGGCCGGGTGGATTTGTCCAAGCCTTCCGTAATACTAGGCGGATGGATACGCCCATCTTGACCATCGACGGCCCTTCCGGTTCAGGCAAGGGCACCATCAGCCGGCTGGTCGCGGCCCGCCTGGGCTGGCACTACCTCGATTCCGGCGCACTGTACCGAGCGGTGGCGGTTGCCGCCGGCTGGTCGTCACTGGATCTCTCCGATGTGGCCGCGCTGGTGCGCTGCACCCATGCCACCAAGGTCACGTTCGACGACACGCCATTGGGCGAGCCTCGCGTCCTGGTCA
>NZ_JADZDS010000020.1 GCF_020850895.1 Thermomonas sp. | reverse complement strand
CGCGCTTCAGCTGGCGCCCGCTGGCGATGTAATACGCGAACAGCAACGCCACCAGCGCCAACTTCGCGTGCAGCCAGCCGCCCTTGATCCCGAAATGCAACCAAAGTGCCAGCCCACCGACGAAGGCAAGGCCGAACATCACATGGCCAAAGCGGTACAAGCGCCTGCCCATCAGCAACAGGCGCTCACGGACCGCCGGTTCAGCACCGGCCTCGGCGAGGTTGACGAGGATGCGCGGCAGGTAGAACACCGCCGCCATCCAGGCGATCACGAACACGAGGTGGAAGGTCTTGGTCAGCAGATAGGCCATGCGCGGGCTCAACGACAGATTCGCCATTAGGATGCCACGATGACCAAGACCTACGACCGCGCCTACTTCGACCGCTGGTATCGCCACGGCGGCATCGGCGGTGCCGTACGGCTGGCGCGCAAGGTGCTGCTGGCGGTGGCGACCGCCGAATACCATCTGGAGCGCCCACTTCGCACGGTGCTCGATATCGGCTGTGGCGAAGGCGCGTGGCGCGCGCCGCTGCTGAAGCTGCGACCGAAGTTGCACTACCTGGGTTTCGACGCCAGCGAATACGCCATCGCCCGCTACGGCCGCCGGCGCAACCTGCACTACGCGCGCTTCGGTGACTTCGCGCAGCTGCGGCCCTGCCCGCCGGTCGATCTGCTGGTTTGCAGTGACGTGCTGCACTACCTGCCGACCCGCGAACTCGACCGCGGCTTGCCGGCACTGGCGGAGCTGTGCGGCGGGGTCGCTTTCATCGAAGCCTTCACCCGCAGTGATCAGGCGGTGGGTGATGAGGTCGAGTTCAAGGCGCGGCCCGCCGCGTTCTATCGCAAACGCTTGCGCGCGCTGGGTTTGCACCCTCTGGGTTCACATTGCTGGCTGTCACCCGGTCGAGTCGATGCCGCCGCAGCGCTGGAGCTTCCGGCCTGACGCACGAAAAAAGCGAACTGGATCACATTCCACCGCGCCCAGCGCGTTATGCTGCATCGCCGCAAACGGGGACTTGAGCAGCCGATGGTGCTTTACCCATTCCATGAACTCTGGCGCACGGGCCTTGCGCCCTTTGCATACTGGGCCGACGCCAACGCCCGCATCTACTCCGCGCAGGACAGCTGGCTGTCCGCGCTGCCCGGCTCGCAGCGCACCGCAGCCGGTTTCGAGCTGATGTACCGGCTCGGCAAGGACTACGAGAAACCCGAATTTGGCATCCACCAGATCGACGTCGAAGACCGGGCGATCCCGGTGGTCGAACGGGTCGCGCTGGAAAAACCCTTCTGCCGCCTGCTGCGCTTCAAGCGTTACCACGACCAGGCCGACGGGCTGGCGCGGATGAAGGATGACCCGACCGTGCTGGTGGTCGCGCCGTTGTCTGGCCACCACGCCACCTTGCTGCGCGACACCGTGCGCACCCTGCTGCCCGACCACAAGGTCTACATCACCGACTGGACCGACGCGCGGATGGTGCCCACCGATGCCGGCGCGTTCCACCTCGACGATTACGTCGCCTATGTGCAGGAGTTCATCCGCCACATCGGCACCGACAATCTGCACGTCATCAGCGTCTGCCAACCCACCGTGCCGGTGCTGGGCGCGATCTCGCTGATGGCCGCACGCGGCGAGTCGCTGCCGAAATCGATGACGATGATGGGTGGCCCGATCGACGCCCGCCGCTCGCCCACTGCGGTGGACAACCTCGCCACCCGGCAGCCGCTGTGGTGGTTCGAGAACACCGTGATCCATACCGTGCCACCCAACTATCCCGGCGTCGGCCGCCGCGTGTATCCGGGCTTCCTGCAGCACATGGGTTTCGTGGCGATGAACCCGGAACGGCATGGGTCATCGCACTGGGATTTCTACCAGGATCTTGTGAAGGGTGATCTCAGCTCGGCCGAATCACACCGCAAGTTCTACGACGAATACAACGCAGTGCTGGACATGCCCGCCGAGTATTACCTCGACACCATCCGCACCGTGTTCCAGGAGCACCTGCTGCCGCGTGGCCTGTGGGACGTGGCCGGCGAACGCGTCGATCCTTCGAAAATCCGTGATTGCGCGCTGCTGACCATCGAAGGCGAACTCGACGACATCTCCGGCCAAGGCCAGACCCGCGCCGCGCATGACCTGTGTACCGGCATTCCCGACGACAAGCGCCAGCACATCACCGCCATCGGTGCCGGTCACTACGGCATCTTCAGCGGTCGCCGCTGGCGCACGCAGATCTATCCGCAGGTTCGGGGGTTCATTGCCGAACACGCAGCGCGGCAACCCGTGCCAGCCGCCGGCAATCGCGAGCCAAAGCAGCGCGCTCCACGCAAGAACGCCCGCGGTTAGCGGCCGCGCTCCTGCCCTGCTCGGCCTTATCCAGGACTGCTGACCAGCATCGCCTTGGCCAGCCGGCCGTGCATGCGCCCGACGAACCGCGCCAGGTGCAAGGTGGCGAACAGCGCCAGCAAGCCCAGCACCGGCAACAGCACGCCAAGCCAGGGGGCTTGTTGGACGGTCAAGCCGTTCCAGACGGTGACGTGGTCTCCGTAGCCAAAAACCGTCGTGATCGGGGCAGCGATGAAGCCCAATGACAGGCTCAGCCCCGTGACCACCACGGTGAAATAAGCGACTCCGAGCGGCAGCATCGCGAGGAAGTAGAGCATCGTGCCCCAAGTGCGCGGATCGGTGAACATCGCGCCGATGCGCTTGAGGACAGGTTGGTTCCGATCGGTATACAGCGGGCGGCGCGGCATCCGTTCGCCGAGCATGACCTCGACGATGCGCCCCTCGACCAGTGCAAGGATGCGGGTGGCACCGATGAACAGGATCACGAACGGGATGCCGATGATCAGCACCGCAAGCCCGGCGGACAATGACGCGCCGGTCACGACCCAGGTGAAGTAGAACGTGCCGGTGGCCAGAGCCAGCAGCATGTAGAACAGTGCGCCGTAGGTCTGTGGATCGACAAGCACGCCGAAGAACTGGCCGGCCAGCGACTTGCGGGGCGCCGGCGCCGGCGCACGCAACGCCGTCTGGACCTTGACCTCGGTCTCGCGGTAGATGTCGGCCACCTCGTCAGGCGCGCCATAACTGCCGGCGACGGAAGAAATCACCTCGGCCTCGGACTTGCCGGGGTTGGCCGTCAATTCCGAACGCAGATATTCCTCGGCGTCGTACAGCGCGTCCTGCGCCATTGCCGGATCGCAGCCGGCAAGTGCCGCTCTCAGGCGTTCGAGATACGCAGGGATGGTGGTGGGCAGGTCGGCGTTCATGGGTTGGCATCCTTCAGTACGGCATCGAGGGAATCACGGGTGGCACACCAAGCGGCGCACCATTCGGTCAGGGCTTCCCGCCCGGCAGTGGTGGCGCGGTAGTAGCGGCGCGGCGGGCCGCTGGTGGACGGCTCGACGAAGCTTTCCAGCAAGCCGCTGCCTTCCAGGTTGCGCAACACCGGGTAAAGTGCGCTTTGCTTGCCGGCCAGCACGCCAGCGCCGAACTGCTCCAACCGCTTGGCGATCTGGTAGCCATACATCGCATCGGCACTGGCAGCGACCACCGCCAGCAACGCCAGCGACATGGTGCCGGCACTGAGTTCCTTGTGGAATTTGCGTAACAGGGTTTCGTCCATTTCCGCGTCTTCGCTAATCTGGAGTAAATGCTATTACTAATTTCGATATAGTGAATATGCCAGTAGTCATGCAATTCGCTATGCTTTCGGCTTCACCCCCCGGAGCCCGCCCATGCGCCGCGCCCTGCTCGCCTTCGCCCTTGCCGTCGCCACCACCACGCCCGCCGTCGGGCAGGATGTCGGCGCGCCGCCCAAGCCGCGCAGCGCGCAGGACATCATCGACGCCGCACCGGCCAGCGCCTGGCGTGAGCTCGATCCGGCCAATACCCTGTACCTGGAACTGGCGAGCGGTCGCGTCATCATCGAACTGGCGCCGGGCTTCGCGCCCGAGCATGTCGCCAACATCAAGACCATGGCCAAGGGCGGCTTCTGGGATGGATTGACGATCTATCGCTCGCAGGACAATTTCGTGGTCCAGTTCGGCGATGCCGAGGGCGAGGAGGCCGGCAAGGCCAAGCCTTATCCGGCGGACACCAGGACCCATCTGCCGGCCGAATTCACCCGCAGCGCTGCCGGCGTACCGTTCGACCACCTGCCCGATGTCGATGGTTGGGCGCCGCAGGTGGGCTTTGCCGATGGTTTCCCGGTCGGGCGCAATCCGCAGACCGGCCAGATGTGGATCGCCCACTGCTATGGTGTGGTCGGAGCCGGCCGCAACAACGCGCCCGATTCCAGCATCGGCGCCGAACTCTACGCCGTGATCGGGCAGGCGCCGCGCGCGCTGGATCACCAGCTCACCGTGGTCGGCCGGGTGGTCCAGGGCATGGAACTGCTCAGCGTGATCACGCGCGGACCGGCGCCGATGGGCTTCTACACCGATCCCAAACTGCGCACGCCGATCCTGTCGATCAAGCTGGCCAGTGAAGTGCCGGCAGACCAGCGCACACCGCTGCAACTGCTGCGCACCGACAGCCAGGCCTTCATCGACGCCACCGAGGCGCGGCGCAATCGCAAGGACGACTTCTACACCCAGCCGCCCGGGCACATTGATTTGTGCAATGTCCCGCTGCCGGTGCGGACGCCGCCCGCGCGATAAGACCTCTCAACGTCCATGGATGCCCGCTTTCGCGGGCATGACGGATTGGAGATGACAGGTTCAACGCGCGTCGTTCCCGCGAAAGCGGGAACCCATGGACGTTGGCTCTTTCATGGATGACTCCAGAAGCGTCCGCGTCTATCCGCTTTCGCAGGCATGGCGGGCTGGAGTTGGGCGCCCACTTTCGGGTCTGGGCATGACGCCTGTCATCGCATCGGTGTGACTCATGGCACGTTGTCATGCCTTCCCCAATCGCGCATTGTGGACACAGTTTGATGCCGTCGGATACCTGACATGACCCACCGCTGCCCCACCGCTGCGCTGGCCGCGCTGCTCGTGTTGTTTTCCCCGATTGCATTGGCAAAAACGCCGGTAGCAATACCGCCCCCCACCACGACGCCGCCGGCCGCGACCACCTGCACCGCCATCCCCCTGGCCGCGCCCGATGCCGCCGCAGTGCGCACATCCAGCGCGCCCGACGCCTGGGGCGGTCCGCGCGCCGCCAACGCGGCCACCTTGTCCGACCGCGTGGTGAGCTACTCGATCGACGCCACCCTCGACCCCGACAAGCACACCGTCACCGGCAAGCAGACCCTCACCTGGCGCAACCGCAGCGCCCAGCCGGTGTGCAGCATCTACGTGCACCTGTATCTGAACGCGTTTGAAGGCCCCGGCAGCACCTTCATGACCGAAAAGCGCGCCAGCGCCAGCGGTTTTCGCAGCAATGTTTCCACCGGCGATGGCGAATACGGCTACATCCGCCTCGACCGCGTGGCCCAGGGCGGCGCAGCGGCGAAGTGGACCTACGTGCAGCCCGACAACGGCCCGAAGACCGATCGCAGCGTGGTCCGCATCGACCTGCCGCAGCCGGTGGCACCGGGCGCCAGCACCATCTTGAACATCGATTTCTTCGACCAGCTGCCGCGGGTGGTCGCCCGCACCGGCTACTACGGCAGCTTCCATCTGATCGGCCAGTGGTTTCCGAAGATCGGCGTGCTGGAACTGCCGGGCGAACGCGGCGCCACCGCGCCGCGCTGGAACGCCCACGAATTCCACCTGCACAGCGAGTTCTACGCCGATTACGGCAGCTACGACGTGCGCCTGACCGTGCCCAAGGGTTACACCGTCGGTGCCACCGGCCAGGAAACCGGCGCCCCCGTCGAACGCAACGGCAAGGTGACCCACCGCTACGTCCAGCACGACGTCCACGATTTCGCCTGGACCGCCGACAATCGCTACGCCAAACCGCTGGTGCGCACCTGGAACGGCCCGCGGGGCCCGGTCGAAGTCCGCGTGCTCTACCACCCCGAATACGCTTCCAATGCCGAGCCGGTAGCGCAGGCCACGATCGACTCGCTGGCGTATTTCTCGCGCACGCTCGGCCCCTATCCCTACAAGACCGCCACCGCGGTGGTGCCGCCCTATGGCGCGGCCGAAGCCGGGGGCATGGAATATCCCACCTTCTTCACCGCCGACAGCACATCGGAGGTGGCTGCGGGCAGCCTCGGTCGCTTCGCGCTCGACTTCGTCACCGTGCACGAGTTCGGCCACGGCTATTTCTACGGCATCCTCGGCTCCAACGAATTCGAGGAGCCGATGCTCGACGAAGGAATGAACGAGTACTGGGACCAGCGCATGATGACCGAGCGCAACCAGGTCTTGAACCTAACCTCAGCGTGGCTGG
>NZ_JADZDS010000019.1 GCF_020850895.1 Thermomonas sp. | reverse complement strand
TCATCGATGCGATCCGTTGGGTCATGGGCGAATCGGCCGCCAGCCGCCTGCGCGGTGATTCGCTGACGGACGTGATCTTCTCCGGCAGCAGTGCGCGCAAGTCGGTGTCGCAGGCCTCGGTGGAGCTGATCTTCGACAACGCCGACCACGCGATCACCGGTGAGTACGCTGCGTTCAACGAGATCTCGGTCAAGCGCACGGTTGGCCGCGACGGCCAGAGCAGCTATTACCTCAATGGCGGCAAATGCCGCCGGCGCGACATCACCGACCTGTTCCTCGGCACCGGCCTCGGCCCTCGCAGCTACTCGATCATCGAGCAGGGCATGATCTCGCAGGTGATCGATGCCAGGCCGGAAGATCTGCGCGTCTATCTGGAAGAGGCCGCCGGCATCTCCAAATTCAAGGAACGCCGCAAGGAAACCGAGACCCGCATTCGCCACACCCGCGAAAACCTCGATCGCCTGACCGACCTGCGTGACGAGGTCGACAAGCAGTTGCAGCACCTGTCGCGGCAGGCCAAGCAGGCCGAGCAGTACACCACCTTGCAGGAACGTCGCCGCGAGAAGGACGCGCAGTGGCGTGCATTGGAGTTTCGTACCCTGGATGCGCAGTTGCAGTCCTCGCGGGCGGGGCTGCTGCGCGATGAAACGCAGCTGGAGGCGCTGGTCGCCGGGCTGAGGCGGGCCGAGAGCGCGCTGGAGACCGGCCGCACGCAGCGCGAGGGCAAGAGCGAGGCACTCAATGGTGCGCAGGCGACGGTGTACGAGGCCAGCGGTAATTTGGCCCGGATCGAGCAGCAGATCGCCCACCAGCGCGAGTTGGCCGCGCGCCTGCAGCGCGCCCGCGATGAGGCCGGCAGTGCATTGGATGAACTCGGTGGCCAGATCGACGTGGATCGCCAACGGCTCGCGCAGTTGCAGGGCGCGGTGGAGGACGCGGCGCCGCGGTTGGATGTCCTGCAGGCCGAGGACCGTGATCGCCAACAGGCGTTGACCGCATCCGAAGCGCAGCTGTCCGATTGGCAGCAGCGCCGTGACCTGCACGCCCGTGACCAGGCGGAAGCCGCGCGCGCGGCCGACGTGGAGCGCACCCGCATCGAACACCTGGATCGGCAGATCCTCGATGCCAGCAACCGCATTCAGAAGCTGGGCGACGAGCGCGCCGGGCTGGATCTGGACGCGCTGTCCGCTGCACTCTCGGGCCTTGCAGTGGAATGCGAGGCCGGCAAGGCCGCCGTGCACACCTTGACCACGCAGGTGGACACCCACCGGGCGGGCAGCACCCAGTTGCAGGAGCGCCAGCGCCAGTTGCAGGGCGAACAGGCCGAGCTGCGCAAGCGCATCCAGGCGGCGCGGGGACGATTGGCCTCGCTGGAGACCTTGCAGGCCGCGGCGCTGGGGCAGGAAGCCGGGGCGGGCGCGCGTTGGCTGCAAACGCAGGGGCTGGGCGATGCGGTGCGCGTCGGCGAGCGGCTGGAGGTCGACGCGGGTTGGGAAGGTGCGGTGGAAGTCGCGCTGGGACAGTTGATCGAAGCGGCGGTGGTGGATGCCGCCGATGGACACTTCGATCCCGCGCTGGTCGATGCCCTGGCGGCATTGTCCGAGGGTCGCGTCGCCCTGGTGTTGGGCGCCGATGACGCATCGGCCTCGTATCCGCCGACCACGCTGGCGGCGCGTGTGCGTGGGCCGGCAGTGATTCGCCAGGTGTTGGCGCGGGTGCATGTCGTCGACGACATCGCGCAGGCGCGTGATCTGGTGGCACGGATCCCGGCAGGGGATCGTGTGATCACCCGTGGCGGTGAATCTCTGGGCCATGGCTGGGCGCAGGCGGCACGCAGCGATAGCAATGGACAGGGCGTGCTGCTGCGCGAAAAGGACATCCGCGCCTTGCGCGATGCGGTGGATACCGACGCCAGCCACGAGGCCAGGCTGGACGCCGAACTGGCCAGCGTGCGCGATGCCTTGCGCGAAACCGAACAGCAACGCGAAGAGGCCCAGCGCCAGTTGTACCTCGCCCATCGCGGTTTGTCGGAGGCTTCGGGCCGGATGCAGAGTGCCCAAGGCCGGCTGGACGGTGCACGTACCCGGATCGAACGCATCGAAGCCGAGCAGGTGCAGCTCGACGCAGGCCTCCAGGAGCACCGGTCCACGGTGGCCGAGGCAAGGCTGCGGCTCGACGATGCGGTGGGCAGGATGGGCGGGCTGGAGTCGGCGCGCGTCGCCTTCGAGTCCGAGCGGCAATCGCTGGTGACGGCACGCGAGGCGTCGCGTGAGGCCGCGCGCCAGTCGCGCGAGGCCGCCTACGCCTTGGCGCTTTCGTTGGAAACCCAGCGCGCACAGATGACGGCTCTGGTGCAGGCCCTGCAGCGGATGGACAGCCAGCGTGGGCAACTCGGCACGCGCATCGACGATCTGGCCACCCAATTGGCCGACGGTGGCGCGCAGGCAGGGACGTTGGAAAGTGATCGCCAGGCGGCACTCGCTGCGCGCGTGCAGGCGGACCAGGCGCTTGCCCAGGCCCGTGCCGGGTTGGATGAAGTGGACGCCGAACTGCGGACCCAGGAACAACAGCGCCAGCAATACGACGCGCAGGCCTTGCAGCAGCGCGAGGCCATCGGCCAGCGCCGGCTGGAACAACAAGCGCTGGAGCTGAAGGCAGGGCAATTCAGCGAGGCCGTTGTCGCCGCCGGCTACAGCATGGAAGCGGTGCTGGCGGAACTGCCGGACGACGCCACCGCAAGCGTTTGGGAACAGGCGGTGCAGGAGATCGACGGCAAGCTGCGCCGCTTGGAGCCGGTCAACCTCGCGGCAATCGCCGAACATGCCGAAGCGGCCAAGCGCAAGGAGTATCTGGACGCGCAGAACGCCGACCTGACCGCCGCGCTGGAGACGCTGGAAGAGGCGATCCGCAAGATCGACCGCGAAACCCGCAGCCGCTTCAAGGACACCT
>NZ_JADZDS010000018.1 GCF_020850895.1 Thermomonas sp. | reverse complement strand
GAAGGCGGCGGCAGCAAGGACTGGGGCAAGGTCAAGGCACTCGCCATCAATGACCCGGCCGCGATGCATACGCTGCTGGGCGTGGTCACCGATGCGGTGATCGCCTATCTATCGGCGCAGCACGCCGCCGGCGCGCAAGTGCTGCAAGTGTTCGACACCTGGGGCGGCACGCTCTCGCCTTCGATGTACCGCGAATTCTCGCTGCCCTACCTGACCCGGATCGCGCGCGAACTCAAGCGCGACGACACCCCGCTGATCCTGTTCGGCAAGGGCAATGCCGCGCATCTGGAAGCACTGGCCGAGAGCGGTGCGGAAGGCGTCGGCGTGGACTGGACGGTGACGCTGGACGAGGCCGCGCGTCGCACGTCGGGCAAGGTGGCGCTGCAAGGCAACCTCGACCCGGCGATGCTGTACGGCAGCCCCGACGCGGTGCGGTCGCAGGTACGGGCGGTGCTGGACAGCTACCGCGCCGGCAACGGCGGCTCTCGCGAAGGCCATGTATTCAACCTCGGCCACGGCATGTCGCCGGACATGGATCCCGAACACGTCGCCGCCTTGGTGGACGAGGTGCATCGCTACAGCGCGCGCTGAAGCTCCCCCCCAACCCGCGCAAGCACCACGCGCAGCAGCCCGCAGCGCACATTGGCTGCGGCTCAGTGCCGCAGCAGCGCGGCCAGCGCGTCCGCAAGCTGCTCGCCGCTGACCGGCTTGCGCAGGAAGGCGTCGAACCCGGCGTCGCGCGCCGAGGGTTCAGCGTCGGCATCCGATCGCGCGGTGACGGCCAGCAGCGGTTCAGTAAACCCCTGCGCCCGCAATGCGCGCGCAAGGGCCAGCCCATCCATTCCGGGCAAGTCCAAGTCCAGCAAGGCCGCGTCGAACGAATGCAGCACGACCTCGGTCAAGGCCGCCAGCCCATGCGCGGCGTGAGTCACCGCATGCCCTTGTTCGTGCAACAGCCCAAGCATGACCTCGGCCACGATCGGATCATCCTCGACCAGCAGCAACCGCAATGCGCCAGTGTCCACGGTGCGGCTGGCCGCGGCCTGGAACTCCGTCGGCAGTCCGGAGACTGCATGGCCCAGCGGCAACTCGACGATGAAACGGGTGCCCTGCCCCAATGCGCTTTCAACCCGGATCTGCCCTCCCATCGCCGCCGCCAGCTCCTGCGAGATCGCCAGTCCCAGCCCGCTCCCTCCATAGCGTGACGCAGTGCGTTCGCCTTCCGCCTGTTCGAATCGACGGAACAGCCGCGACTGCTGTTGCGCATTCATCCCTGGCCCGGTGTCGGACACCACGAAGCACACGCCCTGCGGCGACAGGGCGAGTGTTTCCACCGCGACTTGGCCGGATTCGGTGAACTTCACCGCATTGCCGATCAGGTTCAGCAGGATCTGCTGCACGCGGGTGCGATCCCCATACACGGCCAGCGGCGCATCGGCAGCGATGCGCTCGACGAATGCCAAACCCTTGTTTTCGGCAACAGGCGCCATCAGGCCGGACACTTCATCCAACAGCGGGCGCAGGGCGAAATCAGCACTCGTCAACTGCAGTTTCCCGGCTTCGATCCTCGCCAGGTCGAGGGCATCGTTGACCAGCCGCAGCAGATGTTCTCCTGCACGCCGGATGGCATCGACTTGGCTGCGCTGGTGCGGCTCGAGCCGAGTCGAACGCAACAGTTCAGCCATGCCCAACACCCCCGTCATCGGAGTACGCACCTCATGCCCCAACGTCGCAAGGAAGCGGGACTTCGCCTCCGAGGCCTGCTCGGCCAGTTCACGCTTGTGTTCGGCCAACTGCCATGCATGCCGGCGTTTCAGTCGGCCGCGATAGCCTTGGGCCAGCGCTGCCAATGCCAGCACGGCAAGCAGTGCATATCCCGCCAGTGCCCATGCATTTCGCCACCATGGTGGTGGCACCACGAAGTCCAACATCTGCTCGACTGCCGGATTGCCCGCGGCATCCAGTGCGCGCACTCGGACCCTGTAGCGCCCAGGCGCCAGCGCAGTCAACACGCGCTCCCCGGTGTTTCCGAGCGCCACCCAGTCGCGATCGAACCCCTCCAGCCAGGACCAGTAGCGGTTTGCAGGCGGATCATCGAACGCCAGCAGGCGTGCTCGGATGCGCAGTTCGCGGTCGCCCGGTTCGAATTGCAGCCCATCACGCAGGGGCAGATCCTGCCAACCGCCGTTGCGACGAACGGCAACCGAATCGAACCTCAGCACGGGGCGCGCGGACGGCGGGTCCGGCATGCGGGTGTCGATCAGGCGCAACCCCCCATCTGCCGTTGCCGCGACCAAGACGCCGTCGTCGCGCAACACTGCCGCCCGCTCCAGATATTCCTGGCTGCTGGTTTCATCCTGCACACCGGGGTGGCGCAGCACGCGGCGACCAGGATCCCAGCGGTACAGCCCGCGCGACGTGGTCACCCAAACCCGATGCCCAGCGTCGACCAGCAGGGCATTGGCGGCAACCGCGGGCAGACCGACGTGCTTGTCGACGGATGCGATCCGCGTCCAGCCGCCCACGTCCAGCCGGTAATGCTCCAATCCGGACAAACGCTCGAGCCAGACGGACTCAGGCCCGTCGAAGGCCAGCGCATGCACGCGAGCATGTCCCATCTCCGGAACTTGGACGAAGCGCTTGCGGGCAGCGTCGAAGCGCAAGACGCCGTTGACTCCCGCGATCCACGGCAACCCCGACGGCCCCGCCACCATCGATTCGATGTCGGCATCCCCGAGCCCACTGGCCTCGCCTGCCGGAAGGTCAAGGAGGATCCGCCCCGTATCCGGGTCGCGCTGCTGGACGCCGCCACCCGGCGCCGCCAGCCATTGGCTGCCGTCCTCGACGTGCAGCAGCCAGCCGATCTGTCCTGCGGGCACCGGGTCGACAGCATCGTCCGAAGTCCACTCTTCGATCGCGCCGTCCGATCCGATCCGGATCAGCCCGTTGCGGTGTGCCAGCCACAACCGGTTGCTGCGGTCCTCGGAAATCGCCACCGGCT
>NZ_JADZDS010000017.1 GCF_020850895.1 Thermomonas sp. | reverse complement strand
TAGATGCCGAACGCATTGCCGCTGATCGAATTGGCGTAGATGTAGCCGCTGTTGTTGATGTTGACGTCGGCCAGGCTCATGGCGGCGACGCCGACCGCCACTGAACCCGTGAGGCCGTTGTTGGTTGCAAAGATGTTGGCCGAATTGTCGACCGTCGCGCCGGCCTGGCCGGCGGCAAGAACACCGATCGCACCGTCGTATCCGTGGGCATAGATGCCAAGAGCGCCGCTGTTGGTCACCGTCACCGTGCCTGCAGCCGTCGCTTGCACGCCAACCGCGCCTCCGTTGTACGAATGCGCGAAGATCACCCCGCTGTTGTCGAGGCTGGCATCAGCGTAAGCGCTCTCGACATAGACGCCGTAAGCATTGCCGTTGTAACTTTCGGAAAATACACGTTCATTGATGACCACGTCGGCAGCGCCGTTGTAGCTGAGTGCAACCACGCCTGCGGCAATGCCGTCGAAAGCGTAGGCACCCGCCGAACCGTCGATGGTGACGCTGGTGTCGCCGTTGTAGCTGTAGGCATACACCCCGATCGCATTGCCGTCGTCCTGGGCTTGCCCAGTCGAGTACGCGTTGCCGTTCACGGTCACGCTGGTGCCGCCGTTGTAGCTGACGGCATACACCCCGACCGCATTGCCGTCGCCGAAGGCGTGCCCATCCGCGTACCCGCCGCCGTTCACGGTCACGCTGGCGCCGTCATACCCGTAGACGTAGATGCCTATGGCATTGCCGTCGCCATAGGTATAGGCCCTCGCCTCATAGCTGTTCACCGTCGCGGTGCCGCCGGCGTACACGAGGATGCCCGTGGCGTTGTAGGTGCCATTGGTGTCGGCGTGTTGATGGCCGGTATTGGTGATGTCGACATTGCCGGTGGCGCTGACATAGTAAGCCGTCGCGTCATCGACATTGCTGTAGATGTGGACCATCGTGCCGACGGTTCCGGTGACATTGCCCACCACCGAGCCCACGCCGCCACCCGAGACCAACGACATCACCGGCGCACCCGGCGGCATCAAGCCTTCCAAGCCTTCCAGATCACCCAGACCGCCCGGAACCAAGGACAGATCGTGCACCTGCGCGAAGTCGATCGCCGCACGCTGCAGCTGCAGCACATGGGCCACCGGCACCTTGTGCGATGCCGCCGCGGCGGTGCCGCTGGTGGCACCCAGCGCCAAGGTCAATGCCGAGGCAGCCAGAACCGAGCGCACGGCGCGGGTCATGGGCGATTGCTTGATGCGGTTGGCAGTTGCTGCTGCGCGCGTGACGTTCCGTTTGTCGTTCATTGGTGCTTCCTCGTTATCCTTGAATTGGTTGATCGAAAAATCTTGCGGCCCCCGGGCCGCCCCTTGGTCTGCCTAGCGTTTCCACCCGTACTGCGCACACACGACCGACAGCGCCCCAGCGCATTAAACCCCGATTGTGTGATGGCTGTCTATTTGTTCCGACACGGAGAAAAGGGGGCGGACCGGCCACGCACGTCTCTGCACACACCCGCGCCGGCGCCGCCCCGGTGCCGATCAGGTGCAATCCGCCCCCTCGACCGGGGCACGCCGGTTCTGGAATAATCGTGCAGGTCTGGGCCCCGACCGGCCGAGGAACAGAGGTACACGGTGCGCGCACTCGATCAGGTCTTCCTGAAGAAGTTTTCGATTCTCATTGCCTTCCTGATCGCGGTCGGGCTGGGGCTGGCCCTGTTCGCGCACAACCTGAATGGGCAGAAGGGCTATCCGACGGATCCCGGCATCGCCCGCAGCACGGCAGAACGCATTGCGCCCGCCGGTGCGGTCTATGCCGGTGCCACCGGCGCAGCCCAACAGGCCGCGGCGGCGGCGGCGGCACAGGCGGCGGCCAGCGCCAATGTGCCGTTCGGCGGCAGCACCGACGGCGCAATGATCTTCAATGACGGCCCGTGCACCGCCTGCCATACCGGCGGCGTCGGCGGCGCGCCCAGGCTGGATGCGGCCGGGATCGGCGCACGGGCGGCCGCGCAGGGCTTGGACGAGCTGGTCAAGAAGGCGATCGCCGGCTTCACCGGTTCCACCGGAACGATGCCGGCGCGCGGCGGCAATGCCGCATTGACCGACGCACAGATGAAGGCGGCGGTTGAATACATGGTGGCGCAGAGCAAGAAGTAAGCCCGTTTTCGCCCGTTGGGTGACGGCTGCCTGCAGCGCAGGGCGCGTGGCGCTGGCGCCACGCCTGCCGCCGCCGTGCGTTGCAGGACTCCGGGGCGCATCTCCCACCGGTCCATGGCCCTGATTCGGCCATGACCGCCCCTCTGTCAGAATCCGGCCCATGAACGCGACCCCTGTCCACACTGCGGACGGCACCGAGGCGTGTGCCATTCCCGGCCCCTCCGGGGCCATCGAAGCCGCGCTGACGCCAGCGGATCCGCCCGCACGTCCGGTGCTGGCGATCGTCTGCCACCCGCTGCCCACCGAAGGCGGCAGCATGCACAACAAGGTGGTGACGATGACCGCACGGGGCCTGCGCGAGTCGGGCGTGACGACCTTGCGCTTCAATTTCCGCGGCGTGGGCGCGTCTGCCGGATCCTTCGACGACGGCCACGGCGAACAGGACGATCTGCGTGCGGTGGCCGCATGGGCGCGCCGACGGCTCCCGGACCACGCGCTGTGGCTGGCCGGGTTCAGCTTCGGAGCATGGATTGCGCTGCGCACGGCGGAGGAGCTGCAGGCGTCCGCGCTGATCACGATCGCACCGCCAGTGGGGCGAAGCTGGGACTTCGGCGATATTCGGCAGCCGACCACACCCTGGTTGCTGATCCAAGGCGAACAGGACGAACTCGTCGATCCGGCCGCGGTGCGGCAGTGGGTGGCAGGGATGGCACGGCCACCGGTGTTGGTCGAGGTTGACGGTGCCAGCCATTTCTTCCACCGCAAGCTGGTCGATCTGCGTGGCATCGTGAAGCACGGCGTGCGCGGCTGGCTGCCGGAGCCCCCATCGGCATGAACGATGCCGGACTTCCCTCACGGCGCTACGCGCAGGGCGTGGCGCGCGGCGACTGGCAGGACGACCCGGCCCAGCACGCGGCATTGGCGGCGCTGGACCGCATCCACACCGAATTGCTGACGGCTGCACCGTCGCCCGGCCTGTTGCACCGACTGCTGGGGGCGCAGGCGCCGGAGCCGACCCGCGGGCTGTACCTGTGGGGCGGGGTGGGCCGCGGCAAGACCTTCCTGATCGACTTGTTCTACGCCGGGCTGCCGCTGGAGAAAAAACGGCGCACCCACTTCCACCGCTTCATGCGCGAGGTCGGCGCGGGCCTGCGTGCCCATGCCGACCAGGCCGATCCGCTGGCGCTGCTGGCCCGCGACTGGCGGAAAAACCTGCAGGTGTTGGTGCTCGACGAGTTTTTCGTGATCGACATCGGCGATGCAATGCTGCTGGCGCGGCTGCTGGAACGGCTGTTTGCGGAAGGGGTGACCTTGGTCACCAGCTCCAATACCGTACCGGGGGCGCTTTACAAGGACGGACTGCAGCGGGCGCGCTTCCTGCCGGCGATCGATCTGTTGCAGCAGCGCTGCCAAGTGCTGGAGTTGGTGAGTCCAACCGATTATCGCCTGCGTGCGCTGACCCGCTCGCCGGTCTACCGCGCACCGCTGGATGCGCAATCCGATCCCTGGCTGGCGCAGCGCTGGCGCGAACTGGGCGGCGATGCCGCACACAAGGACGCCGGGATCATGATCGAGGGCCGTCGGATCCCGGTGCGTGCGCGCGCCGCTGGCCTGTGCTGGTTCGATTTCGCCGCATTGTGCGAGGGTCCGCGCAGCAGCAGCGATTACATCGAGATCGCCAGCGAATTCCACACCGTGCTGGTTGGCGGCGTGCCGTGCATGGACGCCAGCCGCGACGATGCGGCGCGGCGCTTCGTCAACCTGGTCGATGAACTGTACGATCGCCATGTGAACCTGGTGTGCACCGCCGACGCCGCACCGATGGACCTCTACACCGGCAAGCGGATCGCCGGTGCGTTCGAACGCACCGCCTCGCGGCTGGTGGAAATGCAGTCCACCGATTACCTCACCAGCGAGCACCACAGCCGATGAGCGCGCCATCCGAACACCCATCCCCACTCGGCCGCGATGTTGCCTATCCGGCACGCTATGCCCCGGACCTGCTGTATGCGATCCCGCGCAGCCTGGGACGGAACGCGCTGAAGCTGCCGCCGGGCGCTTCGCTGCCGTTCGTCGGCCACGACCGTTGGCAGGCCTATGAGTTGTCGTGGCTGGACGCGCGCGGCAAGCCGCAGGTGGCGACCGCCACCTTTTGCGTCCCGGCTGATTCACCCTGCCTGATCGAATCGAAGTCGCTCAAGCTCTATCTCAACTCGCTCAACTTCGAACGATTCAGCGACGCCGCAACGGTGGGCGAACGCATCGCAGCCGACCTCTCCACCGCTGCGGGCGCCACGGTGACGCTGGCCTTCGGCCTTCCGGCGCAGGAAGCCGCAACCGCAGGCGACTGCATCGACGGGCAGGCGATCACCGTCGATTGCTTTGGTCCACCCGATCCGGCGTTGTTGGTGGCGACAGGCGAGATCGTCAAGGAAACCCTGCACAGCGGTTTGCTCAAGTCCAATTGCCCAGTGACCGGACAGCCGGATTGGGCCGACCTGAGCCTCCATTACCACGGCCCGAGGATCGACCACGCCGGCCTGTTGCGCTACCTGGTGGGCTTCCGCGACCACGCCGAATTCCACGAGCAGTGCGTGGAACGCATCTTCATCGACGTGCTTACGCACTGCGGGCCGTCGGCGCTTGCGGTGGAAGCGCGTTACACCCGCCGCGGCGGCTTGGATATCAACCCGTGGCGGGCCACGCCGGGCCTGCCGCCGCCGCCGGCGCGGCGCACGTTGCGGCAATAGCGCCATGGCTCCGTGTTGGCGCCCATGGGTTTTCGGTCTGCTCGTGGCGGTGGCCGGCTGCACCCAGTCGTCGCCCGCGCCCGATGCTCGCCGCGCCGAGGCCACACCACCCATCCCGACCAACGCGCCAGCCTCGCCGACATCACCAGCCAGCGGACCACCACGCATCGCCGCCGTTGACCTCGGGGCGACGCTCGATGCCCGGCAACAGCTGGCCGTGCCGCAGTTGGCATTCACTCCTGCCGACACCATCCATGCTGCCGTGCACTTCGAAGGCTTCGACCGCAGCAGGGCGCACCGCATCGGGGTTCGCTGGAGCTACGGGCCATCCGACCAACCGGTGCTGGCAGAATCGAAAATGCTGGCGATCACCGGCCCCGGCGAAACCCTGTTTTCGATCCATCAGCCAGACGACTGGCCACCCGGGAGCTACCGTCTGCAGGTGCTGCTGGACGGTGTCGTGGTGCAGACGAGGCTGTTCGACGTCATTGCCCGCGCGCCATTGCCGACATCAATCGCAGCGCCTCCCGCAGTGACCCTCCCGTCGGCATCGGCCAAGCCTTGACCAAGGCCTCGCGGACGACGGTTTCCACACATTTCGCCCGATGCGCGACAATGTCGGTTTCCCTCCGCACCCGCAGCCCGCCATGTCCAAGATCCTCTACACCCTGACCGACGAAGCGCCGTTCCTGGCCACTGCCTCCTTCCTGCCGATCGTGCAGGCCTATGCACGGACGGCAGGCGTGACGGTGGAAACCCGCGACATCTCGCTGGCGGCGCGGATCCTGGCGCAGTTCCCGGACCTGCTGGGCGACAAGGCCGTGGCGGACGACCTGCGCGAGTTGGGCGAGCTGGCCAAGACGCCGGACGCCAACATCATCAAGCTGCCCAATATCAGCGCCTCGCTGCCGCAGCTCAAGGCCGCGATCGAGGAATTGCAACAGAAGGGCTATCCGCTGCCGGAGTATCCGGAAGCGCCGCAGGGCGAACGCGAGAAGGACATCAAGACCCGCTACGACCGCGCCAAGGGCAGCGCGGTGAACCCGGTGCTGCGCGAAGGCAATTCCGACCGCCGCGCACCGAAGGCGGTGAAGGCCTATGCGAGGAAGCACCCACACCGGATGGCGGCGTGGACCGCCGATTCGAAGACCCATGTTTCGCACATGGACCATGGCGATTTCTACGGCAGCGAGCAGAGCTACACCCTGGCCAACCCGAGCACGATCCGGATCGAATTCGTCAGTGCCACCGGCAGCACCTTCCCGCTGCGCGCGCCCTTGCAAGTGCAAGCTGGCGAGGTGATCGACGCCACCGTGCTCAGCGCCAAGGTGCTGGCCGATTTCATCGATGCCCAGATCGCCGACGCCAAGGCCAAGGACGTGCTGTTCTCGCTGCACCTGAAGGCCACCATGATGAAGGTGTCCGATCCGATCATGTTCGGCATCGTGGTCAGCCGCTTCTATGCGCCGGTGCTGGAGAAGCACCCGCGCACCCTCGCCGAGATCGGGTTTGATCCCAACAACGGCATCGGCGACCTGTACGCCAAGCTCGAACAGCTATCCGCCGCCGAGCGCGGTGCGATCGAGGCCGAGATCACCGCGCTGTACGCGCAGCGGCCCAGCTTGGCGATGGTCAATTCCGACAAGGGCATCACCAACCTGCACGTGCCGTCCGACGTGATCGTCGACGCCTCGATGCCGGCGATGATCCGCGACGGCGGCAAGATGTGGAACGCCAAGGGCGAGTTGCAGGACGTGAAGGCGGTGCTGCCGGACCGCAATTACGCCGACATCTACCAGGTCGTGATCGACGATTGCCGCGAGCACGGCGCGTTCAACCCGGCCACCATGGGCAGCGTGCCCAACGTCGGGCTGATGGCGCAGGCCGCCGAGGAATACGGCAGCCACGACAAGACCTTCAAGATCAGCGGCGACGGCATCGTCCGCGTGGTCGACGAGCAGGGCACGGTGATGCTGCAACACAAGGTCAAGGCCGGCGACGTCTGGCGCATGTGCCAAACGAAAGATGCGCCGATCCGCGATTGGGTGAAGCTGGCGGTCAGCCGCGCGCGCCTGTCGAACACGCCGGTGGTGTTCTGGCTGGATCCGCAGCGCGACCACGACCGCGGCCTGATCGCCAAGGTGGCGCTCTACCTCAACGACCACGACACCCGCGGGCTCGACATCCACATCCTCAGCCCCGAGGAAGCAATGCGCCACACCCTCAAGCGCGTGCGCGCCGGGCAGGACACCATCGCCGCCACCGGGAATGTCCTGCGCGACTACCTGACCGACCTGTTCCCGATTCTCGAGCTTGGCACCAGCGCGAAGATGCTGTCGATCGTGCCGCTGATGGCCGGTGGCGGCCTGTTCGAAACCGGCGCCGGCGGCAGCGCGCCCAAGCATGTGCAACAGTTCCTTGAAGAAGACTATTTGCGCTGGGATTCGCTGGGTGAATTCCTGGCGCTGGCGGCTTCGTTCGAGCACCTCGCCAATACCACCGGCAATGCGCGTGCGCAGGTGCTGGCTGATGCGCTGGATGCGGCCAATGCGAGCTTCCTCGACAACGACAAGTCGCCGGGGCGCAAGCTCGGCACGATTGACAATCGCGGCAGCCATTTCTACATCGCGCTGTACTGGGCGCAGGCGCTGGCCGCGCAAACGACCGATACCGAACTGGCGTCGAAATTCGCTGCGCTGGCCACGACGCTGGCCGCCAACGAAGCGAAGATCGTCGAGGAGCTTATCGCCGTGCAGGGCCATGCGGTCGATATCGGTGGTTACTACCAGCCGGACGCAGGCAAGCTGGCGGCGGCGATGCGGCCCTCGGCCACGCTCAACGGCGCGCTGGAAAGTTTGGTGAGCAGCTGAGTCACGCACTGACGGGTGCAGCAGGCGCGTCGGATTACGCCGTCGTCTCCGCGGCTATTGACGTCATTCCCGCGAAAGCGGGCCGCGTCTGACAAACGAATGTTTGTCCAATCCAAGGACGTTGCTGTTCAAGCGCTGGATTCCCGCTTTCGCGGGAATGACAGGGTGGTAGGTCAGAGGTACTTCCACCCAACTTCGGCCCGCAACGGGTAGGCTGTTGCTTCCGTCTACCCGGAAGCGCCCGCATGACCCGTTCGATCACACTCGCTGTCGGCCTCGCGCTGTGCCTCGCCGGCACCGCCGGATTCGCCATCGCGCAACAGACGGTCGCCACGACGCCCAGCACGCCAGCCGCCGCACCCGGCGCGGCGCTGGATGCGGCCCTGGCCGGTGACTGGCGCGCGCCGCAGGACATGCTGCGCGACCGCTACCGCCATCCGGCCCAGACCCTCGCGTTCTTCGGCGTGCAGCCGGATGAAACCGTCATCGAGATCACTCCCGGCGGCGGTTGGTATGCCGATATCCTCGCGCCCTACCTGCGTCCGCACGGTCATTACGTCGCCGCGACCTGGGACGACGCGATCGCCGGCCAACCCGGCTATCGCTACGCGCTGAACAAGACCCTGCGCGACAAGATCACCGCGCGCCCGGACGTGTACGGCCAGCCGGAGCTGCGCGCCTTCGACGCCAAGGCGCCGAGCTTTGGCCCACCCAATTCCGCCGATACCGTGCTGACCTTCCGCAACGCCCACAACTGGGTGGCCGACGGCAATGCCGAGGCTTACTTCAAGGCCTTCTTCGTCGTGCTCAAACCCGGCGGCACGCTGGGCGTGGTCGACCATCGCGCCAAGCCAGGCACCGATCTGGAGACGATGAAGAAATCCGGCTATCTGACCGAGGACCTGATCACCGCGCTGGCCACCCAGGCCGGCTTCGTGCTGGAGGAAAAAAGCGAGATCAATGCCAATCCAAGCGACGACACCCACCACCCCAACGGCGTGTGGACGCTGCCGCCCACCAACAGCCACGACGCGGCAGACGACGCCAAGTACAAGGCCATCGGCGAGAGCGACCGGATGACCTTGCGCTTCCGCAAGCCGGCGGCCTGAGCACCGCGAGCGCCGCGATGGAGCCCGTGCGCCTCGACATCGACCGGGCCCTGCTCGAGCGTTCGTGGTCGCGGGCGTGGCTGGCGCTGGGCGCCAAGCCCACGGCAGCATGGTTCGACGAGGTCATCGCCCGCTATCGGGAACCGCAGCGCAGCTACCACACGCTGCAGCACCTTCACGAGTGCATCCACGGGCTGGAGCCGGTGCTCGCGCTGGCGGAGGCCCCCGGTGAGGTGGAAATCGCGCTTTGGTTCCACGATGCCATCTACGACCCGAAGCGCAGCGACAACGAAGTCGAAAGCGCACGCTTGGCGCAACGTGCGCTGGCGGCTGGCGGTGTTGCGGAGGCGACGATCGCCCGCGTTTGCCGGTTCATCATGGTCACCCAGCATGCCGCCTTGCCATCGACCCCCGACGAACAGCTGATCGTCGATATCGACCTTGCCATCCTCGGCGCGGCCGAGGCCCGCTTCGCCGAGTACGAAGCGCAAATACGACGGGAATACGGCTGGGTTCCCGGTTGGCTGTTCCGTCGCAAGCGCAAGGCCATCTTGGGCGAATTTTTCGCGCGCGCTCCGCTGTACGGAACCGCCCATTTCCACGATCGGCTGGAAGCGCAGGCACGGCGCAACCTGGCGCGCGCCATTGGCGTGGCGGCCTGACCGTCGCCGCTCACCGCACCATGCTGATCGCCTTCAACAAGCCCCACGGCGTGCTCTGCCAGTTCACCGACCGCAGCGTGCCGACACGGTGCACGCTGGCCGAGTTCGACTTGCCGAAAGGCGTCTATCCCGCCGGACGGCTGGATTTCGATTCCGAAGGCCTGTTGCTGCTGACCGATGACGGCGGGCTGGCGCATCGGCTTACCGATCCGAAACACAAGCAGCCCAAGACTTACTGGGTACAGGTGGAAGGTGAGCCGACCGAGGTGCAACTGCGTGCATTGCGTGAGGGCGTGCTGCTCAACGACGGCCCAAGCTTGCCAGCGCAAGCGCGCCGTCTCGATACACCCACGTTGTGGCCGCGCGATCCGCCGGTGCGCTTCCGCAAATCCGTGCCTGATGCCTGGCTGGAACTGGTGATCCGCGAAGGCCGCAACCGCCAAGTGCGGCGAATGACCGCGGCGGTGGGGCTGCCGACCTTGCGTCTGGTCCGGGTCGCGGTCGGTGGGCAGCGGCTGGACACCCTGCAACCCGGCCAGTGGCGTGAATCCGGCACCTGATCGTTGCACGGGACGGCATGGTCGTTGCGAAGGCCGTTTGCTAACGTGGACGGTCCCTCCATGGTCGGAAGCACCCTCAGGTGCCGCAGCGTTCCGCCAGTACTGGTCGCATCCTCGTCATCTCCCTGCACGGTGAAACCCCCGCGCTGGCCGCACTGCTGCGAGAGGCGGGTCACGCGCTGGTGACGGTACAGGACCCGGATGCTGCGCTGGCCGCAATCGCCAATCACGCCCCCGACCTGGCGCTCATGGATGGCTTGCGAGACGCCGATGCGGAGTTCGACCTGATCGGCGCCCTGGCCCAAGGCGACGACGAACCGAGGCTGCCGGTGGTGGTCCTGCTTGCCGAGGATTCATCACGACAGCGGTTGCGTGCGTTCGGTGCGGGTGCCGCCGATTGCCTTTCGCTTCCGTGTGATGGGGATGAATTGCTGGCGAGGGTGCGCGTGCACCTGCACCAAAAGCAGGCTCGCGAACTGCTTGAAGGTGCGTTACGCCAGCGCCAGGAACTGTTCAACCTGATCGCCCACGACATCAAGAACCCCCTGACCTCGGTCCTGTTCGCCCGCGAAATGCTTGCTCTTCCCGACGTCAGGCAAGAGCGGGTTGCGCGCTATCTACAGATCATCGAGGAAAGCACGCACGAGGCGCTGGATTTCGTACGCGACTACTTGGAACGGCAGTCCCCGGGCGGACCTCGACCCGATGCATCCAGTCCAAGCGCTCCCTTGGCCGCAACCCTGCGCTGGCTGGCCGCGCGCTACGAGTTGCAGTTGGAGGCCCACGGCCTGCGCCTGAAAACGGTCGTCCCCGAGGGCGATGCCTGCGTGGCAATCGATGGCCGGATGCTGCGCCACGTCGGTGAGAACCTGCTCGGCAATGCGCTCAAGTACGCACGCAGTGGCGGCGAGGTCGACCTCGTTGGCCGTCCGGGCCGTCCCGGACATTGGCAATTGGTGGTGCAGGACCGCGGCCCCGGGGTGCCAGCAGATTTCCAGCCAATCCTGTTCAAGCCGTTCCAGCGCGCCGATGGGCGCGATGTGCCCAATGGCCTGTCCAATGGGCTGGGTCTGGCGCTGGCACGGCAAATCGTGGTCGGCTCAGGAGGCCGGCTCTGGTATGAAGACCGCCCCGGTGGCGGTGCCTGTTTCACGGTGGAACTACAAGCTGCAACCTGCCGTGATCCCGAGGCAACGGATCAAACGCCGTAATCGTCCTGTTCGTGGTCGCCCAAGCGCACCGCTTGCAATCGCCTCTTGCCACCACCCTCGGTGGCAAGCTGACGCTTGCGATAGCGCGCCGCCAACCACAGCAGCCCGGCTCCCGCAACGGCTGCACCGACGAGATAGGGATTACGGCGAACGAAATTTCCGGCCACCTTCGAGCCTGCGCGCAGCGCCCCCAGTGCCGCACCGGTTTCGATCCATTGCGCGGCCTTGTCCGGCACCCGCTTGCGAAGACCGTCGCCGATCTCGCCAATCAATTCCAGCGCACGATCCTGCGCCGTATCGAGCTTGCCCATTTCCAGCCTCCCGAAAACCCAAAGCTTGCCGCAAGTATGGCGCGAAACGCCATCATCCCTGGAATCGCCTCAACTTGCCGTTCAGCCTACAGCGGGACGCCGCTCCCCTCTCGGGGCCGACCTCATGTCCCGCGTGGCTTGGCCCGGTGCGTGGCCGCCGCGTTCCAGGGATCGTCCGGCCACGGGTGCTTGGGGTAGCGGCCCTTCATTTCCTTTTTCACCTCGGCATAGGTGCTGTTCCAGAAGTTCTTCAGGTCGGACGTCACTTGCAGGGGTTTGCCGCCGGGTGAGAGCAGGTGCAGCAGCAGCGGCACCCGGCCGTCGGCCACCCGCGGTGTTTCCGCGAGCCCGAACAACTCCTGCAGCTTGACTGCCAAAACCGGGGGGGCGGGCTCGCCGTGATCATCCAATCGATAGGCGATGCTGCGCTGCATGCCCGAGGGCACGCTAATGCGATCAGGTGCTAATGCGTTAATGCGCTGGCGCATGCTCCAATCCACGCAGGATTTCAGGGCCTCGACCAAGGCCTCGGGCTCCAGGCCATCCAGCCGGGACTTGCCGTTGAAGGTCGGTTGCAACCAGGTCTCGAGGGACGCCAACAACGCCGCTTCGGACAGGTCGGGCAAACCCAGCTCGGGCATCCAGCGGCGCAGGCATTGCACCCGCACCCGCCATTGCGACAAGGCCTCGCTCCACGGCAAGCACGCCAGCCCCAAATCCCGCACCGCTGCCGTCAGCGCCTGCGCCGCTTGCGCCGGATCGACGCGACCTGCCGATTTCGATGCCAACACGATGCCGTCAAAACGGGTCACCCGCTCGCTGACGAGTGCACGTTTGCCAGCATCCCAACGCACTTCGTCGGCTTCGGAAAAATGTGCGGCAAAGACTTCGCGCAATTTCGCCTCATCGACCGGCGCACCGCGCAGCAGCAGTGCGTCCTTGGCTTCGAAGCGCAATTCGTTGGCGACGATCCACGGCTCGCCGAACAGCGCGGAATCATCGAACAGCCGCAGCATCCGGCCATTGCTCAACTGATAGCGCTTGGGATCCTGCGGATGCTGCCTGCCGATGCGATCCGGAAAGGCATGCGCCAGCAGATCGCCAAAGGCGTGGGCGGGTGCGGAGGTCAGCGGCAGAGCCTCGCAGCGCAGCCGCCGCCGCCATTGTTTCGCCGCTCGATCGATGGCGTCCAATCCGGCTCGACTGGCATCGTCGGCGAGGCGGCCTTGCCGGAACGCCGCCAACGCTTGCCAGCGCGAGGCCAAGGCATCCGAACGCGTGCGCAGCGGATCGCGGGCTTCCAACAGTGCGGCCAGATCGCAGGCCAACGCCTGTTGCAGCGGCGTGGCACTGGCCAGCAGCAACGCGGCCAGCCGCGGATGCGTGCCCAGCGCCAGCATCGTGCGGCCACGGGGGGTGATCCTGCCCTGCGCGTCCAACGCGTCCAGACGGTGCAGCAACTCGCGCGCCGCGGCCATTGCGCCGGCAGGCGGCGGATCCACGTAGCGGAGCGCATCGCTGCCCCAGGCGGCAAGCTCCAGCGCCAACCCGGCGAGTTCGATTTGAGCGATCTCCGGCCGCCGCTGCGGCTCCAGCCGCTGCGATTGCGGCCACAGGCGATAGGCGAAACCCTCCGCCACGCGACCGGCGCGGCCCGCGCGCTGATCGGCACTGGCCTGTGAAATGGTCACGCTGTCGAGCCGCGAAAACCCACTATTGGGGTCGAACCTCGGTTCGCGGGCAAGCCCGGCATCGATCACCACCCGCACGCCCGGCAAGGTCACCGACGATTCGGCGACATTGGTCGCCAGCACCACCCTCCGCCCGCCGTCTGCCGATGGCTGCAATACGCGGGTTTGTTGCTCCAGCGGGAGTTCGCCATGAAGCGGGAGCACTTCGATTTCACAGTTTCCTTCTCCCCTCGGGAGAAGGTGGCGCGCGGCGCCGGATGCGGGTTCGTTGCACCCAACCCTCACCCCTACCCCTCTCCCGGGGGGAGAGGGGTTTAGCACTGCGCCCACTTTCGTGATCTCGCGCTGCCCCGGCAGGAACACCAGCAGATCTCCGGGATGTTCGATCAGAGCGTGTTCGATCGCACGTTTGACCTGATGTTCCAGCACTTCCTCGCGACGCGCCGGGAAATGCGCAATCGCCACCGGGTAGCTGCGCCCTTCGCTGCTGATCCGCGGTGCATCCAGAAACGACGCGAGACGCTCACCATCCAACGTGGCCGACATCACCACGATGCGCAGATCGTCACGCAAACCCGCCTGCACATCCAACGCCAAGGCCAACCCAAGGTCGCCACTCAAATGGCGTTCGTGGAATTCATCGAAGAGGATCGCGCCGATGCCTTCCAGCAGCGGGTCGTCCTGCAACATGCGGGTGAGGATGCCCTCGGTGACCACCTCGATTCGCGTGCGCGGCGACACCTTGTTCTCGAAGCGGATGCGATAGCCAACGGTTTCACCCAAGGCCTCGCCAAGCTGCTTGGCCATGAAGCCAGCCGCCGCCCGTGCGGCGACGCGGCGTGGTTCCAGCATCACGATCTTGCTGCCCTGCAGCCACGACGCATCCAGCAGGGCCAGCGGCACCTGGGTGGTCTTGCCAGCACCCGGCGGCGCTTCCAGCACCAGCCGCGGATGCCCTGCCAGCGAGTGGACGATGCGCGGCAACAGCACGCTGATCGGGAAGCTCATCCGGGCATTGTAGGAGCAGGCCCCATCGGCCCGTGACCGCCATCGCGCAACCACCATCGGAACATGACGGTTTCGCAATCTGCATTGCCTCCTCCGGGCCATCGGCCTAGACTGCGCGCACTCCCGCCGGGCGCCAGCCCCGCGCGGATTCCAAGGAGCCCTTTCCGATGCCCAGCGACAGTCCCAGTCGATCGACCACGCTGTCGCTGCGTCACGCTGGCTGAAACAGGTCGGCTCACGCGGCGACAGCCGCAACCTCTTGAGGTGAGCCATGACCCCGACCCTGCAGGCCTTGGTGCCTGACTTGAATGCGTTTGGCGAGCGCAATATCGCCGACGCCATCGAATTGCTGAACAGCTGCGCGCTCGACGACGCGGCCGAGATCACCACGCAGCTGCCGCTGGAGCGCGCCATCGACATGTTCGACCGCCCCGAGCTGCAACGTGCCGGCGCACTGGTCGCACGCCTGCCTGATCTGCGCGCCGCCGACCTGCTGGAAGGCATGGCCGACGACCGCGCCGCCGACGTGCTGCTGGAACTGGACGAGGCCGATCGTGCCCGCTTGTCCGGCCGCCTGCGCAGCGGCACGCTGGAAGCCCTGCGCCGGCTGATGCGCTACGCACCGCGCACGGCCGGCAGCCTGATGACCACCGAATTCGTCTCGGTGCCATCGGACTGGACGGTGGCGCAGACCTTGGCGCATGTGCGCCGAGTCGAGCGCTCACGCGAGACGGTGTACGCGATCTACCTACAGGATCCGGCCAGCCACGCCCTGCAGCGGATGGTGTCATTGCGGCGGCTGGTCTCCGGCGAACCGGAGGCGACGGCGCTGTCGGTGGCGCAGCGGTCCGATCCGGTGTGGGTGTCGGCGACCACCAATCAAGAAGAAGTGGCGCGCTTGATCCGCCGCCACGACCTGCTCGCCATTCCGGTGCTGGATGAAGCCCGCCATGTGCTGGGCGTGGTCACCGTCGACGACGTGCTGGACGCGCTGATCGCCGAAGGCACCGAGGACGCGCATAAGTTCGGCGGCCTGCAGGCGATCAGTCGGCCCTACCTGCAAACCGGCTTCTGGGCGATGATCAAGAAGCGCGCCGGCTGGCTGAGCGCGCTGTTCCTGGGCGAGATGCTGACCGCCAGCGCGATGCAGCATTTCGACAACGAGCTGGCCAAGGCGGTGATGCTGACCTTGTTCATCCCCTTGATCATGAGCTCGGGTGGCAATTCCGGTTCGCAGGCCACCTCCCTGCTGATCCGCAGCCT
>NZ_JADZDS010000016.1 GCF_020850895.1 Thermomonas sp. | reverse complement strand
TCTCGCCGTAGCGCAGGTCCATCAGTTTGACGAAGCTGCCGTTGGCCTGCGCTGGGAAGGCACTGCGCGCCGGCACGGCGCTGCTGGCATCGGTGATTGCGGACAGGTAGTTGCTGATCGCGGCGTCGTACTGGGCGACGCGGTTGAACGCGGCCACCGACAGCACGAAGCGGGTCTGCGCCGACAGTGCGCCGGCGTTGGCGGCCAGTTCCTCGATCAGGCCGACGTACTGCGCAGGTTCGGTGGCGACCGCGACGCGGGCGAAGTTCTTGGCCGCGCTGCGCAGCATCGCCGGGCCACCGATGTCGATGTTCTCGACCGCATCGGCAAGGGTGCAGTCAGCGCGTGCGGTGACCGCTTCGAACGGATACAGGTTCAGCACCAGCAAATCAATCTTGCCGATGCCGTGTGCGTCCATCACCGCATCATCCAGGCCGGCACGGCCCAGCAAGCCGCCGTGCACGATCGGGTGCAGGGTCTTGACCCGGCCGTCCATCATCTCGGGGAAGCCGGTGACATCGCTGACGTCCTTCACGGCAAGACCTGCATCACGCAGCGCCTTGGCGGTGCCGCCGGTGGACAACAACTCGACGCCATGCGCAGACAGCGCCTTGGCGAGGTCAAGCAGGCCGGTCTTGTCGGACACGGAGAGCAAGGCGCGGCGAACGGTCACCGGCGCGCCGGGGGTGGAATCGGCGGACATGCGCTGTGGATCGTGAGGAAAGCGGAATTATAGCGGCCGCGGTGCCGACGCAGTCGGCTACGTCAGAGTATTGCGCGGGCTGACAACTCCAGGATGGCGTTGTTCAGACCCTCCTCAGGCCGGCAGGTCGTAATCGCGCAACTTCTTGCGCAGGGTCGCGCGGTGGATGCCGAGCATGGCAGCGGCGCGGCTCTGGTTGCCTTCGCAATGTTCCAGGACTTCACGGAACAGGGGAATCTCCAATTCCCGCAACGCAATGCTGTAGAGGTCGTTGGTGGCACAGCCGTTGAGATCGCGAAGGTAGCGACGCACCGAGTGGGCGACGTGCTCGCGCAGCGGCGTGCGGCCGGCGTTCGGGCGGGAATCGGGGAGGTTCAAGCGGGGTCCTCGCGGCGACCGCGTCGCGGCAATGCGGCGTGCGGTCAGCCCAGTCTAGCGCGATGCGGGGGGCGATGGACAATCCGTCGTCGACTGTTTCGTTGACATGATCGGGAATCGCGTCATTCGAACCGGAAATCGAAGGCCACCACATTGGGGGCCGGTTCGAGGATGTCGAACCCGATCGAGACCGCCTGGCCCGGCGCCAGTTGCGCCGGATGGCTGCCGTTGCCGAGATATTCCCTGGGCTGGAAGCGGCGTGCGCCGAGCGGGCGCGCATTGACATCGGACAGGCTCAGCGCCAGTGCCGGCCACGGCTGCGGCCAGCGGGCGTCATTGCGGAAACTCGCCTGCACGCGCAGCACGCCCGGATGCTCCGGTTGGGCGATGACATCTCGCGCCAGCATGGTGATTGCCGCCGGTTCGTGCCAGGGCGGCAGGGTGCAATGCAAGGCCTTGCACAGGGATTCCAGCGCGGGGCGCAGCTGCGGATTCGCGGCCATCTGCTCACGCTCGAGCCACCCCAGTTGCGCGGCCAAGGCGACCACGAGCGCGCTGAGCGCCAGCCATTCACCACGGCGTCGCGAGGGCCTTCCGCCGCGCGCATGCCCATGGGCGAAACTCGGTGCGTGGGTCATGCGGCCACCGCCACGGCGTTGCGAACGCCGTCGATGCGCACCCAGTCGCCGTCCTGGTCGATGGCAAGCCGATCGAACCACGGCGCGTAGCGTTCCAGCAAGGCTGGCTCCTGCCCGGACAGGATGCCTGACATGGCCAGGCGACCGCCCTGCGCCGTGCGCGCCGCCAGCGTCTCCGCGAGCGCATCCAGTGCGGTGGCTAGGATGTTGGCGACCACGATCGAGGCGGCCGAGGTCGGTGCATCCGCCGGCAGGAAGGTGTCGATCGTGACGCCATTGCGCTGGGCGTTGTCGGCGGTGGCAAGGATGGCCTGTGGATCGTTGTCGACGCCGACGGCCTGCGCCGCTCCCAGCTTCAGTGCCGCCAGCGCGAGGATGCCGCTGCCGCAGCCGAAATCGAGCACGGCCTTGTCCTGCAATTGTCCGCGGATGGCCAGGTCATCCAGCCAGCGCAGGCACAGCGCGGTGGTGGGATGGGTGCCGGAGCCGAAGGCAAGGCCCGGATCGAGGCGGATGATCGCCGCATCGGGGCTGTTCGCACCCTCCGGCAGGTCATGGCTCCACGGCACGATCCAGGTGCGGGTGCCGAACTGCATCGGCTGGAAGGTGTCCAGCCAGGCGCGTTCCCACTCCTGATCCTCGACCTTCTCGAATCGCGCCGAGGTCCAATCCAGATCGGCGTCGAAGGCGTCCAGTGCAGCCAGCAGCAGCAGGGCATCGGTCTCGATCGGGAACAATGCAGTCAGGGTCATTTCATCCCACAACGGCAACTCGCCCACGCCGGGTTCGAAGATCGCCTGTTCGTCGGCGGCATTCAGATGGGCGTCCTGCAGGGTCACGGCGAGGGCGCCCACGTCCTCCAGTGCGCGCTCGTAGCGCGGCTGCTGGGATTCGGTGCAGGTCAGGGACAGTTGCAGGTAAGGCATGCGGCAAGTATTGGCCATGCGGGCCGCGGCGAAAAGGTGGCGACTCAGGGTTCCTGTCGTTCCTGCGCGTTGCGGGCGACGATCCAAGCCTGTCGCCGCTGCAGCAACCGGGTGCCGCCGTACAGGTAATTCAGGCTGAACAGCAGGGTCATGCCGATCAGCAGCAGGTGCCAGCCGCCGGCGATGAAGGTTTCCGGATAGCGCTGGACCAGCCACCATGCAAGGCCCTGGAAGGCAATCGCGGAGGGCATCATGAACACGATGTTGAGGCGTTGGTCCTTGATGATGTCGTCCAGCAGCAGGCGCTCGGCCGCGGTCGAGAAATCGTCGGCGTGGTGGCGCACGATGCGCAAGTCATAGGCGTACAGGCCCCAGACTGCGATCGCATACAGTGTGTTCAAGGCAAACCAGTGCTGCGGATTCGCCACTTGGGTGAGCGCGACGGCCTCCAGCAGGGTGGTGCCGAAGTAGACGAAGGTATGGCCGAACTCCAGCGGCCAACCGATGAAGGACAGTGTGTGCAGCAGCGAGCGCGACCAGAAGATCAGCACCACCAGCAGGCCGGTGGCGATGTAGGGCCAGGCCTGCCAGTGCAGTTGCACGATGGGATCGACGCTGGCGGAGGCAAGGACGCCCAAGGCGAGGCCCTGGATGATGCTGATTAGGGTCAGCTCGATGTTGACGACGGTGGCGTCAAGCGCGTTCTTGGCGTCGGATTTCGCTTGCCGTAGCGCGGGTGCACCGAGGTCATCGCTGGAAGGAACCGGATCGGACATGACGATGCAGACGGGAACCCACGCCCATGGTGGCACGGGCGTGGGTGGTCTGCATCGTCTCGGTGTTGAAGGCAACGCTGATTGAGTCGGCGTGAGCTGCGTCCGGGCATGCACCGGACGCAGCGTGTGCTGACACGTCCAGGAGGGACTTGTTCAGCATGGCCTGAAACCGATCAGCCGCCGAGGATGCCGTTGAGCAGGCCGCGCATGCCGCGTCGCTGCTGCTGTTGCGGCTGCTGCGGGTTGCCGTCCTGATTCTGCATCCCGCCCAGGTCGAGGCCGAGGAAGGCCGACGCGGTCGAGCGCGTGCGCAGGCGCACGCTCCATTCCGGGTTCCAGGCCTGCCTCGGATTGGCGGGCTTGGGCGGATAGGTGATGAAGTTCTCCGGGCCGAACGCGGACATCTGCAGCATGGCCGGCATGCCGGACTGCTGGCCGCCACCGCCAGCGAAGATCCCGCGGGGGATCACGCAACTGGTCGCGGTTCCCGGCAGGAACACCTTGCGGCGCAGGAAGCCGTTGACGTCATTGTCCGACATCGACACATGCAAGGCCGCCCCCGCGCCCGGTACTTCGGCGCTGCTCCATGAGGTCATCTGGTAGGCGTTCTGGCCGAGCGGCTGCATCCCGACCGCGGAGATGAAGTAGGCATTGCCGTGGGCCACCGCCGGCCAGCCGAGGTAGACCGCGTCGGTCAGCTGGCCTTGGGTGCGCAGGTTCAGCTTGGCCATGAAGTCGGAGGCGTCGCTGACCTGGAAATGCATCGAGGCCGGGATGCCGTCCCCGCTGATCTGGTGGTCGCCGGCCAAGCTGGCGCCGGTCGGCACCTTGCGCCCGTCGCGGGGATTCGGCCAGTACACGTAGCCGGGACGGATGCCGATCGTGCTGTCGGCCACCGTGATCCCGCGCGATACCTGGCCGGTGGTCTGCACGCCGAAGCCTTGCATGCCCATCGGGCCCTTGCTGGGGTCGAAGGTGCCGCCACGCACCTTGATGGTGGTGATCTTCGGCTGGCCGGGACGCACGGCGGCGCCGCAGCCCCAGTATTCGACGATCTTGATCTCCATGTCCTGCGTGGTGACTTCGCGCGGCGCGTCGGGGCGACGGCCATCGGACCGCTGCACGGTGATCGGCACCAATTGCAGCGAACGCCCGAGGTTCAGCCCGGCCGGGATCTGGTCGGCAGCCTCCGCGCCGGGCTTGTTGGCGTTGTGCAGGGCAAGATCGAGGTATTGGCCGGTCGTGACGCCGGTGTGGGTGGTCGGATAGACCGGCCGGCCGGTATCGCCGCCCATGCGACGCGACATCATGCCGCTCATCATCCCGCCCATCATCCCGCCCATGTCCGGCATCCCGGCCATGTTGTGGGTCAGCGCTTCGACATACAGCGTGATGGGAGGGGCCTTGCCCTGTTGGCTGGCGGCCGGCAGTGCGGCCAAGCAGGACAGGAGGGTGACGAACAGGAGCTTGCGACGTTGCATGAGGACGATCCTGGACCAGTGGAGAAATTGCCTGATTGCGATACAAGCGTAATTCGGGGCGGCGACCGGTCATCGGCGATGGGGTCCGGTTCAGGTGGGTCGCAGGCCCGGAACCGGCGGCGCGCATCATCACAACATCGACAGCGCCTTTTCCCGGCGTTCGGCCAGCTTCTTTTCGAGGTAATGGATGTTCTGCCCGCCTTGGGCGAAGCCGCCGTCGGCGAGAATGCGCTGCTGCAGCGGGATATTGGTCTTGATCCCGTCCACCACCAGCTCCGACAGCGCCACCCGCATGCGTGCAATCGCCTGTTCGCGGGTGGTGCCATGGACGATGAGCTTGCCGATCATCGAGTCGTAGTTCGGCGGCACCCGGTAGCCTTCGTAGATATGGGTATCCATCCGCACTCCGGGGCCGCCGGCGGCGTGGTAGTGCTGGATCAGGCCGGGGCTGGGCATGAAACTGTCCGGATCCTCGGCATTGATCCGGCATTCGATGGCGTGGCCGCGCAGCGCGATGTCCTGCTGCCTGATGGACAGCGGCTCGCCGCCGGCGATCAGCAACTGCTCGCGGATCAAGTCCACGCCGGTGATCATCTCCGTCACCGGGTGTTCGACCTGGATGCGAGTGTTCATCTCGATGAAATAGAAACGCCCGTCCTGATACAGGAATTCGAAGGTGCCGGCGCCACGGTAGCCGATCCGCAGGCAGGCCTCGACGCAGACCTGGCCGATCTGCTCGCGTAGCTCCTGGGTGATGCCCGGCGCCGGCGCTTCCTCGACCACCTTCTGGTGGCGGCGCTGCATCGAGCAGTCGCGTTCACCGAGGTAGACCGCGTGGCCCTGGCCGTCGGCCAGCACCTGGATCTCCACGTGGCGCGGATTTTCCAGGTACTTCTCCATGTACACCATGTCGTTGCCGAACGCGGCCTTGGCCTCGGCCTTGGTGGTGGCGATCGCATTGGCCAGCGCGGCCTCGGTGCGGACGTCGCGCATGCCGCGACCGCCGCCGCCGCCGGCCGCCTTGATCAGCACCGGATAGCCGATCTCGGCGGCGATCTTCGCATTGGTGGCGGCATCATCGCCCAGCGGCCCGCCGCTGCCGGGGACGCAGGGCACGCCGGCGGCCTGCATCGCGCGGATCGCCTCGACCTTGTCGCCCATCATGCGGATGGTGTCGGCGCGCGGGCCGACGAACACGAAGCCGGATTGCTCCACCCGTTCGGCGAAGTCGGCGTTTTCCGACAGGAAGCCGTAGCCAGGGTGGATCGCCTGCGCGTCGGTGACCTCGGCGGCGGCGATGATCGCCGGCATGTTGAGGTAACTCTGGGCCGACGGCGCCGGCCCGATGCAGACCGATTCGTCCGCCATCGCCACGTGCTTGAGGTTGCGGTCGACCGTGGAATGCACCGCGACCGTGCGGATGCCCATCGCATGGCAGGCGCGCAGGATGCGCAGTGCGATCTCGCCGCGGTTGGCGATGAGGACTTTTTCCAGCATTGCGATCCCCTCGCTTAGCCGATGACGAACAGCGGCTGGTCGAACTCGACCGGCTCGCCGCTCTCGCAGCGGATCGCCAGCACGGTGCCGGAGGCATCGGCCTCGATCGGGTTGAACATCTTCATCGCCTCGATGATCCCCAGGGTGTCGCCGACCTTGACGGCCTGGCCGACGCTGACGAAGGCGGGCTTGTCCGGTGCCGGGCTGGCATAGAAGGTGCCGACCATCGGTGCACGCACGACGTGGCCATCCGGCAGGTCGTTCGCTTCCGCCCGATGGCTGCCGCCGGTGGCGGCCTGCACGGGCGATTGCATCGGCATCACCGGGGCTTGCGGGGCGGGGACGTGCGCGGGCGCGTGGTGGACGGCATGCGCGATGCTGCCCTTGGGCACGCGCGCCAGGCGCACCGATTCCTCGCCTTCCTTGATCTCGATTTCGGCGAGGTTCGACTCTTCCAGCAGGTCGATGAGTTTCTTGATCTTGCGCAGGTCCATCCAAGTAGCCTCTTGGTCAGGCCGCAAGCCGCCGCAGCGCGGCGTCGAGGGCGTAGCGGTAGGAATCCGCGCCGAAGCCGCAGACCACGCCGACCGCCTTGTCGCTGAAATAGCTGTGCTGGCGGAAGGGTTCGCGGGCGTGCGGGTTGGACAGGTGGATTTCGATGTAGGGAATGGCCACCGCGGCGAGCGCATCGCGCAGGGCCACCGAGGTGTGGGTGAAGGCGGCGGGATTGATCAGGATGAAGCCGGTGCCGTCTTGGGCGGCGGCCTGCACGCGATCCACCAGAGCGTGCTCGGCATTGGACTGGAACGCCTCCAGCACATGCCCTGCCGCCGCCGCACGGGCGACCAGATCGGCATCGATGTCCGCCAGCGTGGTGCGGCCATAGACCTCCGGCTCGCGACTGCCGAGCAGGTTCAGGTTGGGCCCATGCAGGAGCAGCAGCGTCGCCATCGGCGCAGGTCAAATCCCCCGGAAAACGGCGTGCAGTGTCCCGCGAACGGGCGTTCGTGTCCAGTTCGACGAAGTTTCGCCGGATAACAGAATTTTAATGGCGTGTTCGAGTGATTGCTCTAAACGCTGTGGCGCGGGCGTGCTGTGGTGCGCCTCGAATCAACGTGAGGCTTTCTGCCTGCCATGGATCGCTGATGGATCGCTTGCCCCGAATCAATCAAGCCAAGTGATTGCTGCGCTTGAGCGAGTCCGGGCCTTGGCCGGACTCGGTTGGACTGACCACTCCTTTAGGGCGTTGCCCAGCGTGCGATGGCGGCGCTGTTTTCGAATGGTCCAATTCGAGTCTTGATCAGGCGGCCTTCCGCGTCGATCAGTGCTGAATACGGCAAGACACCCGCACGATTCCCCAGCTGCACCCCGGCATCGGCGGGGCCTGGTGAGTCGACCAGAACCGGATAGGTGATGCCATGTTGGGCGATGAAGGCTTGCACTGCAACCGGATCGTCGAGTGCGATGCCGACGACATGCACGCCGTTAGCGCCCTGTTGTCGGGAGAATTCTTGCAGATCCGGCATTTCTTTCAGGCACGGCGCGCACCAGGTGGCCCACAGGTTGATCAGGGTGGTGTGACCCTTCCAGGCTTCCGGCAGTGGCACCCGCGTGCCAGCCAGATCCGGCAATTCCAGCGTCGGGACGCGTTCACCGCGGCGGGCCACGATCACACCCGGGGGTGGTTTCGGGGCGCGCGCTTCCAAGGTGGCCTGCAGCGCATCTTGGCCGAGTTGGGTGCTGGCCAGGCCGGTGGCGAGATGCGGCTCGAAATAGACGCTGGCAACGGCGCCCGCAAGGGCCGCGGCTCCCGCTGCCAGCAATACGATTCGATTGGAGGGCATCATCGTGCCGCCTGCGCCAGCGCGTCAGCCGCCATGCTGGGCGTCAGCAACACCGGCAGCACGCGGCCTTCGCCGCCGCCACGCGGATACACCACGTACAGCGGCACCCC
>NZ_JADZDS010000015.1 GCF_020850895.1 Thermomonas sp. | reverse complement strand
TTCGCATAATGTCTATTATGTAAATGGTGTGCAATGTCAGGATGCAGTCGTGACCCCACCCGGCAAGACGATGGCCGCATACGAATCAACCTGGCAAACAAACACGACAGTGGCGCTGTAGGCGACACCGATCGCCCGTGGCTGAGCGATCTCGGGCATGCCCCGTCGCGTCGCGCCGTTGAACACGCGCCTGTGTTGGTTCAGGGGCCGCACGCTGACGAGCCTCAATCGTCACAGACAGCGCGAACTTGGGCATCGAGACGGCTCAAATGGTCGTAAGTGCGACGTAGACCGAGCCGTCGTAACGTCGATCCCCGTTTCGCCTTCGCCGCTTGGCAGCGTTCGTATGCGGTGGCGTGACGACGCGGTGAACGAACAATCCGCGCCGCGGTTCGCCGGCGTTGTCTCGCCTCGGCGCGTGGCTGTTCCGGCGCTGCCTCCGCAAGGTTCGCTGGCACGGGTTGATAGTCAACGATTCGATCCAGCCGTTGCCCCTTGCTGCAAGGCTGGGTTTGGTAGCTCACTGCGCCGTCGCGTGCGACGCAGCGGTAGAGACTCTCGGCCTGCGCGGCGCGAGCGGGAAAGCAGAACGCCAAGGCGATGGTGCACGCGATCAACAGGCAGTGACGGAGAGAGAGTGGCATGGCGGGATTCGTTGGCAGCGAGTGCATTCGTCGATGGCCAACATCGCTTGAGGTCGCGGCAAGAGCAGTCGGACCAGTACCCGCCGTGGAGTCAGAATTCGCCTCACCCGACGCCTGGATTGTCAGCCGCCCCCGGCCAAGTCGTCGAGGATTGGGCAGGTCGGGCGACCATCGCCATGGCAGCGCTTCGCCAAGGTTTCCAGCGTGCGCTGCATCGCCTGCAGTTCGCGGATCTTCTCGCCAAGCTGGGCGGCGTGCGTGCGCGCAAGCTGCTTGACCTCGACGCTGGCGCGACGCGGGTCGTCCCAGAGTGCCAGCAGCGATTCGATCTGCTTGATCGAAAATCCCAATGAGCGCGCTCGCTTGATGAAACGCAGTCGGTGCAGGTCGGCCTCGCCATACAGGCGGTAGTTTGCAAAGGTGCGCGCCGCTGGCGCGATCAGGCCGATGCGCTCGTAATGGCGGATCATCTTGGCCGATACGCCGCTCAGTTCGGCGGCCTGGCCGATGTTGTGAAAGCCTTGTTCCAGTGCGTCGGCCAGCTCCGGTCGCGACAGTCGATGTGCATTCATGCGGGCATTCCAGGATTCTGGTGCGGGTTCAAATCGCGGGCGCTCGGCGTCCACCGCCGCAGCAGCAGCGCATTGGCCACCACGCTGACGCTGGATGCCGCCATCGCCGTGCCGGCCAGTATCGGGTCCAGCATGCCCAGTGCTGCCAGAGGAATGCCAATCACGTTGTAGATAAATGCCCAGAACAGGTTCTGGCGGATCTTGCGCACGGTGCGGCGAGAGATGTCGATGGCATCGGCCACCAGTCGCGGATCAGGCCGCATCAGGGTGACGCCAGCCGCATGCATTGCGACGTCGGTGCCACTGCCCATGGCGAACCCGACCGAGGCGGCGGCGAGCGCCGGCGCGTCATTGAGACCGTCGCCCACCATCCCCACTGGGCCATCCTTGGCCAGTTCGCGGATCGCCTGCACCTTGTCGCCCGGCAACAACTCGGCGCGGACTTCGTCGTTCGCAAGGCCCAATTGATTGCCAGTCGATTTCGCCGCTGCAGCGTTGTCGCCGGACAGCATCAGCGGGCGCACGCCCAGCACGCGCAATTCGGCGACAGCCTGCCGGGACTGCGGACGCGGTGCATCGCCGAACGTCAACAGACCCAGCAGGCGCCAGCCCTGCCCCGCGTTTTCCGCCAACCAGGATTGTGTCCGTCCGGCGCGCGCCGCTGCGTCAGCCAATGCATGCGCAGATTGCAGATCCACGCCGAGTTCGCCCATCCAGCGTGCATGGCCAAACGCCAACTGCGAATGCCCATGCTGCCTGCCCTGCACGCCACGGCCGGCCACCGCGGTGATGTCGGTGACCTCGGCCGCCTGCACACCGCGTTGCGCCGCGGCATCCAGCACCGCCTTGGCCAATGGATGTTCGCTGCCTCGTTGTAGGCCCACGGCCAGCGCCAGCAGTGCGGTGTCGTTGCCATCCAGCGCATGCAACCCGGTCAGCGTCGGCTTGCCAAGGGTCAAGGTGCCGGTTTTGTCGAAGGCGACGGTGCGCAACTGGCGGGTGATTTCCAGCGCCTCAATGTCCTTGACCAGGATGCCGGCGCGTGCGGCGACCCCGGTGCCAGCCATCACCGCCGCAGGCGTCGCGAGCCCCAGCGCACACGGACAGGCGATGACCAGCACCGCGACAGCGTTGAGCAAGGCCTGCGTCCAGTCGCCGCGGGCGCTGCCCCAGCCAAGCAGGGTCACGAGCGCGATGGCGATGACTGTCGGCACAAACACCGCGCTGACCCGGTCGACGATGCGCTGGATCGGCGCCTTCTTTGCCTGAGCGTCCTCCACCAGCCGCACGATCCGCGCCAGTGCGGATTCTGCACCGATGGCGGTCGTGCGCAGGCGCAACCTGCCCTCGCCGTTCACTGCGCCGCCGGTGACGGCATCGCCACGCGCCTTCGGCACCGGCAGCGACTCGCCGCTGAGCAGGGATTCATCACTGTGGCTGCGGCCTTCCAGCACCTCACCGTCCACCGGGATACGCTCGCCCGGCAACACCACCACCTCGTCGCCGACGACGACCTCGGTGATCGGTACGCGTGTTTCGATGCCATTGCGTGACACCCGCGCCGTGTCCGGACGAAGCGCCTGCAGGGCGCGGATCGCGTCGCTGGCCTGGCGTTTGGCGCGTGCTTCAAGCCACTTTCCGAGCAAGATCAGGGTAATGACCACCGCGGACGCTTCGAAATACAGCGGCGCGGCGTGGTGGCCGGCCGGCGCGAGCAGGTGGTACACGCTCAATCCATAGGCGGCGCTGGTGCCCAATGCGACCAGCTGGTCCATGTTGCCGCTGCGCACACGCAACGCGGCGAATCCGGCACGATAAAAGCGTGCGCCCAGCCAGAACTGCACCGGCGTGGCCAATGCCCACTGCGCCCAGCCAGGCAGTGCCCAATGCACGCCAAAGGGCATCAAAAACATCGGTGCGGTCAAGGGCAACGACAACAGGCTGGCCAGGAGTAGTGACATCGTTTCGCTTGGACGGCCATGGCGTTGCGTCCCCGGCGTTGCGGTTTCGAACCGACGCGCCGCGCCGTATCCGGCCTGCTCGACCGCGTGCACCAGTGCTTGTTCGGTGACCGTGGCATCGGTCGTGACCGCAGCAGATTCGGTTGCCAGGTTGACGCTGGCATCGGTGACGCCCGCGATCTTGCGCAAGGCTTTCTCCACCCTGCCCGCGCAGGAAGCGCAGGTCATGCCGGAGATGTCGAATTGGTATGTCGCCGGTTCGGCTTGCATGGGGTCGGGCCTGCGATGGGGATGCCGACCATCCTCGTCCTTCCTATCATGGGAAGGTCAAGCGGGCACATCATCGCTTGACCTTCCCGCCGTGGCAAGCTCGACACTGGCCTCAACCCGGCCGGCAGGAGGGGCTGAACAACTTCGACGTGGAGTTGGCTGCCAGCCATCCTTGGCAGGCGGGAAGGTCCGGGTTGTTCACAATCCCAACAAGGAACACGATCATGTTGCTGAATGTCGAAAACATGAGCTGCCAGCATTGTGTCAACGCCGTCACCCGCGCATTGCAGGCGCTCGATGCGACTGCGCGTGTCGAGGTGGATCTGGCGAGTAAGCAAGTGCGCGCGCATGGCCAGTTCAGTGCAGATGCAGTCATCGCCGCACTCGCGGACGCGGACTATACTGCGACGCTGATCTCCAACGATGGCTGACATGAGCGCTGCGCAGGACGGCGATCGGCAACACCTGCTGCGTGGCGGGGCGATGGACGCCGTGATCGCCGCCCGACCGCTGTGGGTGCTGGCCGCGTCGGAGCAGCCGATCGTGCTGGCGGGCTACACCTTCGATCTTGCGATCGACTCGATGCGGGCGGCAAGCGAATCGACCAGTCACCGCGGTTGGGACGCGGGGCTGCGGTCTGGGCTTTGAGGTGGTGTCGTGATCCCGTGCAGGCCCGATGCGCGTGCGCAACGTCGGTTACGAAAACCAGCGTTGACTCAGCGCTTCTTGCGGACGTACAGCACCAGCGCATGGTCCTCGATCACATAGCCGTGCTCGGCGGCGATCTTCTGCTGCAATTCCTCGATGGCGCCACTCTGGAATTCGATCACCTTGCCGGTTTCGACATCGACCATGTGGTCGTGGTGTTCGCCGCGATCCAGCTCATAGACGGCGGTGCCGCCCTCGAAATTGTGCTTGAGCACGAGCCCGGCGGATTCGAACTGGGTCAGCACACGGTAGATGGTCGCCAATCCGATCTCCTCGCCATCGGACAGCAACTGGCGGTAGATGTCCTCGGCGGTCATGTGGCGCGGTTTGGCGTGCTCAAGCAGTTCGAGGATGCGCAGTCGCGGATGGGTGACCTTGAGGCCGGCTTTGCGAAGATCGCGTGGCATCGATATCTCCTTCGTTCGACGAGTGCGCGCGGGCGTCGTGCGGCGTGTCCGGATCACGGCGGGAGTGGGCCAAGCGCGACTTGGAAGATCGCTTGGAACACGGGCCCGCCAGCCCACCGGGCCTGAACTGTGCTTGACGCGTAGCGCCCTGAAAGCCGCCTCGGGCAGTGTATCATCGGCATTCCACCACTGCCCCACCCCGCCGATGCACCACAAGCTGCTTTCCGTCCTCCTTGCGACCGTGTTGACGAGCGGTTGCAGCTATCTGTATCGCCAGCCGGTGTTCCAGGGCAACCTGCTCGAACCCACGTCGGTGGAACAGCTGCAGGCCGGCATGGACCGCCAGCAGGTGCTTGCCCTGCTCGGCACCCCGTCCATTTCCGATCCGTTCCATCACGATCGCTGGGATTACACGGCGACCGAGCGCGTGGGCCGTCGCGACCAGACCCAGATCAAGAACCTGACGGTCTATTTCGACAACGACAAGGTGGTGCGCTGGGAAGGCGAGTCTTTCCCGGAGCGTGATGCGCAGTTGTCGCGCGACGTGATCCGCTATTACGGTCCGAACCTGAACCCGGACGACAGGAAGCGCCGTCGCCAGTAACCCTGCGGCGTTTGCATGGACTCACGCTTTGGTTGCGCGCAGCCTGCGCGCCTGCTTGGGATCCACGCGCAGGCGGCGCAACAGTTCAATCCGGTCGCCTTCGTGCAGCAGGATGTCCAGCGATGCCGGCTGGCCGAACACCGCAAGGGCAACGAATTCACCGTCAGGCCCCCACCCTGTCGCCGCCAGTGCATCGGCAATCCGCGCGCCCGCATCGACGTCGACCTCCATCCGTTCGCAGCGATGTGGCCAGGACCTGACCAGTTGAACGCGCATCAGGCTAGCACCCTCGATGGGACGCGAATGCAGGATGTCGTTTGTGCCAACAAGGCGATAGGCGCCGATTCTGGATGCCGCGGACGATTGATGGATCGCGGGGAAGCCGCCTTCGGGTCGATGATGCTCCGCGGAAGGATCGGATCGGCGAGAATGCAGGGATGAGCAAGCACGACGGCAAGGATAAGCCAAAGGGCGGCGGTACGATCGCTCTGAACAAGCGTGCCCGCCACGACTACCATTTCGAGGAGCGCTTCGAGGCGGGCCTTGCCCTGCAGGGCTGGGAGTTGAAGGCGATCCGTGCCGGTCGCGCCAACATCGGCGATGCCTACGCCGTGGTGTTGCAGGGCGAGCTGTTCCTGATTGGCGCGCAGATCACGCCATTGATCCAAGCCTCGACGCATGTGGTCGCAAATGATCGGCGCACCCGCAAGCTGCTCCTGCACCGGCGGGAGATCGACCAGCTGACCGGCCGCATCCAGCGGGATGGCTACACCCTGATTCCGACCGCGCTGTACTGGAAGGGCAACAAGGTGAAGGCCGATCTGGCGCTGGCCAAGGGCAAGCAGGCCCACGACAAGCGCGATGCGAGCAAGCAGCGCGATTGGGACCGCGAGAAACAGCGGGTGATGCGGCGGCACAACCGCGACGCCTGAGTTATGTCCAGACACTCAGTCACGATAAAGCCCGCTTGCGCGGGCTTTGATGTGGCGTCCCCACGGGGATGACGCGCCTTTGGCGCGCCCTTCGGGCCTTCGATGCCGTGCATCGAAGGTGTGCATCCGCTGCGCGGATGGATCGAACCCCTC
>NZ_JADZDS010000014.1 GCF_020850895.1 Thermomonas sp. | reverse complement strand
TCTACCACGGCTTCGTGCGCAAGCACGCCGGCGAGCGCGAGCTGGTCTGGGTCGGGCGCGCCATGGTGTTGGCGGTGGCCCTGCTGGCGATCTTCATCGCCCGCGATCCCGACAGCCGCGTGCTCGGCCTGGTCAGTTACGCCTGGGCAGGGTTCGGCGCGGCATTCGGGCCGGTGGTGCTGTTCTCGCTGTTCTGGGGGCGGATGACGCGGAGTGGTGCATTGGCCGGAATGGTTGTCGGTGCGGCCACCGTGATCCTGTGGAAGCTGGTTGCCGTGGGCATGTACGGCAGCGGCTGGTACGAGATGATCCCGGGCTTTGCGGCCGCCTGCGGGGCAATCGTGATTGCCAGCCTGCTGTCACCGCCGCCCGCGCAGGCGGTGCAGGTGCGCCATCTGCAGGTGCAGGCCTGCCTGCGCGAAAGCGGCTACTGAGCGTGTCGGTGGGTGCGCCACGGCCGCGGGCGATCGCGCTGCTCGGACCGACCGCCTCGGGCAAGAGTGCGTACGCGCTGGAACTGGCGCTGCGAATCGGCGGTGAAATTGTCAGTGTGGATTCGGCGCTGATCTACAAGCGACTGGACATCGGCTCGGCCAAACCGACGAAGGCGGAGCAGGCGCAGATTCCCCACCACATGCTGGACCTGCGCGAACCGTGGCAGCCCTATTCGGCGGCGGAGTTTTCCAGCGATGCACGTGCGGCGATCGAGGCGATCCACGCGCGTGGGCGCTGGCCGATCCTCGCCGGCGGCACCGGCCTGTATTTCCGTGCCCTGCTCGAAGGCCTGTCCGACATGCCAACGGCAGATCCCACGGTGCGGGCACAGCTGGCCGAGGAAGCGGCGGGGGTTGGCTGGGCGGCGCTGCACGCGCAACTGGCACAGGTCGACGCGGAAGCGGCGGCACGCATCCACGCCACCGACGCGCAGCGCATCCAGCGCGCGCTGGAGGTGCATCGCCTCAGTGGTCGGCCGATCAGTGACTGGCAGCGCGAGGCGCGTGCTGCGGAGCCTTGGCTGGACGTGCTCACCCTGGCGCTGGCGCCGCCGCAGCGCGCCGACCTGCATGCGCGCATCGAAGCGCGCTTCGACACCATGCTGGACGCTGGGTTTCTCGATGAAGTGCGGGCCCTGCGAGTGCTGCCGGAGTTGGCTGCACATCCCGCGCCATTGGATCTGCCTGCCTTGCGCGCAGTCGGCTATCGCCAGGCATGGGAGCATCTCGATGCCATCGAAAGTCCCACTCCCTCCGGGAGAGGGGTTGGGCTGAGGGTAGGAACAGGCAAGGTGAACCGATCCGACGAAGAGGCTCTGTTCCGCGATCGCGCCATCGCCGCCACCCGCCAACTCGCCAAGCGCCAATACACCTGGTTGCGCGGGATGCGCGATGTGCAATGGTTCGATCAGGCACGACAGCGCGCCGGGCTCGATGCGGTGGTCAGGGCATTCCTGGCGAAGGATTCGGTGGATTCCGGCAACCCGCCCAACCCACGCGCCTTGCGTTAACATCGCCATTCCGCCGTCGCGCCAGGGGCTTGCGCGGCTGTGTCCAATCCAACGACAAGAACAACACGATGCACGCCAGCAACGGGGAACCGAAACCCAAGCCACAGTCCTTGCAGGATCCATTCCTGAATGCCTTGCGCCGCGAGCGCGTGCCGGTGTCGATCTACCTCGTCAACGGCATCAAGCTGCAGGGCACGATCGAGTCGTTCGATCAGTTCGTGGTCCTGCTGCGCAGCACGGTCAGCCAGATGGTCTACAAGCACGCCATCTCGACCGTGGTGCCGGCCCGTAACGTGCAGATCGCGGGCATTGCCCAGGACAGCGTTGAGGCCGGACGGGACACGGCGGTCGAGTAATCCCGCCATGAATCGGGGTGGGCTTGCAAATGCGCCCCCACGCCCGCATCTCTCCCTCCAATGTCGACCCAATTGTTCGAACGCTCGCGTGGCGGTGAAAACGCGCTGTTGATCCAGCCGCATGCCGGTGGCCCGGCCGCGCCCGATGTGCTGGAAGAGTTCGCTGAACTGGCGCGTTCCGCCGGCGCGCGCGTGGTCGCCTCGGTGCCAGCACGGATCGACAAGCCCAATCCCTCGATCCTGATCGGCACCGGCAAGCTCGACGAGGTCAAGGCCATCTGCGAAGTCAGCGGGATTGATCTGGTGTTGGTCAATCACCCGTTGTCGCCGCTGCAGGAACGCAATCTGGAGAAGGCGCTGGAACGCCGGGTGGTCGACCGCACCGGCCTGATCCTGGACATCTTTGCCCAGCGCGCGCGCAGCCATGAGGGCAAATTGCAGGTCGAGCTGGCGCAGCTGCGCCACATGGCCACCCGCTTGGTGCGTGGCTGGACCCATCTGGAGCGCCAGCGTGGTGGCTCGATCGGCCTGCGCGGTCCCGGTGAGACCCAGCTGGAAACCGACCGTCGCCTGCTGCAAAAACGCGTGGAGGTGTTGCAGAAGCGCCTGGACAAGGTCGAGGTGCAGCACAGCCAGATGCGTCGCGCGCGGGTGCGCAGTGAACTGCCGCGGCTGGCGCTGGTGGGCTATACCAATGCCGGCAAGTCGACCCTGTTCAACGCGCTCACCGGTGCCGACGCCTACGCCGCCGACCAGTTGTTCGCCACCCTCGATCCGACGGTCCGCAGGATCGAGCTCGCGGGTGTCCGCGTGGTGCTGGCCGATACCGTCGGTTTCGTCCGCGATCTGCCGCATGAGCTGGTCGCTGCGTTCCGTTCCACGCTCGGCGAGGCGCGCGAGGCCGACCTGCTGCTGCACGTGGTCGATGCCGACGATCCCCTGCGCGACGATCGCATGGCGCAGGTGGATGCGGTGTTGCACGACATCGGCGCCGGGGACATTCCGCAGTTGCTCGTGTTCAACAAGATCGACCGGATCGAGGGCGCACAGCCGCGCATCGACCAGCGCGAGGACGCGCCTGCCGCCGTCTGGTTGTCGGCGCGTGACCGGATCGGCTTGGAATTGCTGGGTGAAGCCGTCGGCTTGCGGCTGGGACTGCAGCGGATCGTCGCTGACCTGTTGTTGCCTGGCGCAGCCGGGCGCCTGCGTGCGCGCCTGCACGCGTTGGGCGCGGTGCGTGCAGAGTCCCACGCCGAGGACGGCTGGCACCTGAAGATCGACCTGGCCGCTGCCGATGCCGCGCGGCTGGCGGCGTTGCCGGAAGGCGCGCCGCTGCGCGCCCTGTTGCCGGGCGAGGCGACCTTGCTTCCCGTAGAATTACCGACATGACCATGCAAAGCAGCGGCCCGCGCGGGCCATGGACGGCCTGGATGGCCTGGAACCGGCCCGGAAGCACCGGAGGCGGTGGCTCAGGTGGAATGTGGAACCGGATCGGTGGAGGCTTGCCGAATTTCGGAAACTTCAGCCCATTGCGCTGGATTGTCGTGGCGGTGGCGCTGTGGCTGGTGTTGTCCAGCGTGGTGCTGGTCACCGAACAGCAACGCGGCGTGGTGCTGCGTTTCGGCCAGTTGTCGCGGGTGCTGCAGCCGGGCCTGAATTTCAAATTGCCATGGCCGGTGGAGCAGGTCATCAAGATCAATGCCACCGAAATCAAGAATTATTCCGACAGCGTGCCGGTGTTGACCCGCGACGAGAACATCGTCGAGGTGGCGGTGAACGTGCAGTACAAGGTGTCCGATCCGGTGCTGTACCGCTTCGGTACCCGCGATGGCGATGAGGTGCTCAAGCAAGCAACCTTGAGTACGGTGCGCGAGCAGGTCGGTCGTTCCACCCTTGACACCGTGCTGGGTGCGCGCGAGCAACTGGCCGTCATTGCTCGCCAACAGTTGCAGAAGTCGCTCGATGCCTACCGTACTGGCCTGATCGTGACCGAGCTGAACTTGCCGGATGCGCGGCCGCCCCAGCAGGTCAAGCCGGCGTTCGACGACGTCAACAGCGCCCAGCAGGACAAGGAGCGGCTCATTTCAGAAGCCCGCGCCTACGCCGCCAAGGTGGTGCCCGAGGCGCGTGGCCAGGCTGCACGCGTGCGTACCGAGGCTGCGGGCTACAAGGCTGCCAAGATCGCGCGTGCCACCGGTGACGCAGAACGCTTCAGCTTGCTGGTTGAGCAGTACCGTGGTGCGCCGGACGTGACCCGCAAGCGCCTGTGGCTGGAAACCTTGCAGGAGGTGCTGTCGCAGAACCCGACCATCGTCGGTGGCGATGGTCGCCAACTGATCTACGTGCCGATGCAGGGGAGTGGACGTCCCGCCACCACACCGGCTCCGACGCCGCCCTTGCTGCCGGAATTGGTGTCGCCGCAGGTCCAGGTGGAGGCTCCAGAGGGCAATCCCGCGCGCCCTGGCCGCAGCGGCAGGCCGGCCTCGGCCCGTGAGGAGGTGGTGCGATGAAACTTCAGTTAGGCTTGGGCGTGCTGCTGCTGGCCATCGTGCTGATGCTCGGTTCGATGTTCGTGGTCAGCGAAGGACAGACGGCCATCGTGCTGCACCTGGGCAGGATTTCGCGGGTGAACATGCAGCCCGGCCTGCATTTCAAGTGGCCGCTGGTGGAGACGGCGCGGGTGTTCGATACACGGTTGCAGGTGCTGCCGGCTGAGCCGGAACGCTACCTCACCTCGGAGCGCAAGGACGTCAGCGTGGATTTCTTCGCGGTCGGCCAGATCGAGGATGCGCGTGCGTTCTATCGCGCCACCGGTGGTGACGAGAACGCCGCGGTGGATCGCCTGGCGCCGATCATCAAGGACGCGCTGCGCAATGAAATCAATGCGCGCACCTTGCAGCAGGTGGTGTCCGGTGATCGCACGGCGATCGTGCATGGCCAGCTGGCCGCCATCAATCGCGGCGCGGCGACGCTGGGCGTGCGCATCACCGACCTGCGGATCAAGCAAATTGATTTGCCCACCGACAGCCGGGTCATCGATGACGTCTACAACCGCATGCGCGCGCAGCGCCAGCAGGTGGCCAGCCGTCTGCGCGCGGAAGGCGAGGAACAGGCCAATGAGGTGCGTGCGCGTGCCGACAGTGATCGCCAGGTGATCCTGGCCGAGGCCGAGCGTGATGCACAGAAACTGCGTGGCGAGGGCGATGCCGAGGCTACGCGCCTGTACGGCGAAGCGGCCAACCGCGACCCCGGCTTTTATGCCTTCCAGCGTAGCCTCGAGGCCTATCGGGCCGCGTTCGACGGCAAGCACAGCAGCGTGATCGTGCTGGATCGCAACGATCCGTTCTTGCAGTACATGAAGACCGACCACTGATGCTGCGTGCGAAGGATGGATCGGGGAACATGGGTGTGAGGGATCGATCCTTGGCTGAGCGAGCACGCCGCGCATGAGCGACCTGTGGGCTGCGCTGTGCCTGGTGGCGGTATTCGAGGGGTTGTTCCTGTTGGTGGCCCCGGATGCGTGGAAGCGCGCGGCCGAACAGATGTTGAACCTGCCGAGTGCGCGGGTGCGCGTGATCGGCGGGGTGATCCTGTTGCTGGGGCTGGGATCGCTGTGGCTGGTGCGCGGCGCGTGATCGGGCGTGGCCCCGGGTTTTCAGGTAACATTTCCTAAAGCC
>NZ_JADZDS010000013.1 GCF_020850895.1 Thermomonas sp. | reverse complement strand
GCAGCCCCTTCGCCGGCGCATGCGCTTGCGCCACGCGGAACTCCAGCATCAGCTGGACCTGCGCATTGCCGACCATCACCGGGCGCTCGCGCAGTTGCATCCAGCCCCACACCGCCGTGGCCAGCAGTGCCACCAGCAGCATCACTCCCAGCGCGCCCTGGCCCAGTCGTACGGCCCAAGTGCCGGGTTCTCCGCCGCGGGCATACAACACCAGCCCCAGGCCCAGACCCAGCAGTGCGCCCAGCAGTGCCATGCCCACGACGAAGTACCCCACCGCACCCTCGCGCGAGGTCATGTTCGTCAGGTTGGCATATGCGGCGCCGGCCAGTCCCAGCACCACCGTGCCAGCAGCCGCGCCACCCAGCGCCCAGATCAGGCCCATCAGCAACTTCATGCCGGCATCGTGCCTGTCGCCTCCGCCCTAGGCAAGCCGCTGCGACAGTCCGAACACCGATGCGGGTGCCCGGTTCGCCCACGGCGCCGAGCTGCCGTCCGGCTGCTGCTGCCGGGAATTCGTGGGAAAAGACTGCGCATGGCCAAGCTGCGAGGCCCCGCAACACTGAAATTCAACGTGTGGACGTCCGAATCCTTGCCCGAGCAACACCCAGGCTGTCCCTTGTTCGACCCGCACCTACCCGGTAGGCTGCCAGAAAACAGCGATTGGATTTCCTCTCCCCAGTGCTGGGTCCTCTGCGCGAACTGGACAAGTGGATCCGGCTGGTTCGGGCCATCCATGCAGGAACATGCCACAGGCCGATTCGAGGAGCATGGGCTTGAGTATCAAGTACCACTTCACATTCGAGCCGAACTGGTGCCACGCTCCGCTTGCGTTCTGGGTGCATGTGCCGGTCGACGCGGCCTCGGGGCAGTTCGAACCACCGGCGCCGACTGCGATCGCGCACAGGGGCTTTGCTGTTCTGCATGTCTTGTTCGACCGGCATGAGCTCGTGTTCAGCTCGCCCGAACAGCTCGACCACTTCATCGATGTGCTGGCAAGAAAGCCGTTGCCGACGTCGCGGCAGCTGTCGGCGCGTCGGGGAACCTCAATGGGGCCGAATGGCCATTGGCTCAGTCGTCTGCCGGCGGCGTTGAAGAGGCCTCGCGTTCGCGCCCGGCTGGTGCAGGCATTGGGGAATCTTCGGGCACAGGTGGTTGGTGTGGTGCCCGAGCCGCAAGTTGACGAGGCCCGGAAGCGGTTTCGCTTCACGGTGACTTTCCCCGCGAGGTGATGTGGGTTGCGGGTTCATTGCGATGGCTCGGTCATCGGGCTTGCCGATCTGCGAAACAGGCGTACTCCTGATGGCCACGCTGCCGCCGCTAGCCGCACGGGTCCGCAGTGGGCATACTGACACAGGGGACGGCGTGCGACTTGGGAGGGCTCGATCAATGACAGGCAGGTTTTCTTGCCGAAGCGGGGCGCGTTGAACGCCGCCCCGCGCTCGCCTCTGGTCACTGTGCTGGCCTGGCTGCTGATGCTGGGCAGCGGCCTGCTGCTGCCGATCAGTTTCATCTCCGCGCTGATGTTGCTGGTGGGCAGCCACGGCACGGCGAGCGCGACCGTGGGCGGGGTGCTGCTGATCGTGTTCGCGCCGGCGGCGACCCTGCTGGCGGGCTTCGGCCTGTGGCGGCGCTGGCGCTGGGCCTGGGTCTATGTGTTGCTGCTGGCGTTGGCCGTCCTCGTCGTGCAGATCGTCGGCTGGTGGCGCGGGCCGACGCCGCAATACAGCTACGTCTCGGCGAGCGGCGTGCTGAACACCGTGTCCGCTTCGGAAGCCCAGTATTCGCCGCTGCTGATCCTGGTCAGCGGTGTCGTGTTGGTACTGCTGTCGCTGCCGCGTGTGCGCGCGGAATTTTTCACCGCCCGTTCCGCGGCACCGGCCGTGAAAGGACCCGTGGCGCAACCCCCGGATGTTCCGACTGCGAAAGATGCGATCGCCGCCGCCCGTGGCTGGCGCGTCGGGCATCAGGGTCGCGATCGCATGTATTACGAGGAGCGCCGCGACGGCGCTTGGCAACGCCTCGACATCGAGGGCGAGATGTTGATGGGCGAGGCGCATCACGCCGTGTACTTGGCCTCGCCGGACCGTTGGCGACACTATCCGGACTGGGCGCGCGAACGCCGCGAGGAGATCGTCGCGCGCATCCGCAGCGAGTTCCGCGAACCCGACTATGTCTATGGCGGCGAGTTGGGCGGTGCGCCGCCGGTTGCGCGAGCGAGTGTGCGCAATCCTTCTCGGCACGATGGCCAGCGCTCGACGAACTGGCTGACGGTGGCCCTGCTGCTGGCGTTGGCAGCCGGCATGGCCTGGCTGATCTGGAGCGGCCTGGGCAGCGGCGAAACCCGGTTGCCGGTGAAGTATTTCGGTGCCCGCCGCACCGTCACGCGCCTCGCCGACCCGGCGATGTACTGGACGGCCCTCGGTCTGTACGCCGCCCTCGGCGTCGGTGCGCTGGGCCTGCTTGGCTGGGGCTGGCGCGCCGCGCGCAGCGACCGATCATCGTAGGCCTGATGATAGGCCCGAGTTCATCAACCGGCCGGACGACATCGTGGTATTCCATCCGCTGATCAAAACCCAGATCAAGCGGATCGACCGCATCCAACTGCGCGCATTGGAAAAGCGACGTGCCGAACGCGGCATCCGCATTGAACTCTCCGACAAGGCGTTCGACCTGCTCGGCAATGTCGGCTTCGACCCGGTCAACGGTGCCCGTCCGCTCATGCGCGCCATCCAGCAGCAGTTGGAAAACCCGCTGGCGCAGGAGATCCTGGCCGGTCGGTTTGGCAATGGCGATGGGGTGCAGGTGGACGCAGTGGGCGGCAAACCGGTGTTCGTGACGTGATGCGCGTCTTCTCCCACACCTGCTCCAACACCGAGATTGTTTGCGCGCTGGGTTGCGCGCCGATGCTGGTGGGCGTGGATGCCGATTCCGACTATCCGCCGGAGGTGGTGGCGGGCTTGCCGAAAACCGGGCGCGATCTGGATCTGGATATCGATGCGGTCTTGGCGCTATCGCCCGATCTGGTGCTGACCTCGCTGACCGTGCCGGGGCATGAGCGGGTGGTGGCGGCGCTGTGCGAGGCGGGCTTGCAGGTCTTGGTCTGCGATCCACTGTCGCTGGCGGATGCGTATGCCGACATCCTGCGGATTGCCGATGTGCTGGGCGTGCCGGAACGTGGGCGCGCACTGGTGGATGAAATGGATGCGGCGATGCCGACGGTGGCCGTTAAGGGCGATCGTCCCAAGGTGCTGGTGGAATGGTGGCCCAAGCCCGTGATCGCACCCGCGCGGCAGTCGTGGGTGACGGATTTGATCCAGCGTGCCGGGGGCAGAAACCCGTGGGGCGAAGTCGATGCCAAGAGCGTGCCGATGGAGCATGCCACCGCCGCTGCGGCTGCACCGGATGTTATCGTGATAAGCTGGTGCGGGGTGAAGGAAGCCAATTACCGCAGCGAGGTGGTGCGCCAGCGCGAAGGATGGAACGCCCTGCCCGCCGTCGCCCGCGACCGCATCCATGCGATTTCGGAAGCGTATCTCGGCCGCCCCGGCCCGCGCCTGGTGGAAGGCTATTCCCGGCTGCGCGAAGCCATCGCCGCGGCCAGCGCCGCCTGAAGGCCAAGGCAATGAACAAGTCCCTCCTGGACGTGTCAGCACGCGCTGCGTCCGGTGCATGCTTGAAGAAGGTGTAAGTGCCGCCGTACACCTGCGCGGTGGCGACGCTGTTCTCGCCGGCCTTGGCCAGCGACTGCACGGTGGCGGTGATGGCCGCCATGCCCGAGGCAAACGCCAGCCCCGCGATCCCGCCTTCAAGCGGGGCGACGCGCTGCTCCAGCACGTCGGTGGTCGGGTTCATGATCCGGGTATAGATATTGCCGGGCACCTTGAGGTCGAACAGATCGGCGCCGTGCTGGGTGTCGTCGAAATAGAAGCGGGTGGTCTGGTAGATGTGGACGGCGACCGAATGGGTTTGCGGGTGAAATTCGGCCATGACGGCATGACGTGGGCAGCGCTCAGACCGGCTGCACCCCGGGTTGGGTGCGCAGCGCCCGCCACGGCGGCATCGCCAGCACCATGTCGCGCAGGGCAAAGGCCAGCTCACGCTCTGCCAGCATCGCGGCATCCGCACCGTGCGCCAGCAGATGCCTGACTTCGACTTCGCTGTGCGCACGCGCCAACACGCTCAGGTTCGGGCTGATCGCCTTGAGTTTGGCGATCACTTCGCCGGCTTCCAGTGCTTGCGGGATGGCGACGATGGCCAAATTGGCCGTTGCCGGGCGGGTGGCGGCGATCACCTGTTCGGCAGCGGCGTTGCCGCGGACCGTCAGCAGCCCGGTGGCGCGTGCCGCGATGACGCGGTCGGGATCGGTCTCCACCAGCACCAGCGGGATGTCGCGTTCCTGCAGCAGCCGACAGAGCTCGCGCCCTACGCGCCCATAACCAATGACAATGGCGTGTCCGGAAAAATCCGCCGGCACCTGCGAGTAGGGCTCCGGAGCGGCGACCGGTGCGGCGGAGTTGTCTTCGCGCTGGCGCTTTTGCCAAGCGTCGATCCAGGCGAACAGGAATGGATTGAGGATGATGGACAGCAGTGCCCCGCCGAGGACCAGGCCGTAGACTTCGGCCGTGAGCATGCCGCGGCTGAGGCCGAGGCCGGCCAGGATGAAGGAGAACTCGCCGATCTGCGCGAGGCAAGCGGCGAGCGTCAGCGCATTGCGTTTACCGTTGCCGAACATCTTCATCAGGACGAAACCGGCGCCGGCGTTGCCCAGCACGATCAGGCCCAGGGTGGCGAGCAGCCACAGCGGGTGCTCGAGCAACACCACCGGGTTGAACAACATCCCCACCGACACGAAAAACAGCACCGCGAACGCATCGCGCATCGGCAGCGAATCGGCGGCTGCGCGGTGGCTGAGCTCGGATTCATTGAGCAGCATGCCGGCGAAGAACGCGCCCAATGCGAAGCTGACATCGAACAGGGCGGCCGCGCCGAAGGCCACGCCCAGCGCGATGGCCAGGACACCCAAGGTGAACAATTCGCGCGAACCCAGACCGGCCACGTATTCGAGCAGCTTGGGGATCACGCGGCGCCCAACCAGCAGCATCACGGCAACAAAGGCGGCCACCTTCATCAGGGTCCAGGCCAGCGGCCAGGCAAGCGAAGACAGGCCAGGTACCGCGCCACCTGCCGTAGGCGCTGGCAGGGCGGGCACCAGCACGAGCACCAGCACCATGACCAGATCCTGCATGACCAGCCAGCCAATGGCAGTGCGGCCACGGGCGCTGTCGATGAGCAGGCGTTCTTCCAGCGCGCGCATCACCACCACCGTGCTGGCAGCCGACAGGCAGATGCCGAACACCAGCGCGGTGATCAGCGGCCAGCCGAGCAACAGGCCAAATCCGCAACCGAGCGCAGTGGTGAAGGCGATTTGCAGCAATGCCCCGGGGATGACGGTGCGTTTGACTTCGAACAGATCACGCAGCGAAAAATGCAGCCCCACTCCGAACATCAACAGGATCACACCGATTTCGGCAAGCTGGGGCGCCAGCGTCTGGTCACCGACGAAACCCGGGGTGAACGGCCCGGCAATCACCCCGGCCAGCAGATAGCCCACCAAAGGTGACAAGCGCAGCCGTTGCGCAAGCAGCCCCAGCAGGAAGGCCACCACGAAGCCGAGGCATAGCAGCACGAGGAGTGATGTGTTGTGCGGCATGCAGGCTCCGGGTCAAGTGCCTCCATCTTCGCATGAGTCGTTGCGGCTACCGGCGTCACGGTTGGCGCGCGGTGCAGGCGGATCCAATCGATGAAACTCGACGCTTTCCATGGATGAGATCGCCATGTCCACACCTCCCTGTGCCACGCGCTGTCGCGCACGATTGCCTGGGAGATGTACAAACTGGCGCGTCCGAGCGCGGTGGTGCCGGCGGATGTGCCGAAACCCGATCTGGAGCCGGGGCACTGAATTCCGCCGAACGGCGCGGCAGGGGCTAAAATCGCCGCCCCATGATCTCCTTCCGCAATTTCGCCCTCCGTCGCGGCGAACGTCTCCTGCTGTCCAATGTCGACCTGGCCCTGCACGCCGGCTATCGGGTGGGCGTGATCGGCCGCAATGGCGCCGGCAAGTCTTCGCTGTTCGCCGCCCTGATGGGCGAGGTTGAGCCGGACAAGGGCGATATCGATTTGCCCGGCAAGGCGCGGATTGCTTCGGTGGCGCAGGAAACCCCGCACCTGCCGGACCCGGCGAACGACTTCGTGCTGTCCGGCGATGCCGCGGTGCACGCGGCGATCCAGATGGAGGCCAATGCGTTTGCCAACGAAGATTGGGAAGCCGTGGCCGAGGCGCACCAGAAACTGGAAGAGGTGGGCGGCTACGACGGCGCCGCACGTGCGGGCCGCTTGCTGCACGGGCTGGGCTTCCCCGCCGAGGTGCATGAAAAGGCGGTGGCGGATTTCTCCGGCGGCTGGCGGGTGCGGCTGAACGTGGCGCGTGCGCTGATGACGCCCTCGGACCTGCTGCTGCTGGACGAACCGACCAACCACCTCGACCTCGACGCCGTGGTCTGGCTGGAGGAATGGTTACGCCGCTACGACGGCACCTTGCTGGTGATTTCGCACGACCGCGAATTCCTCGACAACGTCACCACCCACATCCTGCATCTGCACGACGGCACCGCCAAGCTCTACGTCGGCAACTACACCGCGTTCGAGCGTCAGCGCGCCGAGCACCTGCGCCAGCAGCAGATCGCGCACGAGAAGGAGCAGGCCGAGCGCGCCCACCTGCAGAGCTTCATCGACCGCTTCAAGGCCAAGGCCAGCAAGGCGCGGCAGGCGCAGTCACGGATGAAGCGGCTGGCCAAGCTGGCCGGCACCGAGGCGATCCGCGTCGAACGTGGCGTCAGCATCCAACTGCCAGCACCGCTGCGCTTGCCCAATTCGCTGCTGTCGCTGCGCGATGCCGATTGCGGCTATGGCGCGGAGGCCACCATCCTGCGCAATGTCGGTTTCGGGCTGGAAGCGGGCGACCGCATCGGCCTGCTCGGCGTCAACGGCGCGGGCAAGTCGACCCTGGTGAAAACCTTGGTGGGCGAGCTGTCGCCGCTGTCCGGCGAACGCGTCGCGCACCCGGATCTGCGGATCGGCTATTTCGCCCAGCACACGGTGGAATCGCTGGTGGCCGGCACCTCGCCGATCGACCACTTGAAGGAACTTTCGCCGAACACCGCGACCCAGGAGTTCCGCAATTTCCTTGGCGGCTGGCAGTTCCCGGGCGATCGTGCTTTCGAGGTGATCGACAATTTTTCCGGTGGCGAGAAAGCGCGGCTGGCACTGGCGCTGCTGGCTTGGAACAAGCCCAACCTGCTGCTGCTGGACGAACCCACCAACCATCTGGATCTGGAAATGCGCGAGGCCTTGGCCGAGGCGCTGAGTGATTTTGATGGCGCCATCGTGATGGTCAGCCATGACCGCCACCTGATCGGTCTGGTGTGCGACGAATACTGGCGCGTGCACGACGGCATCGTCGAGCCCTTCGATGGCGACCTCGACGACTATGCGGCCTGGCTGCGTTCCCGCCCAGGCAGTGACAACCCCAAGACCCCGGCGCCCAACAAAGCCCCGAAAGTTGCCCCGCCTGCGCCGGTTGTGGTCGCGCCAAACAAGCAGAAACTCAACCCGCATAAATTGCAGAAAGCCGAAGAGCGCGTGGCGCGGCTGGAGGGGAAACTCGCCGACTGTGCGGCACAGCTCAATGACCCCGCGGTGTATGCCGATGCCGGCAAGGTGGCCGATCTGGGCCGTCAGCAGATGCAGTTGCGTGCAGAGTTGGACGCGGCCGAGGCCGACTTGCTGGCGCTGTACGACTGAGCCTGCACTTGAATTTGATGCGCTTCGGCGCAACCTCCGTCCTGATTTTCCAGTTTTCGAGTTCGTCCGATGCCGATTTACGCCTTCGCCTGTGCTGCTTGCGGGCATCATTTCGATAAATTGCAGAAACTTTCCGACGCGGATCCCGCCACCTGTCCGTCCTGCGGGGCGGAAGGCCAGGTCCATCGCCAACTGACCGCACCGCAATTCCGGCTGGCCGGTGGCGGCTGGTACGAGACCGATTTCAAGAAGGACGGCGAGAAGAAGAGCAATCTGGCCGGGGATGCGGCCAAGCCGGCCGAGGCCAAGCCCAGCGAGACCAAGGAAACGTCCAAGACCGGCGACACAAAGCCGGCCGAGAGCAAGCCTGCCAGCAATGCACCAGCGGCGAAGCAGGCCGACTGAACGGGTTAAAATACTCGGCTTGCCGGCGCCCAGCCGGTTCCCGTGTCCCGGAGTCCCCATGCGTAGCCATTTCTGCGGCCTGATCGACGAAACGTTGATCGGCCAGACCGTGACCCTGTGCGGCTGGGTCGATGTCGCCCGCAACTTGGGCCATTTCGTGTTCATCGACCTGCGCGACCACGAGGGCATCGTGCAGATCGTGGCCGAACCGGTCGACGTTGCAGGCAATGCCGAGGTCATGGCCGTGGCCGCCAAGGTCGGCTACGAGGATTGCCTGCGCATCACCGGCGTGGTGCGCCGCCGCGAGTCGGTCAACACCAAGATCCAAACCGGCCAAGTGGAGATCGTGGCCACGCGCATCGATCTGCTCAACAAGGCCGAGCCGCTGCCGTTCCATCACCACGAGAACCCGGGTGAGGACGTGCGCCTGAAGTATCGCTATCTGGACCTGCGCAGCCCCGACATGCAGCGCAAGATGCGCACGCGGACGAAGCTCGTATCGGCGCTGCGGCATTATCTGGATGCGCGTGGTTTCCAGGACATCGAAACTCCGATCCTGACCAAGGCCACCCCGGAAGGTGCACGCGACTTCCTGGTGCCGGCACGCATGCATCCGGGCGAGTTCTACGCGCTGCCGCAGAGTCCGCAGCTGTTCAAGCAGATCCTGATGATGGCGGGCTTCGACCGCTACTACCAGATCGCGCGCTGCTTCCGCGACGAAGCGCTGCGCGCCGACCGTCAGCTGGAATTCACCCAGCTCGACATGGAGTTTGCGTGGGTGGGTGAGCGCGACGTGCAGGATCTCACCGAGGACATGGTGCGGCATGTGTTCAAGGAGGTGATCGACGTCGAACTCGACGCACGCTTCCCGCGCCTGACCTATGCCGAAGCCATGCGCCGCTTCGGATCCGACAAGCCCGACCTGCGCATCGCGCTGGAACTGGTGGACGTGGCCGAACAGGTGAAGGGCTGTGAATTCGCGGTGTTCACCGCCGCTGCCAATGACCCCGACGGGCGCGTAGCCGCGCTGCGCATTCCCGGTGGCGCGGCACTGTCGCGCAAGCAGATCGACGACTACGCCGCGCACGCCGCCAAGTTCGGGGCCAAGGGCCTGGCCTACGCCAAGATCGACGAGGCCGGCGCGGTCAATTCGCCGGTGGCCAAATTCTTCGCCGAGGGCGCGTTCGACGCGCTGCTGGCGCAGCTTGGCGCGGGCAAGGGCGATATCGTGTTCTTCGGCGCCGGTGCTTACAACAAGGTGTCCGACTTCATGGGCGCGGTGCGGCTCAAGGCCGGCAAGGATTTCAACCTGATTGCCGACGGTTGGGCGCCGCTGTGGGTGACCGACTTCCCGATGTTCGAGTGGGATGCCGAGGAAAACCGCTATGTGGCCCTGCATCACCCGTTCACCGCGCCGGCGGTGGATTCCATCGATGACCTGCGCGCCAATGCGAAAGCTGCGGTCAGCCGTGGCTACGACATGGTGCTGAACGGCAACGAGATCGGCGGTGGTTCGATCCGCATCCACAATTCGCAGATGCAGTCGGCTGTGTTCGACCTGCTCGGCATCGGCGAGGAAGAGCAGCGCGGCAAGTTCGGCTTCCTGCTGGATGCACTCAAATACGGCGCCCCGCCGCACGGCGGGATTGCGTTTGGCATCGACCGCATCGCCGCGCTGATGGCCGGCTGCGACTCGATCCGCGACGTGATCGCCTTCCCCAAGACCACCAGCGCGCAGTGTTTGATGACCGATGCGCCGTCGCCGATTGCCGACGCGCAGTTGGCCGAGGTGCATGTGCAGGTGCGGGGCGTCGAATGACGGGCGCCGCCGGGCACTGCTTCCCGACGCGTGCGAACATCCTGTTCGACGCGTCGCCGCGGGCCATCCATGGCCCGCTCTACGCAGTGTCCCGACACCGTCCGTCCATGGGGTGATATGGCTAGCATCCGCCGCGCCGTGCCCGCCGACGCCGCCGTGCTGGCAGAGCTTGGCACTGCCACGTTTGTCGAAACCTTCGGCCATCTCTACGCGCCGACGGATTTGCAAGCCTTTCTCGAAGAAAGTCACAGCATCGCGGCGTATGAACAGGTGCTGGCGGACGCTTCCGGCTACGCACTGTGGATTGCCGAATGCGATGGCCGTGCCATCGGCTATGCACAGGCCGGGCCCTGCGGCCTGCCGCATACTGACGTGCGGCCAGAGGACGGCGAGATCAAACGCCTGTACCTGCGTCGCGAGGCGCAGAGCGGCGGCGTTGGCCGCGCCCTGATGGATGCGGCAATGGCTTGGCTGCTGCACGATGGCCCGCGCACGCTGTGGCTCAGCGTGTGGTCGGAGAACTTCGGCGCGCAGCGGTTCTATGCCCGCTATGGTTTCGCGTTCGTCGGCGAATACGAATTCATCGTGGGCGACCAGCGTGATCGCGAGTTTATCTATCGACGGGTGGCTCAGGCCTGAGCCCGCTCAATCCGGATCGTCAGGCACGTCCGTCAAGGTCGGCAATGGCTCGCGCGAGCCATCCATCAGCCCGCGACTTAGCACGTCGCCTTCTATGAACAACAATTGCCCGGCCTTGCCGCGTTTGATCCCGCTGTCGATAGCGATCACCTTGCCGTCGTGAAAACTGGCGACTTCACCGATGGTGGTGTGGCCCACCACGATTCGTGTCACACCCAGTTGTGCGACGAGTGCCTTGACTTGCTCAGTGGCCAGCGCGCCGTTGAAATAGCCGCGGTACCAGATCGGGCTGGTCTTGCCGTTGTACAACCGGTTGAGCGCAGGATCGGCCCTGACCTGCGCTTTCGGGGTGCCCAGCGAAGCGTCGTAGGCAGCATTGGTGGCGGCCATGTTCGCCACCAGATCGATGTTTTCCGGCGCGATGCCGCCATGCAGGAACAGATTGCCGCCCAGTTTCAGCATCGCTGGACGCGTGCGCAGCCACTGCCCGAGCACGCTGTCCTTGCCGTAGACGTCGGGATAGCCGCGACCGAGCAGGCTGGCGATGGCCTTGTACTTCGGGTTGAGGTAGCGCAGGTCGTCGTACAGCACGATGGCTTCGTGGTTGCCGAGCAGGACGTGCACGGCGCCACCTGCATTGGCAGCCTGTTGCTGCAAGGAGAACAGCAGCCAAAAGGCTTCCGTTACCTGAGGCCCGCGGTCGAACACGTCGCCCGCTATCACCAGATGATCGCGCCCGGCCGCCCAGCGGTCCTGCGCGTCGATCACGCCATTGGCACGCAGCAGCCGTCGCATCACGCCGTACTGGCCGTGGATGTCGGACAGCGCGATGATCCGCGCGCCCGGTGCCAGTGGCACGGCATCCGAGGGCATCTGTGCCGGAATGGTCAGCGGATGCGGGTAGCCGCAGCGTGGCGCGACCGTGGTGGCCCTGTGTTCGCGCAGTGAGACGTGCTCGAGCTTGCCGGAGCAGACCCAGTAGGCGTCCAGCCAGCCCGCGTTGCTGCGGAACAGGTAGGGGCCATCGTCCTGCGCGGGCGCCTGCGCGCTCGTCGCGGGCATGCCCGCAGCAGGTGCGCTGGCCTGCGCGTGGCAATTCGATGCCAGCAGCAGTGCTGGCATGGCAAGTATTCGCAGCAAGGAAAGCATCAACATGCACCGATCCGATGTGAGGTGCTGTCGGTCATTGCCGAGCGCAGCAACGACATGGAGGGTCTATTATCCTGCCGACATGACCTCCCGCATCGTGCTCGTACACGGCGTGTTGAATGCCAGGACCTGGCTGTGGCCGATGGCAGCGCGTCTGCGCGGGCAGGGGTTCAGGGTGTCCCTGTTCGGATATTCCAGCCTGTGGGAAGGGCCTGGCGGTGCCGTTCCGAGGCTGATCGAGACGATCCGCGCGGCGCGGGCCGATGCCCTGCTTGGCCATAGCCTGGGCGGCTTGCTGGCGCTGGAGGCCGTGCAGCAGGCGCCTGACCTGCCGGTGGCGCGCGTGGTCTGCCTGGGCTCGCCGCTGCGCGGCAGCGAAACCGCGCGCCGGGTGGCGGAGCGGGCATGGGCGCGGCCGTTCCTGGGGCGCAGCGCCACCTTGCTGCAGACGGGCATGGCCGACTGGCGTGGCAATGCCGAGGTCGGCGTGGTGGCTGGCGATGCGCCGCGTGGCGCGGGTTGTTTCTTTGCGCATTTCCAGGAGCCCTCCGATGGCACGGTGGCGCTGGCCGAAACCCGGTTGCCGTGGTTGGCCGACCATGTCGTCCTGCCCTGCAGCCATTCCGGGCTGGTGTTGTCCCGACAAGCCGTGACCCAGGCCACGCGTTTTCTGCGCCATGGGAGGTTCCACCACGACGCGGAAATGAAAGTCGTATAATTCTCGGCTTGCCTTGAATCAGGGGATTCCACCATGGGGCGTGGACCTTCCATCGAAGCCCGCAAGAATGCGCAGGATGCGCAGCGCGGCAAGATGTTCACCAAGATCATCCGCGAGATCTCCGTGTCGGTGCGCGCCAGCGGCAGCGATCCGCACGGCAATCCGCGCCTGCGCGCGGCGATCGACAAGGGCCTTGACGTCAACATGAGCAAGGACGTGATCGAACGTGCGATCAAGAAGGCCTCCGGCGAGCTGGAAGGCGTCACCTACGAGGAAATCCGCTACGAAGGCTATGCGCCGGGCGGCGTCGCGGTGATCGTCGATTGCCTGACCGACAACCGCGTGCGCACGGTGGCCGATGTCCGCCATGCCTTCGGCAAGTTCGGTGGCAACCTCGGCACCGAAGGTTCGGTCGCCTTCATGTTCCACAAGGTTGGCGTGCTCAGCTACGGCGCCGGTGCGGACGAGGAAAAGATCACCGAAGCGGCGATCGAAGGCGGCGCCGATGACATCGTCGCCTATCCGGAGGATGGTGCGGTCGATGTGCTGACGTCGGCCGAGGCCTTTGCCGAGGTCAAGGCGGCGATGGAGGCGGCAGGGCTTGCGCCCGGGTTTGCGGAGGTGACCATGCGCGCCGACAACGACACCGCCGTCGATGGCGAGACCGCCGAGCAGGTGCAGAAGCTCCTGAACTGGCTGAACGAGCTGGATGACGTGCAGAACGTCTATTCCAACGCCACCGGTCTCGGCTGATCTCCAGCCGACTGCATTGGCGAACGCCATGCTTGTGCAATCTTCCATGATCGAGCGTGCCGAACCCGGCATGACGCGCGTGCTGGGGATCGACCCCGGTTCGCAGCGCACCGGTGTCGGCATCATCGACGTGTGCGCCGACGGCAAGCTCGTGCATGTGCACCACCAGCCGCTGGTGTTGCTGGATGCGGAATCCTTCCCGCTGCGCCTGCGCAAGCTGCTCGACGAACTCTGGGGATTGATCGCGCGTTTCGTGCCGGATGAAGTGGCCATCGAGCAGGTGTTCCTCTCGAACAATGCGATGAGTGCGCTCAAACTCGGCCAGGCCCGTGGCGCGGCGATTGCCGCCTGCGTGGCACGCGACCTGCCGGTGAGCGAATACGCGGCCAAGGAAATCAAGCTTGGCATCGTCGGCAGCGGTGGCGCCGACAAGAAACAGGTGCAGCACATGGTGGGCGTCATGCTCGGCTTGCAAGGCAAACTGCAATCGGATGCGGCCGACGCACTGGCGGTGGCGATCACCCATGCGCATGTGCGTGCCAGCGCGGATCGGCTTGGCGTGGCGACGCGCGCGGCCTGGGGACGCAAGCGGGGGAGCGGACGATGATCGGCCGGCTGAAGGGCATCCTGATCCACAAGGCACCCCCGGCGTTGGTCGTCGACGTGCATGGCGTGGGCTACGAGCTGGACGCACCCATGAGCACGTTCTACGACCTGCCGGATGTCGGACGCGAAGTGTTCCTGTTCACCCACTACGCGCAGAAGGAAGACAGCGTCGCGCTGTACGGATTCCTGCGCGAGTCCGAGCGCAGGCTGTTCCGCGATCTGCAGAAGGTCAGCGGCGTTGGCGCCAAGATTGCACTCGCGGTGCTATCGGGGGTGTCGGTGGACGAATTCGCGCGCTTGCTGCACGCCGGAGACAGTGCCGCGCTGACCCGCATCCCCGGCATCGGCAAGAAGACCGCCGAGCGCATGGTGCTTGAACTGCGTGATCGCGCCACCGATTTCGCGACCGGCCAGGGCGGCGGCACTGCGGCATCTCCGGGCGAGCCACTCACCGAAGCCATCACCGCCTTGCAGGCATTGGGCTACAAGCCCGCCGAAGCCGAACGGATGGCGAAGAAAGCCGCTGGTGCCGGCGACGAAGCACCCACCATCATCCGCAAGGCGCTGCAGGCGGCGCTGAGATAGAGCGGCCGAGCCAGAACTCCTGAATTGATGACATGAACACGACCCCCACATCGCCGCCAGCGCCGGAGGCGAATCGCGCTGACTCCACGCAGTCGCATGCGCCACAAGGCGCGGGACTGGCGCTGGTCGTTGGCGCCATCGGCGTGGTGTTCGGCGACATCGGCACCAGCCCGCTGTACACCCTGAAAGAAGCGTTTTCCCCGCATTACGGGCTCGGCAACGACCACGACACCGTGCTCGGGGTGCTGTCGCTGGCTTTCTGGGCGCTGAACATCGTGGTCACACTCAAATATGTCACCGTGATCATGCGCGCCGACAACAACGGCGAGGGCGGCATCATGGCGCTGATGGCGTTGGCACAGCGCACCCTGCGCGACAACAAGCGGTTGATCTATATCGTGGGTTTGCTCGGGATCTTCGGTGCGTCGCTGTTCTTCGGGGATGGCGTGATCACCCCGGCGATCACCGTGCTCGGCGCGGTGGAGGGCCTGCAGGTCGCTGCACCCGGGCTGAGCCACTTCGTGGTGCCAATCGCCCTGCTGGTGTTGGCAGCGCTGTTTTCTGCCCAGCGATTCGGCACCGAGCGGGTGGGGCGGGTTTTCGGGCCGGTGATGGTGATCTGGTTCGCCGCGCTCGCCGTGATCGGGATATGGAACATCATCGCCACGCCCGAGGTGCTCAAGGCGCTCAACCCCTGGTGGGCCATCCATTTCTTCGTGCGCCACGGCGCGCATGGCATTTTCATCTTCGGGGCAGTGGTGCTGGCGGTGACAGGTGGCGAGGCCTTGTATGCGGACATGGGGCATTTCGGTGCCAAACCCATCCGGCAGGCTTGGTATTTCTTCGCGTTGCCAAGCCTGGTGCTGAATTACCTGGGTCAGGGCGCTTTGGTGCTGCGTCATCCGACGGCCATCGAGAACCCGTTCTTCGAGGCGGTGCCGCAGTGGGCGCTGTACCCGATGATCGGCCTTGCGACTCTGGCGGCGGTGATCGCCAGTCAGTCGGTGATCAGTGGTGCCTATTCGGTGTCGCGCCAGGCCATGCAACTGGGTTACATCCCCCGGATGCGGATCAAGCACACGTCCAGCGACACCATCGGGCAGATCTACATCCCGGCCATCAACTGGGGGTTGGCGGTGATGGTGTTCGGGCTGGTGCTGGCGTTCCGGAGTTCCACCAACCTTGCGGTCGCTTACGGGATTTCCGTTTCGGCGACGATGCTGATCGATACCCTGCTGCTGGCGCTGGTGGCACACACGCTGTGGCCGCGCGCGCGTGTCTGGATCCGGCTGCTATGCCTCGGGTTCATGAGTATTGATCTTGCCTTCGTGATCGCCAACGGCAGCAAGCTGATGCAGGGCGCCTGGTTCCCGGTGGCGCTGGGGATCGTGCTGTTCACGATGATGCAGACGTGGCGGCGCGGGCGCGAATTGCTGACCGAGGAAATCCGCAAGGAGGGCATCAAGCCCGATACCTTCCTGCCCGGCCTGATGCTGGCACCTCCAACTCGGGTGCCTGGAACGGCGGTGTTCCTGACGTCCGACCCGGGTGTGGTTCCGCATGCGCTGTTGCACAACCTGAAGCACAACAAGGTGCTGCACGAGTGCAATGTGTTCCTGACCGTGAAGACGCTGGATATACCTTACGTGGGCAAGGATGCGCGCCTGCAGGTCGAGCCGATCGCGGGCAGGGATTTCTACCGGGTGATCGTGCGCTATGGCTTCATGGAGCCGCCGGACGTGCCGCTGGCGTTGATGCGTAGCCCCGACCATGGCGAATTGACCTTCAATCCGATGGACACCACCTATTTCACCAGTCGCGAGCTGGTGGTTGCGGGGCGCCGCAAGGGCATGGCGGTGTGGCGCGATCGTCTGTTCGCCTTCATGCATCGCAATGCCGCCCCGGCGACCAATTTCCTGCGTATTCCCGGCAACCGCCTGGTGGAGTTGGGTGCACAGGTGGAGATTTAGTTCCATATCGAACCATCGGGCATCCTGCCGCGAGGCTCGATCCGCGCGACGCGGAGTGAATCCGCGCCGCGCTTGCGCCGGGCGACGCGCCCGGCGTCGGCACATCCCTGTGCCGAACGTGCGTTCGTCATCGAACCATCGGGCATCCTGCCGTGAGGTTCGATCCGCGCGACGGGGTGAGTATCCGCGGCGCGCTGCGCCGGACAGGGTTCGCGCGTGTCGTTCGAAGGCGCCAATCTCGGCGATAATCCCCCCATGAGCGACCCCCGCATCATCGCCCCCGGCGCGACCCGCGACGACGAGGCCGACGAGGCCAGCATCCGCCCCAGGCGCCTTGCCGAGTACCTCGGCCAGCAGCCGGTGCGCGAGCAGATGCAGATCTACATCGAGGCGGCCAAGGGCCGCGGTGAGGCGCTCGACCACGTGCTGATCTTCGGCCCGCCCGGGCTCGGTAAGACCACGCTGTCGCATGTCATCGCCAATGAGCTGGGGGTGAACCTGCGGGTGACCTCCGGCCCGGTGATCGAGAAAGCCGGTGACCTCGCGGCGCTGCTGACCAACCTGCAGCCGCACGATGTGTTGTTCATCGACGAGATCCACCGGCTGTCGCCGCTGGTCGAGGAAATCCTCTACCCGGCGATGGAGGATTTCCAGATCGACATCATGATCGGCGACGGCCCGGCGGCGCGTTCGATCAAGCTCGACCTGCCGCCGTTCACCCTGATCGGCGCGACGACTCGAGCCGGCTTGCTGACCGCGCCGCTGCGTGACCGCTTCGGTATCGTCCAGCGGCTGGAGTTCTATTCGCCCGAGGAGCTGGCGCGGATCGTGCGGCGCTCGGCGCAGATCCTCGGCATCGCCTGCGATGGCGAGGGCGCGGGTGAATTGGCGCGGCGTTCGCGGGGCACCCCGCGGATTGCCAATCGGCTGCTGCGACGGGTGCGTGATTACGCGCAGGTCAAGGGCGATGGCCGGATCGAAGCCGGGATCGCGCGCGCCGCGATGGACATGCTGAAAGTCGATCCCGAGGGCTTCGACGAACTCGACCGGCGCATGCTCGGCATCATCATCGACGCCTTCGACGGCGGCCCGGTGGGGGTGGAATCGCTGGCCGCAGCACTGTCGGAAGAGCGCGGCACCCTGGAAGACGTGATCGAGCCCTACCTGATCCAACAGGGCTTCCTCGTGCGCACCGCGCGCGGGCGGATGGCGACGGCCAAGGCCTATCGTCATCTCGGATTCAAGCCGAAACGGGATTCGGGATTCGGGATTCGGGATTCGCAAGAGCTGTTCGATGATCCGCAGGACGAGCGCCCTTGATCTCCCAATCCCGAATCCCGAATCCCGAATCCCCGCCCTTCCACTGGCCGGTGCGCGTCTATTGGGAAGACACCGATGCCGGCGGGGTGGTCTATCACGCGCAGTATCTGGCCTTCATGGAGCGCGCCCGCAGTGAGTGGCTGCGCGGGCTGGGCGTCGAGCAGACGACGCTGCGCGAGGTCGAGGACCTGGTGTTCGTGGTGCGCGCGATGGAGCTCGACTTCCGCGCCCCGGCGCGGCTGGATGATCAGCTTCAGGTCAGCGTGCGTCTGCTGGAATGCCGGGGTGCCAGTTTCAGCTTGGCACAGCGAATCGAACGCGACGGCGTCTTGCTGGTCGAAGGCAAGGTCAGGATCGCGGCGGTGCGTGCTTCCGATTTCCGTCCCTGTCCCATTGTTGAATCCCTGCTGGCGCGGCTGCGGCCGCAGATGGAGTCGCCTTGATGCTTGCGTTGACCTTGTTGCAACCCGTGCCACAGGCACTTCCGGACGCTGCACCCGTCGATGCGGTCGCGCTCGCCAATGGCGCTGCCCCCGCCGCCGCGGCGCATGCCGACAAGGGTCTCGACATCCTCGGCCTGGTCCTGCACGCCAGCCTGCCGGTGCAGTTCGTGTTGCTGCTGCTGTTGCTGGCGTCGATTTCTTCCTGGGTCATTATCTTGCGCAAGAAGCGCCTGCTGGACCGCGCCGAGCGCGAGGCCGACCAGTTCGAAGGCGCGTTCTGGTCCGGCACCGAGTTGTCGCGGCTGTATGCCGCGGCCACCGAGCGCAACCGCGACATCGAAGGCTTGGAGGCGATCTTCGAGTCCGGCATGCGCGAGTTCAACCGGATCAGCCAGCGCCGTGGCGTGGATTCGAGGATGCAGGTTGAGGGCGCCCAGCGCGGCATGCGTGCAACCACGT
>NZ_JADZDS010000012.1 GCF_020850895.1 Thermomonas sp. | reverse complement strand
GAACCTCGAATAACTGGTTTTTGCTCGTCATTCCCGCGAAAGCGGGAATCCATTGCCTTTGTATTCAATGACTTGAAGATGCTCACTGGAGCCTCGAGCCAGATATCCGAGGTTATTCGAGGTTCCCCTACGTCACCGGCACCGACATCGTGATTGGCGGTTCGATTGCAGCATCGTCATAACCGCGTCAGGGCGCAAACTCGAACAATTCGCGAGGAGCGCCGTAGCGTGCGGCGAAGCCCGGTTCCACCCAGAAAACATCTGACGCGTCGTACCATACCTCAACGACATGCCAGCCATTCCCCGAGTCCCTCAGGAGGGCTTCAACGTCACCGGAACAATGGTGGCAGTAATCCGGGCTCCCGTCGGTATCGTAATCATTCGGGAACCCCATTCTTCGGTAGTCGACGCGTCGACCATTTGCTGGCTGAATCGCTCCACCAATGAAGAAAGCCCAGCCGTTGGTGGTTACTCGCAAAGTATTCACCGTAAATGCGACCGGTTGCTTGAAATGTGTTTGGGCTTGTTCCCGAATGATATCCAATAGATGCCCGCGGAGTGGGTACTCCTTGTCGGTATTGAATGTGAAAGGCGGGCTTTGGTCATCCAGCAGTCTCCGCGCAACGTTAAACGGGACCCTTTCTTGAATGAGAGAGTCGACGCTCAGGCCAGTGCCACTGTCAATGAATCGCCATTGCCCACGAATCTTCTGGTACAAGGCTGGTTCTGTATCTTCGCATTCGGTTCGACACGTGTACCTGAAAAGCACGAGCGCAAAATCTCCGATTTCTCGTTCAATGCTCGGCGAACATGACGAGATGGCGCCAGTGCCATCGAATCTTGGGGGGCATTCTTTCAGGGCAGCATTCAAAATCGCTGCCGTGTCTGAATTACTCCCGGAGTTGGTAGCGTCGACACCTGTAGTCGTGTCAGTGTTGATGGTGAATCCGTCAAACACCCAGCCGTCCGTCCCGGCATAACGGGTTTGGCACCACTGTCCGTTGGCACCGTCGATGCGTTCCTCCTTGCCTGTGCAAGTGCCGAGTTCCAACCGGGTGGTGTGCGGAATCCTGAGCAGGGTCTTGCCGCAGGGAGCGGCGCAGGGCTTGTCCTTCAAGGCAAGAAAGCCGTCGCCCGGAGTGTTGACGGTCACGGTATGGCGGCCCGGTTCGCGATTGGATCCGGTCGACGGCGGTGTCGTGCCGGTTGAGTCTGTAGGCGTGTGCGAAGTGTCGGCGGAGCCCGTGAGGCTGGAAGGCAGCTTCCCGCACGCAGAAGCCAGTAGGCAGGCCAGCAGTAACAGGCCGGTCAAGATCTTGCGGATGGGTCGAATGCGTGCCGTGGCGTCAATTCTCATCTAAAGGGGTCTCCGCGTTAGAGAAGTGCGTTCTTGCTGCATGAAGTCAGGCTTCAATCTGGCCACGTAGCAGGACGTCAATCCCTAAGATACTGGCCTGGATATCGTCATTTTACGGAGCGGATTTTCTCTTGAGAGGCTTCAGCCATCGAACAACTTGCATTCCGTTCTGGTTGAAGCTAACGATGGCTTCGCCTAGGGTGATGCGCCCTCTTGAGTCGTTGGCCCTGATGGTTGCAACTAGGTTCGTGCCGTTCACGGCCAGATCCTCGATCCATGATGTAAAGCGAGGGAGGGGCTGGTCAGAATACTCCGCCCACACAAATTTCCCGGACTGATCCGGTAATTCACCCAGCGAACCATTTCGTGTTCGCACAAATCCGCGCCCGTTCCAACTGTAGGCCTCCCAACTGGTTTCGCCGTTCTCCTCGAATGTTTGATATTTGGCGACCAGCAACTCGGTTTTTCCGTCGTCGTCAACGTCCGCGATGAGGCGAGGTTTCGTGCTATGGTGTTCGGTGCTGGTGAGATGTGGGGCGGGTCCGGAATAATCTTCTGCGCCCGGGCTTCGCCAAACTGTTCTCCCCCGAGAGTCAGAAACCGTGAGTTGTTCAATCACGAGGAAATACGGATCATTCTGGTTCAGCACATCTCTGTATGACAATTGTTCAAGCCTGCCATCACAATCCAGGTCGACGCTGACGGACTTGGGTCGCTCGGAATGCAGTGATTCCAGCGAAACAGTCGGGCAGGGTGCGGGTGTTTGTCGGCCACCGGAAACAAGAGCGGTCGGATCCGCCGTATTCGCACGGATATCTGCCAGCGTGCAAGGGGACTTCCTGCAAGCGCCCTTGCCTCCGAACATCGCCTTCAGGCGTCTCGCGTCCTGCCCCGTGCGCTTCATTTCCACGTGGAGATGCGCTGCCGTGGCCCCGATGCCGCCAGCGACGCAAACCTGGTCGCCCTTTTGTACCGCAACACCTTCCTTCAGGGCTGCGGCCGGCAATCCATTGCGGCGATGCTCGTGCGATACGCAATGCAGCAGCAGGACGTTGTAGGTGCCATCGTCGCTCCCGATGGTCAGCGTCGACGCCCCGGCCGTCGCGTTAAGCGACGCCAGCACGACCTTGCCGGAGATGGGTGAGTACACCCGCGTTTCGCCATCCACTACCCGGAAGTCGATGCCCGCGTGGTTCGTCATCTCCGGGACGAGTGCGCTGTAGCCGTTTTCCAGATACACCCCAGTGACGCAGCCCGTGGTTTCACTTGGCGCGGTGCCGAACAGCAAGGTCCCCAGTGCGTCCAGCCGCGCTCGATAGGTTTTATCCGTGGGGCGCAGGCAACCCGACTCTGATTTTTCCCAGCTATAGTCAGGCGATGAATCGGGTCCGCCGGGCGGGACAGGCGTCCAGCGGCTGACGTTTTGCGCGCCAATGGCCGTTGCGGCCGTAAGTCCGCCGGCCAACACGCAGAAAATGATTGTGCGAGAGATTGTGTTCACAATCAATTCACCTCATTGAGTCGCATAGTGCTTGGCTTGCAGTTGCCTTCAATGAAATCATCAAGTCAAGATCGATCCTGATGAGGATGCCGAATTACTCGCGGCCATGGTTAGGATAAATTCAACATTGCAGATGAGGCATGTAGCTCAAAGGATTCATTAATAGACAATTCTCTATTGCGTTGATGAGCAGCCAATCCTTTCAGCATCCGGTCATGGCTGTCCCGGTAAAGCGTTGATGTGCGCCGCCCTTATAAACGTCAAAAACAACCTTGAATCTCGTGACCTCGCATTCCTCGTTGTCAGGCAGGCAAACCTCACTAACCTTGAAGATGGCAGTCACCACTATGCCGGGTGCAGCGAATGTTCGACGTAAGGTATCTCCCACTTTTGCTGGTGTCCCCGTGCTTGACTTGAGGGTAAGTCGAATATCCTTGCCCTCGATGTTCATCAGGATCAACGAATCTTCTAGGTCACTGGAAAAGACATTTCCTTCTCCAATGGTGGGGGCGCTTACAATCCACCCGCATCCCAGGTTTGCTTCTTGATTTTTGAGTGGCGCGACTAGTGCTTCTTGTCTGGCACGTGTGCCGCTTGCAGATGCGGGTCCTTGCGGCCTGTCGGTACTTGATGGCGTACTAGCCCCGGAGGTCAGTATTGTCGGGTCAACCGTATTCGCCATCACATCGGCCAAGCTGCAGCCGGGCTTAGTGAGTCTTGTGTAGGCTTGGGTAGTTTCGTCCCAACCATTTGTGAATGAGGATTTGAGGCAAACGCCACGACCGCCGGACATTCCTTTCAGATTGGGTGCGTCTTTGCCAACCGGTTTCACTTCTATATGCAAGTGCGCAGCAGCCGCCCCAACGTCACCGGTGCGACAAATCAACTCTCCCTTTCGGACAGGATCGCGAATGGCTTTCGTGTGAACCGAGCAATGTATGAATACAACGTTGTATGCTCTGTCGCTGGTCTCGATCGTCAGGGTCGAAGTTTCTTTCGATGGATTCAGCTCCTGCCAAATCACAGTTCCCGAAACCGGCGAATAGACAGGCGTCCCGATCTTGGCGCGGAGGTCGAGGCCCGCATGATTCTGGATGTTGTAAGGGCTGTTGTTGCTGTATTTATTCTCAAGGTACACCGTGGTCACGCAGCCTGTTATTTCACTTGGCGCGGCGCCGAACAGCAAGGCCCCCAGTGCATCCAGTCGTGCACGATAGGTTTGATCCGTTGGACGCAGGCAACCCGAGTCTGATTTTTCCCAGCTATAGTCAGGCGATGAATCGGGCCCGCCGGGCGGGACGGGCGTCCATTTCTGCTGTCCCAAGGTAAATGCCCCGGCGGCAGCGATGGCCAAGAGACACACCGAAATGAAGACAAGGACTGGCTTCATCTGATCTCCGTTGTGGAAAAGCATCCTAGGTTAATCGAAAGCGAAAAATGCTTGAGCCGTTCCGGCGCGGATCGCTCCAATCACCCATCAGTACTGCGGGTGAGTTGGTGTGCCATGACCGCCTGTTCAACATTGTCGGATGTGAATTGCCCGGTACGGGGCCCGAAATCTGCCACCAGGTACTTCCATTTCTTTTCGAATGCGTCGAACACCAACAGCGCTCGGAACTTCCTTTCCCGGCCAAGCGAATCGGTGCCGCGAGCCTCTGCGTAAGTGGCAGCGAGGTCTGGATCTAAGTCCCACGTGTGCGTGCCCTGGACGACGCGATACTGTTCCGTACTGCCGGAGTACAGCTCATTCGATACGATTTCCTCGACCTTGGCGGTTCCTGTGGGCACCCAGAGTTCTTCGACATTACCGGCTGATTCGACTTCCCCGTTCTGTCTGCCCAGAGGTGTGATCGTTACACGAGCCGTCTTGATGACGCCGTTCATCGCCATCTGGAAAAAGCCACCCCAGCCACCATCCTTGTTCTCACGCACTTCCGTGAGCGTGATATAGCCTTTTTCTGAATAAAAGCGATAAAAAGGCAATTCACTGACCGCATCCTCGCCTTTAGCAGGATCAGGTTTGCGCGGGTTCAAGCCGCCGATGAAACGCACCTCGCCGCTGACGAGTCCAAGACCACGCCGGTTCCACGCGTGCTCGATCACAGATGTGGCTTCACTGTTTGCGTTGCGCTGGGTACATGCGGTCAGGGACACGGCAATGATGAAGCCCAACAGGCGCAGAAAGCACGGACTCCGTTCAACCCCAGCCGTGCTGCGCAGATTTGTCTTCACATCGCCCCCTTCGAATTCCGACTGCATGCCCCTGTAACGAGTAAACTCACGCGCTGCCTCCCGTTGCTGTTCGAAAATTTTGCAAATGGAATTTGCGCATCCGTTCGTTTTCAACACAAATTGCGAAATGATTCTGGAAACAGCCCATACCACGACTTCCCATGCCGAGCGTAGCATATCGAAAATAGGTATTACGGGTTGTTTCTGGCTCGGCTCGAATTTGCCTGTTGATTCGAACATCCCCGTACTTGTCGTAATGCATTCCCCCGGTTAGGTCAACTTAAGTCGGCGCCATTCAAGGTTACATGCCTCATGAACAAGGGACTCTACGTCACCGGCACGGACACCGGCATCGGCAAGACGCTTGCCAGTTGTGCGCTGCTGCATGCGTTGCGCGGGCAGGGCCTGCGTGCGGTGGGCATGAAGCCGGTGGCCAGTGGTTGCACGTGGCTCGACGGTGAATGGAAGAACGACGATGCGCTGGCGCTGTCCCGTGCCGCTGCGGTCAACGTGGCCTATGCCGACATCAATCCCTTTGCGCTGGAACACCCGCTGGCGCCGGAGCTGGCCGCGCGTGATGCCGGCACTGAAGTCACGCTGCTGCCGATCCTCGATGCACATGCGCGGCTCGCGGCACAGGCCGATGCGGTGGTGGTCGAGGGCGTGGGTGGCTGGGCCGCGCCGCTGTCGGCGTCGCTGATGCAGGCCGATCTGGTGCGTGCGCTGCAGCTCCCGGTCGTGTTGGTGGTGGGCCTGCGCTTGGGTTGTCTGAACCATGCGCTGCTGAGTGCGCACGCCATCCAGGCCGATGGCGTGATCCTCGCGGGCTGGATCGCGTCGCATGTCGATCCTGCGATGGAGCGCGTCGAGGACAATATCTTGATGTTGCAAGATCGCTTGCCGGCGCCGTGCTGGGGCGTGCTGCCGCATGCGCAGCATCCCGATCCGGTGCAGCTTGCATCGTTGTTGCGGATTGCGGTCTGAAAAGGGGTCAGAGAACATTTCCGCGACGACATGACGTTGCGCATGACTTCAAACGGAAATGTTCTCTGACCCCTTTTCGCCTCCTTTTCGCCTTTTCGGCCCATCGTTCCCGTGAGGACGGGAACGGGCGGTTGTTCACGCTTCGACGCAGTGTCCCGGCCCGTCGTTCCCGCGAAAGCGGGAACCCATGGACGTTGCCCTTGCTGCCGATTCCCGCCCCAACATCGAAAGGGGTCCATGGATGCCCGCTTTCGCGGGCATGACGGAGGAGTTTGGGTACAAGCCAACCCATCGCACCCCTGCGATGCGCTCCGGAGGCTCTGCCGTTCAGCCCTGCTGCGGTTCCGCCGGTGGCAGGGATTCGGCGGGCCCGGCCTCCGTGGCCTTGGCGCGATCATGGCTATGGTCACGCGCCAGATACAGGTAGAACGCCGGCAGCACGAACAGGGTGAACAGCGTGCCGATGGTCATGCCGGAGGCGATCACCACGCCCATCGAGAAGCGCGAGGCCGCGCCCGGGCCTTTCGCCAGCAGCAGCGGGATCATCGCGAACACCAGTGCAGCCGTGGTCATCAGCACCGGCCGCAGGCGGATGCCGGTGGCCTGCTCGATCGCTTCGCGCTTGGACAGGCCCTGCTCCTGCAACTTGTTGGCGAACTCCACGATCAGGATGCCGTGCTTGGAGATCACCCCGACCAAGGTCACCAAGCCCACCTGGGTATAGATGTTGACGCTCATCCCCGGGAACGCCTCGATCCCCTTCATCTGCAGGATCTGCGCCACCAGCGCCAGCACGTTCAGCGACAGCAGCGCGCCGCAGATCGCCATCGGCACCGTCAGCAGCATGATCAAGGCGTCGCGGAACGATTCGAACTGCGCCGACAGCACCAGGAAGATCACGATCAAGGCCAGTGCCAGGGTCATCAGCATCGCCGAGCCTTCCTGCTTGAACTGCCGTGACTCACCCGCGTAGTCCACGCTGTAGCCCTGCGGCAGGATGTCCGTTGCGGCCTGGTCGAGGATGGCCAGCGCCTCGCCCTTGGTCACGCCGGGGCGTGGAGCGAACATGATCGACACCGCATTGAGCTGCTGGAAGCGCGCGAGTGATTGCGGCTGGGTGCTCTCGCTCAGGGTCACGATGGTCGACAGGGGAATCAGCCGGCCATCGCGGGTGCGGGTGTAGTAGTTCTCGAGATCGTGCGCGTTCAGGCGATCGCTGCGCTGGACCTGTGGGATCACCCGATAGGAGCGGTTCTGCATCGAGAACAGATTGCTGTAACCCCCCGCCAGCATCGACGACATGTCCATGGCCAGGGTGCGCATGTCGATCCCGAGCATCGCGGCCTTGTCGCGATCGACGTGAACCTCGATACGTGGTTTGTCGAGCTTCAGGTCCTTGTCGAGGAAGATGAAGCGCTTGCTCTCCATCGCGCGCTGGACGATGCGATCAGCGAGCCCGGCGAGCTGATCGAGGCTACCGACGCCGCCGATGATGAACTCGCCGCCCCCAGCGCCACCGCCGGCGCTGGGCAGCGAAGGCGGCACCATCGCGAACACCTTCAGTCCGGCGATCTTGTCGAACCCCGGTTGCAAGGTCTGCTGCAGCACCTGGTTGGTCGAGCGCGAGCGCTCGCTCCAGGGCTTCAGCACGAAACCGGCCATCGCACTCGGGCTGGCACCGCCACCGCCGCCGCCGAAGCCGCCATTGAACAGGAACGAGCCCTCGATCTCGGGCGTGCCCTTGACGATGGCATCGATCTGGCGGGTGAAGCGCTCGACGTAATCCAGGGTCGCGGTCGGATCGGCCGTGGCGACCGAGAAGATGAAGCCCTCGTCCTCCATCGGTGCCGGCTCCTTCGGTGCGCCCATGTACAGGAAGGCGCAACTGGCCAGCACGATCAGGCCGAACGTGGCGATCACCGATTTGGTTTCCAGCGCCCCGTGCAGCTTGCGCTGGTAGCCGTGGTGCAACGTGTCGAAGCGGGCATCCAGCCAACGTTCGAACCTGCCCTTCGGATGGTCGGGGTCGTGTGCGCGCAGGATCCGCGAGCTCATCATCGGGGTCAGGGTCAGCGCGATCACGCCCGACAGCAGCACCGAGCCGGCCAGGCTGAAGGCGAACTCGGTGAACAGCACGCCGGTCATGCCGCCCTGGAAGCCGATCGGCAAATACACCGCGATCAGGGTGGTGGTCATCGCCACCACCGGCCAGGCCAGCTCGCGCGCGCCCTGGATCGCAGCATCGAAGGGCGGCATGCCGTCCTCGATGTGGCGATGGATGTTTTCCAGCACGATGATGGCGTCGTCTACGACGATCCCGATCGCGAGCACCATTGCCAGCAGGGTCAGCAGGTTGATGCTGAAGCCCATCAGCAGCATCAGGAACAGCCCGCCGATCAGCGACAACGGGATGGTGATGGCGGGGATCAGCACGCTGCGCAGCGAGCCGAGGAACAGATAGATCACCACGATCACGATCACCAGCGCCTCGATCAGGGTGTGGATCACCTCGCTGATCGCGTCCTGGATGGCTTCGGTGCTGTCGTAGGGAATGGTTGCCTCGACACCCTGCGGCAGCTGCGGCACGATGTCGTTGTCCCAGGTCTTGCGGACCGCACGGATGACGTCGAGCGCGTTGGCATCGGGGGCGACGTTGATGCCCATGAAGGTGGCCGACGCACCGCCGTTGACCCGCACGGAGGTGCCGTAGCTTTCCGAGCCGAGCGCGACATCGGCAACGTCACCCAGGCGCACGATCGCGCCGTCCTGCTCGCGGATCACCAGTTGGCGGAATTCCTCCGGGCTGCGCAGGTCGGTGCGCGCGGTCATGTCGATTGCGACCATGTGGCCCTTGGTCGAACCCACGGCGGCCAGCACGTTGTTGGATTGCAGCGCCTGGTTGACGTCGCTGGCGGTGACTTTCAGCGCGGCCATCTTCTCCGGCTTCAGCCAGATGCGCATGGCGAAGGTGCCGGAGCCGAGGATGTCGGCGCGCTGGACGCCGGGCACGGTCACCAGCTTGGGCTGGACCACGCGGGTCAGGTAGTCGGTGAGCTGGTTGTTGCTCAGGGTGTTGCTGGAGAACGAGACGTACATCGCCGCGATCTGCTCGCCCTGTTGCAGGTCGATCACCGGGTCTTCCGACTGCGGCGGCAACTGTCCGCGCAGCTTGTTGACCTTGGCCGAGATCTGGGTCAGGACCTCGTTGGGATCCTTGTCCAGCCGGATGTAGGCTTGGATGCTGCTCATCCCGGCCGCGCTGTTCGAGGTCATGTAATCGATGCCGTCGGCACTGGCGATCGCCGATTCCAGCGGCGTGGTGATGAAGCCCTGGATCAGGTCGGCGTCGGCACCGAAATAGGTGGTGTTCACGCTCACCACCGCGTTGCGCATCTCCGGGTATTGGCGCACGTTCAATTCGCTGTAGGCACGCAGCCCGAACAGCAGGATGAACAGGCTGACCACCATCGCCAGCACCGGCTTGCGGATGAAGATGTCGGTGAATTTCATGCCCGGCCTCCGGCGTCCCGCGTGCGCGTGGCCATGCCCTTGCGGACGCTGGCCGGTCGGTTGTGCGTGCTCACCTGTTCTGCACCGCAGGCTGGGCGTCGGCGCTGGGCTGGACGGTATTGTCGATCAGCACTTCGGAGCCGTTGCGAAGCTTGAGCAGCCCCGAGGTCACCACCTGTTCGCCTGGCTTCAGTCCTTCGGTGACCTCGATCAGGTCGCCGCGGGTGGCGCCGGTCTTGATGAAGCGCTGGGTGACAACCAGCTTGTCGCCCGTCAGCGGTTTGCCCTGGGCATCCGTTTCGCCCGGCTTGCGCGCCACCTTGCTGATCACGAACACCGCATTGCCGTAAGGATTGAAACTGACCGCGGTCTGCGGGATCACCACCACGTCGCGTACGACGCCAAGATCGAAGCCGACCCGGGCAAACGTGCCCGGGCGCAGCGCACCGCCCGGATTGGGCAGGGTGGCCTGCACGGTGAAATTGTGGGTCGCAGGGTCGACCTGCGGATCCACCGCGGTGATGGTGCCGGTGAAGGCCTGGCCGGGCAGCGCATCGATGCTGGCGTGCATCGGCGTGCCTTCTCTGATCTTGCCGATCATTTGCTCGGGCAGGCTGAAGTTCACATAGATCGGATCGAGCTGCTGCAGGCTGACCACCGCGGTGCCGGGCGAAATGAATTGCCCCAGGTTCACCCTGCGGATGCCGAGCACGCCGGAGAACGGTGCACGCACGGTCTTCTGCGCGATCAATGCACGTTGTGCCTCGACTTGGGCCCGCGCATTGGCAGCGGCGGTGGTGCGGGTCTGCACGTCATCCACCGACACCAGCTTGTCGCGCCCCAGCGCCTGCCAGCGCTGCGCCTGCACCTGTGCCAGTTGTGCCGAGCTTTCCAGCGCCTTGAGCACGGCCTCCTCGTTGGCGGTGTTGAGGCGCACGAGGATCGCGCCTGCCTGCACCGGCTGGCCGGCCTTGAATTCGATCGAGCGCACCACGCCGCCGGACTCGGCGGTCACGTCGATGCCGTTGATCGCCGCGAGGGTGCCGACCGCGGCATCGGTGCTGCTCCAGCGGTCCTGTTTCGCCGCGGTTGCCGATATCGTCACCGCAGGCTGTGCCATGTGGTCGAAGAAGTCATTGGTGCCCTTGGCGAACATGGCCTTGATCAGGAACACGCCGCCGAACACGACGATGACGCCGACCAGCATCAGCACCCAGCGCAAGGTGGCCTTGGGTTTGGAAGAGTTCGCGGAGGTGGGCATCGAGGTCGGCCTTGGCTGGAATCGTCAATGACAATCGTTCCATTCTAGCACGGATAGTGAACCCGACAGTGCAGCAAGTCATGGCTGCCACGATGTCCGGCGCGTCGTTCGACCGTCCACGAAAAAGCCCGGCAGCGCTTGGCTGCCGGGCTTCGGTTTCACGCTCGCGGCCGGTTGAACCGGACGCGATGTCAGCGATTACTTGCCGGACTTCGACGCAGCCTTGGCGGCCTTGGCGACTTCCGCCTTGACCTGCGAGCTGGCCTGTTCGAACTGGGCCTTGGCCAGCGCGCCGATCGCCTCGGTGGTCTTCACGGTGTCGGCGAAGGCTTCCTGGGCGGCGCCGAAGCTGCGCTCGGCATTGGTGCGGGCGATCTGGATGCCCTTCGGGAACGCGGCCTTCAGGCCTTCTGCGTCACGCACGCCAATCAGCTCGTTGGCGAATGCGAAGGTGGCGTTGACATTGTTCTCGATGGCCGCCAAATGCAGGCCGAACACCTTCTCGGCGTTCTCGAGGGCGAGGCGGTTGGCGTTGGCGGCGACGTCAGCGAACTGGCTGGCCGACTTGGTGAAGGTTTCGTTGTAGTCGTACATGGCGGGCTCCTGTTTGGTTGACTTGCCGACAGGGATTGCCGGTTTGTGCGGTGCAGCATATTCCGACGATTGTTGCGACGCAACAAATCCCCGACGAACGGTTAACGCCCATTCATCTGGGCAGCCCAGTGCCTGAGATCAGCTGCGCCGTACGAATCCAGGAATCGGCGGCAATGTGCACTGCTGCGGGATGGGCACAGCCGCAAGGCCGGCGACCGCGCGTGCAAACGGGGCGAGATGGGCCAAGGCGCGGGCATACACCCCGCGTTTGAAAGGCACCACATGCTCCTGCGGGTACCAGAAGTCCACCCAGCGCCAGTCGTCGAATTCGGGCGAGTCGGTCAGATCAAGCCGAAAATCCGTATCACTGCCGCAAAAACGCAACAGGAACCAGACTTGTTTCTGGCCGATGCAGACCAGACGTTCCTGGCGACGCACCGCATGGGACGGCAACCGATAGCGGAGCCAACCCGGCGTGGAGCCCAACACCTCCACCTGCCCAGCATGCAGTCCGGTTTCTTCGTTCAACTCGCGGAACATGGCTTCCAGCGGGGTTTCGTCGGTATTGATCCCGCCCTGCGGAAACTGCCAGCCGTCCCGGCGCACGCGCCGTGCCCAGAACACCCGCCCATCCTCGTGCATCAGCACGATGCCCACGTTGGGGCGAAAGCCGTCCGGATCGATCACGACGCGGACTCCGAAAATCTACTGGGATCGACTGTGCCATTGGTCACGATTGCTCGCAACCCGTCGACATGACAATTGACGCACGCGACACGACACGGGAAAATGCTCGGCTCGAATGGCTATGTAGCTCAGACGGTTAGAGCGCGAGACTCATAATCCCGAGGTCGGTGGTTCGATTCCACCCATAGCCACCAGAATAATCAGTAGAAACAACCAGTTGCAACTCAAATGCCCGCTACCGATGCGGGCATTTTTGTGCCCGAAGCACACTCTTCATCCGGTGCAGGGGTCAGGCGAGGGTGACATGGCGTCGAACTGGCGGGAATCGCTGGTGTCCGGTTTCTTGCCCACGATTTGCAGACGCAGACCAACCGCCATGGCGTTTTCACTGCACGGCGTTGGGCGCTGGAAGCCGTGGCGCTATCCGTGAAGATCCAGCATGGGGAAGGTGATCCCGGACAGGTCGGGATCGGGGTGTTCGATCATCAGGGTGATGATGGTGGGGATCAGGGCGTCGAGGATGGTCACCGCGTCGTGGATTTGCTGGCGATTGGCGTCGCTGTTCCAAGTGGCGCCGCCGTGCATGAGTTGGTTACGCAGGACATACAATCGGTCTGCGACGATGGACAGGACCTGCCCCGTCTGGCGTGCCATCAGGGCGCGCATTGCCAATATGCGCGCGCCCTCGAATTGCCTTTCCCAGGAATTGCTGGAGTCGTGTTCTCGCAAGGCGCGCCAGAATGGTTCGAACACGAATCGGTTCGCCAGCAGGGTGCGAACCGGGCCGGTGAATTGGTCGAACAGGACCTGCTGGAGGCGACCCTCGCGGTCGTGGGAAACAAGCTTGTCGATGAACTGGCGCGCCTGCTCGCGTTCACTCTGTTCGAAACCGAATTCATGCGCATACGCGGCATTCAGTGCGATCCACAGAAACAGGAACCGGGCGTCCTCGTCGCGCGTCTCGTTTTCTGCGCGCTGCAGCCAGCTGAGCGCGCGGTGGATGCGGATGCGCCAATTCTCGGGTTGGGCATCGCGGACCTCTCGATGGCGTTGCTTCAACGCAGCGGCGGTGGAGTGCGTCGCCATGTCCGAGTGTCAGCCTGCGATGCGCCCGGCGAAATCGACGAGGCGTCTGGATTGAGCTCGGATTGCCGCCTTGGTTTCTTCGCTCAGTGGCGCGGCGGTGGCAGTGGCGCTGGCGCCGTAGGGATTGCCTCCGGAAGCGTGGATCGAAGGGTCCGTGTAGCCCGGCGGCACCAGGATCGCCCCCCAGTGCATGAATGTGGTGTAGAACCCAACCAAGGTGGATTCCTGTCCTCCGTGCGTGTTCTGCGCGCTGGTCATGGCACTGGCCGCCTTGTTCGATAATTTGCCTTCGGCCCAGGTCGGGCCGAGGGTATCGATGAAGGCACGCATCTGGCTGGCGACGGTGCCGAAGCGCGTCGGTGCGCTGAACAGGTAGGCGTTGGCCCACACCATGTCATCCGGACTGGCGTGGTCGATGTGGGCGGTACGTTCTGCATGTGCAGCCCAAGCGGCTTGTCCCATGACAATGGCTTCGGGAACGGTCTCCCTGACCTTGCGCAAACGCACTTCAGCTCCGGCTTCACGGGCCGCGTCGACGGCGAGCTCGGCCATGGCATGGTTGGTGCCGTAGGCGCTGTAGTAGATGACGGCAAGGCGGACAGTGTTCAATGCAATCTCCGATTGATTGGCTTGGAACGGACGGTGTCCGCCATTGGGCTGTCGTGAAGATGGGCGGAGCGCGTTACAGGACGACGGTGCGGTTGCGCCCCTGCTGCTTGGCAGCGTACAGCGCACGATCGGCGCGGGCGAACAAGACCTGGAAATCCGGGTCCGCCGTTCCCAGGGAGGAGACGCCGAAACTGGCGCTGATCCGCAGTGACGGCAGGGCATCGACGGGTTGGCAAGCCATCGTCATGGTGCGAATGCGCTCGGAAATCTCCCGTGCAGCATCCAGCGAAGCGCATGGCAGCAGGATGCAGAACTCCTCGCCGCCGGTGCGGGCGAAGATATCGATCTCGCGCAGGATTCCGCGGCAACAGCCAACGAAATCCTGCAGCACGAGATCGCCGGTAGGGTGACCATAGTGGTCGTTGATCTGCTTGAAATGGTCGATGTCGATGGCGATCAGACTGAGTGACGAGCCATGCCGTCGGCTACGCGCGTACTCGATCTCGGCCAGCTCGAAGAAACGGCGGCGATTGGCGCAGCCGGTCAGGCTGTCGGTGCGTGCCTGCTGCTGCAATTCTTCCTGGAGCTCGTGCAGAGCGGTGATGTCGGTACTCATGCCGACCACGGCCTGCACGCCCTCGGCATCGACCCAGGGCACGATCACGCTCCAGAAGTGACGGAGGTGGCCGGCAGCGTCCGGCAGACTCACTTCGGCGGCATAAGGCTGCTGCGAGTCGATCACGGCTTGGTCGATCGCCCAGAAGCGATCAGCGGCCTCGTGCGGCATCAACGCGCTGTCAAGCCTGTCGATGATCTGCTCGACCGGAAGACCGAACATTTGCGCCACCCGCTGGTTGGCGTAGCGGAAGTGGCGACTGGCATCCTTCATGTACACCAACGCATCGACATGGTCGAGCACGGCATCCAGCAGTGTTTTCTTCTCGCGCAGGCGCGCTTCCAGCTGCACTTTCTCGGTGATGTCGTAGGAGATGCCAAGCAGACCGACGATCCGGCCTTCGCCATCACGCAACGGCTTCTTGACCGACCAGAACGTGCGCGCCTGGTCGCCCGGAATGTCGTGGGTTTCCTCGCGGGCAATGGTTTCGCCATCGTGCATCACCCGACGATCGGTATCGTCGATCGTTTCGTCCAGTGCGGACACACCGACGCACTCGGCGAAGGTCTTGCCGATCACCTGGGCAAGCGGACGCCCCAGCATCTCCAGCACGAGGCGATTGGCATAGGTGTACCGACCCTGCAGGTCGGCGGTGTAGATAAAGGCACCGACTTCATCCAGCAACAGGCGGTACGAATCGAGCGCCGGCTCAAGCTGGGCTGCGTTGTCCTGCATGTCATGGGCGCCCCCCTGGCGCCGATGCCTTGCGTGAATCATTCGGGCCCCCTTGCCACAACGCGTGACGCGGGGGTTCAGCGCTTAAGGTGACACCCGGCCGGCGGCTTGGCAACCACGCGTCGGGAAACCATCACCACGCATTCAGCCCAGTCTGCTGCGCTGCGCGCTCAAGGCGTCGAGCTTGCTGCTCCAGTCCACCAACCGTACGCGTTCCTGCTCGACGACTGCGGCCGGCACGCCTGCGCCGAACTTGGCCAGCTTGGCCTCGCTCTTGTCCTTTTCCGCGGACACCTTGGCGATTTCCTTGTCCAGGCGGGTGCGCTCGGCGTCCAGGTCCACCAGGCCTTCCAGCGGCACGAACAGCTGCAATTCGCCGACCACGGCCGGAGCAGCGGCGGGCGGTTCCCCGGTGAGCGATTCGATGCGCTCGAGCCTGCACAGGAAGCGCAGCTGGGCTTGCAGCCGCGCCACGCGGGCGGCGTCATCGGCATTGCCGGCGCGGAGCAGCAGGGACACCTGCTTGGACGGGGATACGCCGAGCTCGCTGCGGATACGGCGCACCGCACCGGCGATTGCCTTCAGCCATTCGATATCGGCCTCGGCGCTGACGTAGCCGCTGACATCAAGATCGCCCGCCTGCGGATAGGCCTGCAGCATCAGGCTGCCGGACTTGCCGAGCTTGGGCGCAACCGACTGCCACAGCTCTTCGGTGACGAACGGGATCAGCGGGTGCAGCAGGCGCAGCAGGGCGTCCAGCACCTGCAGCAGGGTGTGGCGGGTGCTGCTGGCGGCCGCGGGGTCATCGCCCTGCAGTGCGGGTTTGGCCAGCTCCACAAACCAGTCGCAGAATTGATTCCAGGCGAACTCGTACAGGCACTGCGCAAGCAGGTCGAAGCGGTAGCTGGCGAAGTGTTCGGCCGCTTCCGCGCTCACGCGGTCTAGCTGGGCGAGGATCCATTTTTCCGCGTCGGTGGCGGGGTGGTTTCCTTCTCCCTCCGGGAGAAGGTGGCGCGCAGCGCCGGATGAGGGCTCGTCGGTGGGTGTACCCTCACCCCCGACCCCTCTCCCGGTGGGAGAGGGGGGCAAGGCGGGAGTGTGCTCTCCCGGAGGGAGAAGGGAAAAGTCGCCCACGTTCATCAGCGCAAAGCGCGTGGCGTTCCACAGCTTGTTGCAGAAGTTCTTGTAGCCCTCGGCGCGGGCGAGGTCGAACTTGATGTCGCGGCCGGGACCGGCCAGTGCGGCCATGGTGAAGCGCAGCGCGTCGGCGCCGTGGGCATTGATGCCGTTCGGGTAATCCTTGCGGGTGGCCTTTTCGATCTTCTCCGCCATCTTCGGCTGCATCAGGCCGTGCACGCGCTTGGCCACGAGGTCGTCGATGCTGATGCCGTCGATGATGTCGATCGGGTCGAGTACATTGCCCTTTGACTTCGACATTTTCTGGCCGTCCTTGTCGCGCACCAGACCGGTGATGTAGACGTCGCGGAACGGCACCTGCCCGGTGAAATGGTCGGTCATCATCACCATCCGGGCGACCCAGAAGAAGATGATGTCGAAGCCGGTGACCAGCACGCTGGACGGCAGGTAGGCATCGAAGCCACGCTCGGCCATCGCCTGCGCATCCGGCCAGCCCTGCGTGGAAAACGGGAACATGGCCGAGGAGAACCAGGTTTCCAGCACGTCGGAATCCTGGGTCAGCACGGCATCGCCCAGCGCGTGCTTTTCGCGCACGTCGGCCTCATCGCGGCCCACGTAAACCTTGCCCGCAGCGTCAAACCACGCCGGGATGCGATGGCCCCACCACAGCTGGCGGCTGATGCACCAGTCCTGCAGGTTTTCCATCCAGTGCCGGTAGGTGTTGATCCAGTTCGGCGGCACGAATTTCACCGCGCCGCTCTCGACGAGTTCCAGCCCGCGCTGGCCCAGGCTGTCCATCTTCACGAACCACTGGTCGGTGAGGAAGGGCTCGATCACCTGGCCGCTACGGTCGCCGCGTGGCACCTGCAGCTTGTGCGGCTTGATCTCGACCAGCAGGCCTTGGGCTTCCAAGTCAGCAACAATGGCCTTGCGCGCCTCGAAGCGGTCGAGGCCACGGTAGGCGGCCGGGATGTCGTCGCGATCTTCAATGACGTGCGCGGTGTCGGTGAAGATATTGATCATCGGCAGGCTGTGACGCTGGCCCACCGCATAGTCGTTGAAGTCGTGCGCGGGTGTCACCTTGACCACGCCAGTGCCGAAGCCGCGATCCACGTAGTCATCGCAGATCACCGGAATGCGGCGGCCGGTCAGCGGCAGCGCAACGAATTTTCCGTGCAGCGCGGCGTAGCGCGCATCGTCCGGGTGCACCATCGCCGCGGTGTCGCCAAGCATGGTTTCCGGGCGTGTGGTGGCCACCACCAGATAGTCGCGGGTTTCGCGCAGGGTCTCGACACCATCGGCATCGACTTCGACGTGTTCATAGCTCACGCCATCGGCCAGTGGGTAGCGGATCTCCCACAGGTGGCCGTTCTCTTCCTCGCTCACCACCTCCAGATCGGAGATCGCGGTCTTCAGCACCGGGTCCCAGTTGACCAAGCGCTGGCCGCGGTAGATCAAGCCTTGCTCGTGCAGGCGCACGAAGGCTTCGATGATCGCGATGGACGGCATCGGGTCCATGGTGAACACGCTGCGCGACCAGTCACCGCTGGCGCCCAGCCGGCGCATCTGGCGTTCGATGGTGTCGCCGCTGTGCTGCTTCCATTCCCACACCTTCTGGATGAAGGCGTCGCGCCCCAGCGAGTCGCGGGTTTCGCCCTTACCTTCCAATGCCAGATTGCGCGATACCACCATCTCGGTGGCGATCCCGGCGTGGTCGGTGCCCATCTGCCACAGGGTGCGGTAGCCGCGCATGCGGTGGTAGCGCACCAGCGCGTCCATCAGGGTGTGCTGGAACGCATGGCCCATGTGCAAGGTGCCGGTCACATTCGGCGGCGGCAGCAGGATGCTGTAAGCGGGGCCGTTGCCCAGCGGTGCAAACGCGCCGCTGCCCTCCCACTGCGCGTACAGGCGGGATTCAAAAGTTTGGGGATTGAAGCCGGAATCGAGGGAGGTCATGGGGCGTGTCACATGTCGAATTTTTTGAGCGTAAAGCCGAGCGATTGGTAGTGCTTCCAGCGTTCGCGCAGCGGGTCGCGCGCGGATTCGTCTGCGGGCACGACTTCCAGCACGCGGTCGAAGCTGCCCTGTGGTGCGTCGTCACGCAGATTGATCAGCAGTGGACGGTTGGGCGCGTCGATCTCGGGCGTGGCGATCAGGATCGGCGCTTCATCCTCGTCTTCATCCGCGCCTGCAATCTGGTGCGGCAGATACTCATCCGGATCAAACGACCACAGCAAGTCATCGAGTTCTTCTGCCTGCGTCATATCGCGGGCCAGAATCAGTGTGGGTAAATTGGCGGCGAAGGCTTTTTTTGCCAATTCGCACACCAATAGCAACGGCTCCTCGCGAAAGCGGGGTTTGTCGATCAGGTAGAAGTCGGCGCGTGGCATTAGCCCACGCGATCCAATAACCATTGCGACAGCATGCCGACCGGCCGGCCGGTGGCCATCCCCATCTTGCCGTCATCCGAAGCCGAGCCTGCGATGTCCAGGTGCACCCAGCGCTGGCCCTCGGTGAAGCGCGACAGGAAGCAACCCGCAGTAATCGCGCCCGCCCAGCGGCCGCCGATGTTGTAGACATCGGCAAACGCGGAATCCAGCATCGATTGGTACTCCTGCCACAGCGGCAGCTGCCAGCCGCGGTCGAATGCGGTTTCGCCAGCATCGATCAATTCACGCGCCAGATCGTGGCTGGACTTGGTCATCACCCCGGTGGCGTACTTGCCCAGCGCCACCATGCAGGCGCCGGTGAGGGTGGCGACATCAACGAGTGCGGCCGGTTCGAAGCGCTGGGCATAGGTCAGCGCATCGCACAGGATCAGCCGACCTTCGGCATCGGTATTGCCCACTTCAATGGTCTTGCCGGACATCGAGGTGATCACGTCCGACGGGCGATAGGCATTGCCGTCGATGGCGTTCTCCACCGCAGCGGCAATACAGACCAGATTCACCGGCAGTTGCATGTTCACGGCGGCAACAAAGGTGCCAAGCACGCCGGCGGCGCCGCACATGTCGTATTTCATTTCCTCGATGCCGCCCTGCGTTTTCAGATTCACTCCGCCGGTGTCGAAGGTGATGCCCTTGCCGACCAAGACGTAGGGCTTGGCGTCGCCGCCGTTGCTGTACTTGAGCACAATCAGGCGCGGGCGCTGTGCGCTGCCGCGGGCCACGGCCAGCAGCGAACCCATGCCGAGTGCCTCCATCGCCGCATCGTCCAGCACGTCACAATTCACCTTGGCCTTGCCGCTGGCGAAGGCTTGTGCTTGCTCGGCCAGATACGCCGGGTTGCAGATGTTCGGTGGCAGGTTGCCAAGCTCACGGGTGAACTGCACGCCTTTGGCAATCGCCACGCCTTGTGCCAGTGCGGCGGCATCACTGCCGGTGATTTCAAGACGGCTCAGGCCCTTGTCATCACGTTTGTTGTTTTTTGCGCCCAAGGTGGCGGTGTAGCGGTAGCAGGCATGATCGCTGGCGATCACGGCTTGGCGGATCGCCCACGCCGCGTCGCGCTCTTTCACCGCCAGTTCGCTCAGGGTGAACAGGGCGCTGGTCACGGCACCGGATTTCAGCGTGCGCGCGGCATCGGCCACCGCTTTCAGGTATTGCGGCACGCCGAATTTCTCGGCATCGCCCAGTCCGATCACCAGCACGCGGGGCGCCGTCACGCCGGCGACATCGTGCAGCAGCGCGGTTTTTCCGGTCTTGCCTGAGACGTCGCCACGCGTAATCAAGGCCTGCAGGCGGCCATTGCTGGCGGAGTCCACTGCTGTTCCGGCGGGGCTCAGGCTGCCATCGGCGAATACGCCGACGATCAGGCAATCGACGGCGACGGATGTTGGGGCGAGGGTGTTCAGGCTGAATTCGAGGCTCATTGCGGGGTCTTATCGAAGTTTTCGGGGAGGACTCGAGGAGCAATGCATGCGGGGTGGACGGCGGGCCCGCAGGCGGGTCGCGGTGCGCGGGAGCGCTTACAATGCATAGCCGCGGCCGGTAATGATCATTGGTGCGGCAAACCCCCAATTCTAAGGCAACACGGCCCGATGCCGAAGCTGGACCGCTACCTCAGCAGTGAATTCGCACGCTCCGTACTGGCGTCACTGCTGATCCTCGTCATCGTCAGCCTCGGTGGCGTGTTCGCCGATCTGGTTGGTGAAATGGCGATCGGCAAGGTGCCACCACCGCTGTTGCTCTCGCAGTTGGGGCTGCGGTTGCTGGGTTATCTGCCGCTGATCCTGCCGTTGGCGCTGCTGCTGGGCATCCTGCTCGCGATCGGTCGGATGTATCGCGATTTGGAGATGCCGGTGCTGGCGGCGGTTGGGGTTGGGCCCAGGCGGCTGCTGCGGCCCCTGATGATCGTGACCCTGCCGGTGGTGGCCTTCATCGCCGCCTGTGCGCTCTGGCTTGGGCCATGGGCGAACTGGATGGCCAAATCGATGGTGCAGGAGGCCAACAAGAACCTGCTGGTCGCTGGACTGGAACCGGGCCGATTCACGCCGATGTCCAACGGCGGCGTGGCTTATGTCGGCGTCATGTCGACCGATGGGACCAAGCTGCAGCGCATCTTCATCTACCGCGAGCGTGGCGACCGGATGGACGTGGCGACGGCGCGCAGTGGCGAGCTCTATCGCGACCATGGCGCCCGCGTGTTGGCATTGGTGGATGGCTTCCGGGTGGAAGGACCCGCCAGCGGGAACCGGCTCGACTTCCGGCTGATGCGTTACCGGCGCAATGAAGTCGAGTTGCCCGAGGTCGATCCGCCTAGCCGGCTGGACGCGCCGCAGTATCGATCAACACCCGACCTGCTGCGAATGCGTGGCAACGAGGCGCATGCCGAGTTGCACTGGCGCATTGCCCCCGGCGTGCTCGCCTTCGCATTTGCGCTGATGGCAATCCCGCTCGGTCGCAGCTCGCCACGGCAGTCGCGGCATGGCGCGCTGCTGCTGGCGTTCCTTGCCTACCTGGTTGGAATTTTCATGGCCATCCTCGGCGTGCAGTGGCTTGCAGAAGGCACGCTGCCGGCGGCTCTGGGCCTTTGGTGGCTGTTGCTGCCGCTGCTGGGGCTCGGTGCTTGGGCCTACGCCCGCGACGGGCGGACCTTCTGGCCGAGGCGTCGCCGATGAAGCATTGGCCACGGCTGCATGACAGCTACATCGCGCGGATCGTCGCGACCAGCATCCTGATGACGTGGGGCATCCTGATCGGCCTCACCGTGGTACTGACCTTTGCCGATGACATCGGCAATATCGGCAAGGGCTCCTACACGATCAACCATGCGATCGCGGTGGCTGGACTTGGCTTGCCGGGGCATGCGTATGACCTGTTCCCGACCGCGGCGGTGATCGGCGCGCTGCTCGGGCTGGGTGAACTGGCTGCGACATCAGAATTGACCGCGCTGCGTGCACTCGGCCTGTCGCGCGCGAGGTTGAGCGTCTCGGTCGCGCTGGTGCTGGCGCTGTTCACCCTGCTGATGGTGGTCAATGGTGAAACGTTGTGGCCGTGGGCGAGTCAACGGGCGCAGGCGATTCGCTCGATCCGCCACAGTGACATGGTGGTGTCCCGCTACGACGGGCTGTGGGCGCGTGAAGGCAACATGTTCCTGAGCGCACGTGGGGGCGAACAGAAGGCACGCGCCGGTGATTCTTGGCTGGAGTTGCATGGGGTGCGGCTGTTCGAATTCGATCCCGACGGACGGTTGCGTTCGATCGCGAACGTCCAGAAGGCAGAGCACCGTGGTGACCATTGGGCCTTGTTCGGTGTCGATCGAATCCGTTTCGATGCCAAGTCCGTGCAGCGCAGCAGGGTGGCCAGCGAACGCTGGAATTCGCGCCTGAGCGAATCGGTGCTTGCGGCCAGCGTCACCAAGCCCGGCCATCTGGATAGCGCTCAACTGCGGACCAGCATCGATTACCGCAAGCGCAACGGCTTGGATGCAAGCAACTACGAGCGGATTTACTGGGGACGCTGGTTCTATCCGCTGAATGTGCTGGCGCTGTGCCTGGCCGCGGCACCTTTCGCATTCGGGTCCTTGCGTAGCGGCGGGTATGGCAAGCGCGTGTTCATCGGGATCGTATTTGCGCTCGGGTTCTGGCTGCTGCAGCAGGTGGTGACCAAGCTCGCCGGGGTTTATCACTTCGATTTCCGGATTGCCTATGCGGTGCCACCCATGATCATGCTTGGGGTGTCGTATTTCGTGTTCCGGCGGCGTAGCGGCTAGGCGTTGGTGGGGGGCGCGGCTGGCCCCGTCGCCACTTCAGTTTTCCTTGCCGCGGATGCTTGGGTCCGTCGATTGGACTTGCTGTGCAGATGTCGCCTTGGCTGTCCGGATCATCCGTGTGCCACTGGCGCGGTCATGCCAGGTCAAGTGGTCGCGGTCGATCCAAGCCCACCAGAAGCCAAGACCCGCTGCTGCGAATGACAGGCAGCCGATGCCGAAGCGCAGCCACAGGGCCGTTGCTGTTGGCACGCCCAGGCCACGCGTCGTGACCTGCAGGCGCCATGGGCGCATGCCGATGGTCTGGCCGCCGTGCTTCCAACTCAACGTTGCGTACATTCCGGCAATGGCAACGAATGCGACGAATTCCAGCGCCCCCCACAGGCCGCCGCGGACTGCATCGCCGTGCGCCAGGGTGAAGATCGCCGCTGCCAGAAACCACAGTGCAAGCAGGGGGAAGACGTCGTACACCAGCGCCATCAGGCGCCAGCCGACCAAGGCAGGAGGGCGATCGCACGGGACCATGGGCCGAAAGGATACAGGCGCGCACGGCTGCCAACGGCTAGGCTTGCGCCATGTCCACACCTTCCGATCGCCGCCGCCAGCTCCAGAACCTGCCTTCGCTGTCACTCGACGATGCCAATGCGATCGAGGGTTTCATTGATGCGAGTTGGGCCGAACGTGGGTTGGCGAAGGCAACGCTGGCCGCCTATCGGGCTGATCTGGAAGGGCTGGCACGCTGGCTACGGCAGGACTCCGGCCGAATGCTGGTGGCTGCACCGCGCGAGGACCTGTTCGCGTACCTGGCGCAACGCACCCGCGCCGGTTACAGCCCACGCAGCAGTGCGCGACTGTTGTCCTGCCTGCGTGCGTTCTATGCGCGGTCTGTACGCGACAGATTAAGGAGTGACGACCCCGCGGCGCTGTTGCAGGCCCCGCGGCTTCCGCGGCTGCTGCCCAAGGCATTGTCGGAAGCGCAGGTGACCGCGCTGCTGGAGGCGCCGGACCTGGGCGACCCGGTGGGACAACGCGACCGCACCATGCTTGAGCTCATGTACGCCACGGGCTTGCG